>DLMG01000211.1:10225-48401 GCA_002479245.1 Verrucomicrobia subdivision 3 bacterium UBA7542 | reverse complement strand
CCGATCACTTTGGGAATAATTTCGACCTTGCTTTGCGCATTTCCCGGGTCTTCCCGTTCCGGCGAAAAGGCCAGATGAAAATCCGTTCCGGCTTTCAGCTTCGACCCGGCTTCAAGCACTTCACGCAGGTCCTCATCGGTCGTGCCTGGATAGGTCGTGGACTCCAAGACCACCAGTGTGCCCTTCTGCAAGTGCGGCGCGAGGGCTTTGCCGGTGTCGAGGATGAACGAAATGTCCGGTTCGCGGTTCTTGTTGAGCGGCGTGGGCACACAAATGATCACCGCCTCCACTTCCCGGATGCGTTCAAAGTCCGAGGTGGCGGTAAAGCCGCCCGCCTTCAGCGCCTCGGCGATGGCGGACGATTCGATGTGTTTGATGTAACTCTTCCCCTGGTTGAGGGAAGCGACCTTTGCCGGATCAATGTCCAGTCCCAAAACACTGGCGCCCGAGCGGGTGAATTGGAGTGACAAGGGCAGACCGACGTAACCCAAACCGACGATGGCTATTTTCATAGATGTTGTTTGTTTTAATTACCGTTATGCGTGAAAAAAAACTGATTTCGCAGCAGCCAAGGTAACGAGGCTCTGCTTATCTCGGGTTTCGGACTTCGGCTTTAGATGGTTGGCCGCAAAGGAGCGCAAGGGGCGCCAAAATACGCGAGGGCGCGCGTGCTCCCCGGATTTATTTCCGCTTTTACAATTTCCGCTTTCCGCTTTTGCCATCCAGCTTTGTTTTTCTGCATAGGACTGGCTGACTTTCAATCATTTTCTGCTATTTTCCAAGGACATGAATTCTGAAATGCATCTGGCGGGACATCTAACCGCGCTCGGTTGGATCACCTTTGCGCTCTATATGATTGCCGCATTGCTTTCCTTCCGCGCGGCGGCTGTTTCCCGGTTTAAGAATTCGGACGCAATGGATCGCATCTGGATTTGGCTCGGTGCAATTCTGGCCGTGCTTGGGTTGAACAAACAACTCGATTTACAGACGTTGCTCATCGAACTCGGCCGTCAGATCGCCCGGACGGGACGCCTGTATGACTACCGTCTTGAGTTGCATGCCCTTTTTTTCCTGGGATTTGTGCTGGTCAGCATCGCGTTGTTTGTCGCGGTCATGTTCCGATTGCCCGGCCAGATTGGGCGGTTTGGCCGCCAACTGCCATTGGCAGCAGGCGGTTGCGCCTTGGTCTGTGCTTACATTGTGATTCGCGCGGCCTCCATTGACCACATTGACCAAATGCAGGGGTTTGATCTGGAACAAATCCCATTCTTATGGCTGCTGGAAGCGGGCGGCTTGATGCTCATCATTGTTCAGGCGCTCCGCAACACTAAATGAAAACTGAAACGCTGAAATTTAAAATCGAAGGCCAGCCTGCGAGTTTCCCGCCCTTTTTTGTTTGAACCGCGGCTGACGCGGATTTCCATGTTTTTTTACACGAATTAACCCAGCGCGGCTTACGCCGCAACCACAGATTTTGGACTGCGGCGGGAAGCGAAGCGCCACGCCGCTTTTGGAAGCAACCGGCAGCACGGAAAGCGGTGTCGCCGCTGCGCTCTGCCACCGCAGTCCAAATCTTTGTCGTCCGTGCGCGAAGTTGCAGGATTGTATTACGAATTCAATTGGTGGAAATTAGCGCAATTCGCGTCAAGCCTTTCGTGTGTTTCGCGGTTTATTTCGCTTTCTACTTTTGATTTTGTGTGTCCATCCGGGTTCATCCGTGGTTGAACTGCTTTTCTGATTTCCGCCTTTGGTCAGCATTTCGGTTTTTCCCCGACGCAAAAAAGTTGGGGGGTAATGACTCACGGGACGACTCGAACGTCATTCATTGAAAAATCAAAGGGGACGGTGAGCCTTCAAATAAGTCTGGCTGTGAAGAAGATGCTCCAGGCGTTTTCCAGTCAGAAAATTAAAAATTCGGGCTTTGCGTCCCAAGGGCCAGGCGGGAGTGACATTATCAACAATGAATCCGCAGCTTTCAAACATCTCGCGGTATGTGGATGGACTGAACCATCTTAAATGAGTTGCATCCAGGATACCCTCGGGTTGATAGTCCCACCGGCTTTCAAAAGCATGCGCAATACACTATGATGACAAACATTCGGCGATCCGGCCATGACCAAGGCCCACGGCTTCAGAAATCCGCGCAGTTTGCGCAACACCGCCGGCGGATCCGTCAGATGTTCCAAAACTTCGCTCAAAAATAGCACGTCAAATGACTGGGGCGGAAAATCGAGTTCCAGCTTCTCGATATCACCCACGATGACTTGATCCATTTTTTTTGCAGCTTCGGCTGCCGGCCCCGGGCATAGTTCGACGCCGCAACACCAGCCGCATTTCCCTTGAGCCAGGGCGTAGGCCGCCGTGTTGCCGGCACTGCATCCAATTTCCAGCAGGCGTGCCGACGGATTGCGAGGCAGGTCATCCACAAACTGGCGGCGTGCTCCAGAAAAGTAGCCGGCGCTTTTCGAGTTGTAATTGTCAGCCAAACTGTCGCGAACTTCGTAAGTTGAATTCATTGCCGGTTTCATACCATCCATGTCGGAGAAAAGAAGCGAGTTCTTCAAATCTTCCTAGGCGTCACTTTTTCCAGCTTTAGTCCAACATTCCCTCAGTTTTAATCATGGCTCGTTGCTCTTCCAGGGTCGTCAACATCTTCAGTTGGCCGGCTGCATCGGTTTGCTGCGATTCATGCTCGGCTTCCCGGTTCGTTTTGAGGGCGTGGAAGGCAAAGGCGAATGTCCACGTGCAATGCAAACACAGTGCGATCAATCTTGCCGAAGCCAGACCCGGCGAACCGTGGGCCACGAGCAGCGCGGTGACGCCCGCAAAGCTGACCGCCCAGCCCAGATTCATCAGCAATAAGAGCCACATACGGCCTGCAGAAGAAAGAATGTATCCGGCAGGCATCTGGACCACCTGCAACCCGGCAGTGGCCAGAACGATTACCAGGGTTTCCCAGCCGCCGCTGAATCCCTTGCCATAAAGCCCCATGACTTGTCTGCCAAAAAAACCGAGAAGAACCAAGGGTAAAATGACCAGTGCGTTCAATTTGATTGAAGTAAAAAAAATCTTGCGCGCGCTTCGATAATCGTGGTGGTTCATCCGGTCGAAAAGGATCGGCATCGCCGCTTCGCCCATAAGCGCCGGAATAAACATTATGACAAAAAACCATTGGTTTGCCGCGTTAAACACCGCCATCTCACCGTATCCTCCCGGACGATTCACCAGCATGGCGTTGCAGAGCCAGGTTGTGGGCAAAAGAACAAGGGAACTTAACACGGCCGGCAGGCTGAATTTCCAGATGACGGGAAGATCGCGCAGGCAATGGGCATACCGCACGGAAATGCCGTCTTTTGCCGCCAGTCTGCGCAGCACCAGAAAATTAATAATGCATCCAGCCACTTGGGCAAACACCATGCCATAGACCGCTCCTTTTAGCCCCATCACTATTGTGCCGCCGACGCGTAAAATGACGGCCAACACCCCGGTAACCAGATTGATTTGCGCCAGTTGCTTGAACGCCTCAAAGCCCGCCAACCCACCCACTTGCGCGCCACTGACCACTCCAAACAGCAGGGAAATTGAACTGATCTGTAACAGCGGGGCGAGTTGCGGCGCGGCGAGCGCGTGGCCAGCCAGCCAGGGTGAAGCAAAGATTAGAGCAATCGTGCCTATGGTTCCAGTCAACCAGCTCACGACACTGGACATCGCGATGATCCGTCCCGCCTTGTCCGGGTCGCTCTGGCGGCATTCCGCCACATATTTGGTGGCCGTCAGCCCCATGCTAAATGCGGCAACGCTCCCGAACATATCCAGGGTGCTTTGCAGAATCCCCAATTGTCCGAAGGTCTCTTTGCCCAATATTCTGGCAACGATGATTGAAGCCACCAGCGCCAAAAAACGGGAGACACAACCCGCCATCAGGCTCCAAAAAGTCCCCCTTGCCAGCCGGGCGCCGACTGGCGAGGCCATGATCCTGTCCTTTATCCTTACCAGATAATTGGGAACAATGGAATGCAACCAGTCTCGGATTGTTGGATATGAAACCACTTTTGTAATCTTAACTCTGCCCCATGATGCGGGGTGAACACATTGAAAGCCTTGTCTTCAAAGTAACCCGCCGTTGTCTCGGCTCTGTATCTGGAAAATCCCCTGAATCAGTTGGGCTATGCAGGGCAATGGCCTTTAAGCACAACCTGACTGTGGAGCAGGTATTCAAACCGTCTTAACGTCATTACATTGAAAATCCGCGCCTTGATTCGCAATGGGTAAGATGGCCCAACTTCATCAACCACAAAGCCACTATCAACAAACATCTCCCTGTAAGATTCCGGACTGAACCAGCGAACATGGGTTGCATCCCAAATGCCCTTGTCCTGATAATACCACTTCCCACATAATTGTGTCCAGATTACATGCCAATCGCAAACATTGGGAGAACCGGCAATCACAATTGCACCTGGTTTCATAAAACGTTTGAGCTTCTTCAAAACCGACCACGGGTCAACCAGATGTTCCAATACTTCGCTCAAAAGCAAAATGTCGAAAAACTTTTCAGGCAAATCGAGCTTTATGCGCTCGATATCTCCAACAATGACCTGTTGAATTTTCTTCCGCGCCTCAACCGCAGGCCCTTCGCATAGTTCGACCCCGCAACACCAGCCGCATTTTCCTTCAGCCAGGGCAAGCGCAGCAGTGTCACCCGAACCCGTGCCAATTTCCAGAAGCCGGGCCTTTTCGTTGTGCGGTAACATATCAACAAATGACTTCCTGGCCGTGTTAAAATAACCAACCGGTTTTGCTGAGTAATTGTGATTCATATCGAAAAATTAGCTTCTAAAGGGTTTCGCCACAGTTTTGTTGCTGGTGCCAACGGGGTTCAAGATCGCGTTGGGATCGAGTTTCAATGCTACTTTGCGTGAGCTCCGTCACATAATCTGACGTTCTTTCAATCGCCGCCTGAGGCCGGCCAAACGAGGAATTAACATTGCCTCGATTGCAAGCCAGCGGAGCCGGTCCCGCTCCTTAGCGGTGCAATTGATGTTGGCGATCTTAGAAACATTTTCCCGGAAATGTGCCCAAGCAAGGCGGTATTTGCCCGCCCTGACAAGAGACCCAATATACAAAGTAAGTGTGCGCGACATCCCAATGGACAGGGCACCACCCATTTCCTGGGGCACTATTGAACTAAGGCACTTCCACAGTTCCAGATTCTCACGCAGCCTGGCTTCCGTTGACAAAGTGGTGAAAACTGCTTGCGGATGATACCGATACAAGCTCCAGATATAGGGCAAAACATGCCCCCTTCCTTGAAGTAAAGTCCAAACCATCATCGGATAATCTATAAATAACGAGGAATCAAAACCTTCCCATTGCATCGGTTTGCCGCGCCGCAGCATCCATGTGGAAGTATGTAAGTTGGTCACGTCTCGCTTGAGTATGCCCTCCACGGTAACCGTATCTACTGCAAACTCGGGCGTGACGCCCCCAAACCATGGTTTTCCATCCTGCATGGCTATGGCATAGTGACAGCAGGCCGCGAGGGTCGGGTCTGACTCAAGCACATTCACTTGTGTCTGTAATTTGTGAGGATGGAGCCAGTAATCATCGCCTTCCAATAATGCAATGTATTTACCCCGGCATGCGTTGAACGTTGACGCTGCGTTGTGCATGCCCGGAAACTTGTGGAGTTTACGAACGGGGTTCAAACGGCTTCTCAAGAAAAGCCTCAGCTTGTCGGGGAACCTCTTGGAATAATCAATGCATATTTCGCGTGTCCCGTCCGTCGAGCCATCGTCACCAAGGCAAATCTCATATGGAAACTCTACCCTTTGCATCAGGACGCTATCCAGCGCTTCTCGAATGAAAGGTGCGTGCTGATAGGTGGTCATCCAAACACTGACCAGAGGCTTTTCGGGGAGCTTGGAGTAGTCGCTCATCTCCGTGTCGCCATTCGCGACCGTGGCTACATTCTGCTGTTTAGGCGGTTCCATAAAACTCCATTTGGAAGTCTGATGATGAGCGTTGAATACTCACTCCCCCGATTTTCGGTGTCAAGCGGCGGTGCCCCGGGAGGCCAGTTCCCACCTTCCGGTTGTTTGGTTATATTGCTTGGCGACGCGTGCGGGTGCGCCAACCGCCACGGAGTAATCCGGGATGGACGAGTTGACCACGGAATTCGCCCCAATGACGCAGTGCCGTCCGATGGTCACGCCTGGCAGCACGACAACATTCTGTCCCAGCCAAGTGCTCCGGCCAATGGAGACCGGGGCGATTCGGTCAATGCCTTGTTCCATGATGGGCACGTCAATGTTTTCAAAAGCGTGGGCATGGTCCGCGATATGGACGTTGCGGGCCAGGAACACATATTCCTCGATCAACACCAGTTTCGCCGCCGAAATATGAGCGCCCATCCCAATGCCCGCATGCGAGCCGATGACGAGCTTTGCGTCGTTTTCCCGCCCGCCGCCGGGAATGGTCTGAATCCAGCAATCCCGGTTAATCATCACATCTTCGCCCAGACTCATCTGATTCAGGCCGTAAAAACGGAACGGCGGTGAAATCCTGGCTCCGGCGCCAAATTCCTTGAATTGACTGGAGAGCAGGAGAGTGAACAGCCGGGTTCGAATTCTCGAACACAAATGTGCTGCGCGTTCTATTGTTCCGATGGCCATCTAATCTGGTTCTGTCGTTTAGTTGACAATTCCGAGGCAGCCTAGCAAGGCATGTATCACGTCTCAACCCGCCTTAACTGAAAGGCCAGTGCGATAATTTCTACTCACTGACTATTGTACCCTATTACCCTAAGCATAAGGGGGGGACTGGGAAGGTTCGTCACCGAGACACTGGCTAAAAATGTTCCGTTCGTGCCGACAGCCGTTGCAATATACGTTTTTATTTGCGTTGGGAACACGTACACGTTTGTGCTTCCGTTCGGCGCAACCAATCCAAATCCACTCAGCGTAAGATTGGTCGCGTTGACGCTTGACCAGGTCAATGTCGAGGATTGGCCGTTGGTGACACTTGTTGGCGATGCCACGAGCGATACCAATGGAGCAGGCGATTGATATGCCCCAATCGTCCACGGGCCGGTCGCTGGACGGGAATTGCCCAAAAAATCCGTCGTGAAGAAGCTATAAAAGTTCGCCCCCGCACCAATGGCCGGACTTCCACCATTCAGTTTCCCGTTGGGGTTCAGTAATGGATTGGCGTTCAACGCATGACTGTCGTAGCCCATGGTCTGTATCTGGGACAGTGAGTAGAAATGACCCGTCCCGCCAACGCCAAACGAATAATTCACAGTTGCTGCTCCGCTATAAACCAAATTGCTGTCCATTATCAGGGTGCCAGTCCCGTAATTGTTGGCGAAAGGCATGCAATAAACCGACAGGTTGCCCATGACCACGGTCGTCCAGTTTGTTGTTCCGGCGGTGATGGCAATGCCCGTGCCGCCCCCAATGAATGTATTGTTGAGCACCTTTCCACCCATGCTGATTTGCAGCATGGCATTGCCGGGAGCCTCGTTGGATGCGCACAAAATCAGGTTGTTTGCCACAAGGACGTTGGTCGCATTGCCGTCTATCCACATCCCGCTCGTGGCGGTTGTCCCGAAGCCGGGGCCAATCGTGTTGCCAATATACTGCACCCCATTGATGGACACACCCGGAGTATCCGCCCAAAAATAAAACCCGTTGTGGTGATAAAAATTGTTACCAGGGTTATCCCAGTTTGTGAAGTTATAGACGTGGTTGCGAGCAACCAGAAGGTTGCCCAAGGACGAACCAGCTCCCCTGTCTCCACCACCGCCGCCCCAATTACACCGATACATGGTGTTAGCCACAAAGGTAAAATTGGAACAACCAGCGCTGAAACTGGTGTTAATTCCGTTGCCACAATCACTGATAACACAGTTGCTGACGGTAAAACCAGTGATGTAGTATGGCGCAATCGTCGGGTTATCCATCACGCCATTGCCGGGTTGTTGGCCCCATCCTCCAGTTTCATCTGTGTTGTTGTTGCGCACATACAAATTCCGAATCCTGAGGTTCTTGACGGTCAAATAACTGGAAGAGGCGGCCCCAACTCCTGCGGCGTTGGTCTGATATTCAAGCCCGGTCCCATTGGCTGTGGCTTCAATCAGGCCATTTGAACCGCCGTCAATGGTGATATAGTTGTCAGCATAGAGTGTTATTGCGCCTCCGCCCCACCATTGCACCGGCCAGTTTGTCGCGCTGAATTTAGCATTGGGTTCAAACAGGATGGTGATGGGCTTGCCTACAGCCCCGCTGCCGCCAATGGAAAGTGGGTTTGCCAACGTGCCTACCAGATGAATCGTGTCACCCGGACTCGCCGGCCAGGTTGCGTTGACTGTCGCCAAGGCCATGCAGTTGCTTGCTCCACTGCCCGAACCATCGCCGGAGGCGGTTTGGGCAATGTAAATATCCGCACCTGGCGCAGCAAGTATTCCGCCGCACAGGATCAAAAACGCCATGGCCGGCAAAGGAAGCGAGTGGAGCCTTATGCGGATTGATCGAAATGTTCTATTCATAATGAGAATTGGATGCAATTGTTGTGCCGAAAACATGGTCAATCTCTGTTTCCACCGCATCTTTAACGATTCCGTCGGGCAATCGCAACCGCTGTTCCGAGAGGGTTGAAACGACCGCCAGTTGCATGAACCAAACTACATACATTTGGTCGAAGTAGGTGATTCCGAACCAATTGGTAATATGCACGGCCAGCACGACGCCCAAACCCCATAGCAGAAATTCAGCGTTACTGGTTTCTAGTGTCGAGGAACGAACAACGGCAAGTGTTTTGCCCAAGCCGCTGTATGCCCGTTTCAAGAGCAAAATGAATAAAATAATGGCGCCCACACCCGCGGCAAGACCCAACGAAATGAATTGATTGGTTATATCCGCCTGGCTTCTGGTCCCGAGTCCATAAGGAAACCAACCGCTTGTCTCATTTATAGGCATACCCCAGAGCCACCACTTGCCGAAATGGTGGTAGGCCACATCTATGAGGTAGGACCGATGCCAGCCATCGCCCCCGGTGATGTTGCTGACGTGTGCGAATAGATACCACACAGGCACCTTCATCACCAGGGCCAATGCGGCAATCAGTCCTGCGATGCCCCAGCGCACTTTGCGCATTTTCGTCCGCAAGGGCCAAAACAACCAGCCCAGCAACCCCATGCCCGCACCCGCCGCCGCGCCACCCGCATTGGCGGCCCAGACAATTGCGAGACAAAGGCAAATTCCAATGAGCGCGCGTTTTCGCTCTTTGATGATGCAAGCCAAGCCGATATATAAAGGCAGAAAACTTGCGGCGAACATACCCAACGTGTCGGGTTGCCGGAAGCTGCCAAAACAGCGGATCCGGTTGCCTCGAACCCAGGTTCCGTCGGCAACCCCGCCCATGGACGAAAATAGATTATGCCGCGTGAAGCTTTCAAAAAGTATTAACAGTGTGTAAGGGGCAAGGAGAATAAGAAAAGCGTGCAGGAACCATCGGAAATCTTCCAGATCGCCGAGCAACCCACGGAAAGTGAAATAGCAGAGAAACGCATCTATTACCGCTCCGATAGCAGAAGCTTGGCCCTCTGAAGAGCGCAGTAAAAAGACGATTGTCGTGTAAATGTAAAGCCAGATCAGTGCCTTATCCACTTTGATCAACGTCGAGAAGGAAAACTCCCGGCGCGCAATAACCCGGATGAATCCAGCCAGCTCCAAGAACCGGACAGAAAATAGATTGAAACCGGCCACGTTGATGGCCTGCACCTGCGTGAGGAACAGAACGCCTGCCATCATCCCCAGAAGTGCCACCCGTCGTGATGCGCCCAGCACCACGAAGATCAAAACGACCAGAATGAATGCTCCAAGGAAATTCATTTATCAGGCATTCTTTTCATGGGAGAACAGTCGTTTTTTTACAGAAACCGGAAATCAATCCGCCGCCGTTCTAGTGGATTCGTGCGTATAAACTCAATTTCTCTGAACTCGCCGCGCATGATGGTTCTGGAGATGCCCGCCAGCAATGCCAAACGAATGGCGGTAAAGCGAAAACCAACAATGTCAACCATCTATTCCTGGGTCACATGACACGTGGCCACCATCACGCCCAACAAGGCGTAACGGCGCGGTGCCGCAAAGACAATTAACGATAACAGCAGGGTAAGAAACGCACCGAGAGGAATCATCCGTTTATTTTTTTTGAACCAAATTATGTGGTTTTGATTTTGCCACGACGGCAAACTGAAGAAATCTCATGTCAGAAATCCAACCCAAGGTGAGGACATTAAAAAAGGCGAACTTGTTGCTGACGTATTGGGAATTGATGCCTTCAACCCGTTCGACCGCCATTTCCGCCTCGTCGAAAAGCAGAGCGATGCTGGACTTGGTGAAAATCCGGAGGTGGGCGCGATCCATGATGCCCTCGTGAACATAGCGGGCTGATTTTCTGACGATGATTTTCACCATGTTATCAAAAAAGCGGAAATTGGGAATGGAGGCAACAATACAGCCTTCCGGCGCGAGCAGGGTTTTTGCGTGACGCAAAACGCTGCCGGGATCGGCGAAATGTTCCAAAACGTCGTTGAAGCAGATGACATCGAAATAGTTCCGGGGTAGATCCAGTTCTGGGCCGAAAGGAGCATGGAAAACTTTGTCAATGCGGCCACGTGCCACCTCGCTGGCCGACTTGTTCAGTTCCACGCCCCAAACTTCCACCGGCCGAAGTTTTTTCAAGGTGCCGGAAAATCCGGCGGCACCACAGCCGACATCAAGGATTTTACGGGCGGATTCTGGAACAAATGGCAACATCTCCGGGCGCGAATATTCAAAATATCCAGCGTGTTTGCTGTCGTAGAGAGCTTCCAAGGATTGATTGTGTGTAATATTATTTTTAAGTTGATAACGTTGGGACAAAATTATCCACTTAACACGGTCTCGAATGGGAAACTTTCCATTCGGAAGGCCATTTCGGTTGGAACCGATTTGGAACATAAGTCAGGAACAGCAGGGCCATGGATTTCATCAAAGACTTGGGATTGCAGCTATGGGTCAGCGAGAGCAAAAACTGGATTCGCGCTTGGGCTGGCTGGCCGGTGCCCATCAGAACTTTTCCATATTCACGCCGCTGCGTCGAAAAAACTGCTTTGAACGCTTTTCGCATCCGGGCGTCCGGATGCCTATTAAATTGCGGCTTGAGCAACTCCAAGGCGCGGACGGCCTTTTGCACTAACTTCAACAAGTTGGCAGATTGAGCGCCTCGAGTTATCCGGTAAGCAACCAGCGGTCTGGAATTATAAACGATTGGTCCGAGCAGCATCAAGGTGTGGAAAAGGAAATAGTCATCAACACCGCTGACTTCTGGATGAAATGGTTCCGGCCCCAGCTTGCGGATGACGCTTTTGGGAATGCAGCAAAAGCTCATCGAAGCATATTTGCCAATAGCCTTGTGATACTGCTGCATAAAGTGCAAGGGAACAATAACTTCAATGCTACCGTTAGTATCTGAAACACCATCGTTCCAATCAAAGCCTCCAAAACCAACAAGGTTAGCGTGAGCAGTAAAGAATCCAACTGCGTTTCCATGCTCACGAAATGATTTCTGCTGTGTGGCAATGTATTCCGGGTGCCAAATATCATCGTGATCTAAAAAGGCTAACAAATCCCCTTTTGCAAGTTCAGCAAGAACATTTCGAGCACGGGCAACACCTCCGTTGCGTTGCTGAAGTAGCGTGATGCGCGGGACGTATCGGCTCAATAAGGAAACTGTATTGTCTGTGCTTCCATCATCCATAATCAGCACCTCGTCCGGAGCAATCGTTTGCGCAAAGACGGCATCCAAGGTGGCCTCAATTGTCCGGGCCGAGTTATAGGTTGGAATAAGGGCGCTCGTTTTCATGGTCGTTTGAGCTGGTGGGCCTTAACACCGTCTCCGCCCGCTTGCGGGTATAATCGCTCTCCGGCGAGCCAGCGGGGCTGCAACGAGCGGGGAAGCAACGTACAAAGATACAACCCGACGGATTTCACCACCGAGGCGGGTCTCCTGGACAAACGCGCGGCCGCCATGAATTGTTCGCGGGCGTCCCGGGTCTTTGCCGCTCCCATCAGGTACTTTCCGCAATTGCGCCTTCGCGAGGCATAGACCATCCTGAATGCGTCGTACAAAGCGGGATCAGCTTTCGCCTTGTAAATCTCATCCAGTATTTTGAAAACGTCCACCACCAGAACCGACATCCTCAGCCGGTTTGATGACAACGAGGATTCGTTGATTCTATACGCAACGAGCCTTGCAGTCGTATGCGCGACAGGACCCAAAAGAGGAAGCGAGGTGTGAAAAAACGTGTCGTCCGCCACGGTAACGCGGAACGGCTCCGGGCCGAGTTGGGATGGCACGCTCTTCCGAACGCACATGCAACTCATTTGAAAACTCAAAGGAGTTTCATTATACCGCTTGATAAAAACCGCCGGCTGAATCAATTCAGGATTGATCGGTTGGCAATCCGCGCCTTTTGGCCACTTGAAATCGCCAAGGCCCACAATGTTCTCGTGCTCCGTGAAATGGGCGACAGCGTCAGGATGTTTTTCAATCATTTGCTTCTGCGCTTTCAAATAACAGGGATGCCACAGGTCATCAGCATCAAGAAATGCCAAAATGTCACCTTGCGCCTGCGCGCACAGGAAATTCCGGGCATGAGCCGCGCCTTGATTTGATTGACTAAAGACTGTGACGCGCGGCTTGTATGATGCAAGAATTACCGCCATGTTATCCGTGCTGCCATCATCAAACACCAAAATTTCAAATGGCACCACGGTCTGTGCGAGAACTGAATCCAAAGTAGCCGCGATGGTCTTGGCGGCGTTGTATGCCGGAATAATGACGCTAAATTTCATACTGCCTTGTATGCTGCGATGACCTGACGGTAGGTCCCAAGCAGTTTCACCCCGGCAGCCGTCCAGGTGATTTCTGGCACCGCACGAAGCGAAGCATCGCGCAACTTTTTCAGAAGCACACGGTCTTGGTGCAGCAGCGTGATTTGCTGCGTGAGCATTGCGACATCGCCCACAGGATGGACCAGGCCATTCTCCATATTTTTGCAGATGTCGGTGCAGGCATCGGAAATGAGCGGCACGCAGCCGCTGCCCATGGCTTCCGCGACCACCAGCCCAAACCCTTCCTCAATGCTCGGCAAAACCAGAATGTCGCTCTGGCGCATGAGTTCCGGCACGTCGTTCCGGTGGCCGAGCACTTTCACGCTCGGATGCGACAGCATGGGCTTGAGTTTTGCCTCGTAAGCTGGAATAAATCCGCCCACAATCAGAAACGTGCCGTCCCGCGAGGCCGGGGACTTCAACCAGGCCTCCAGCGCAAAATGCAATCCCTTTCGCACGGCGCACACGCCCACGGAAATCATTGTCAGGCCGCGCTTGGGGTCGCGCGGCGTCGGGTCGGGGAAGAATTGTTTTTCGTCAAACCCATAAATGTGGCGCACGAGCTTATCCGTCGCGAAGCCCTGGTCGCGAAATGTTTTCACAACAAAATCAGAAGGGCACAGGAGGCCGTCCGCCAGCAGATATTCCGCCTCTTCCTTCGCCAGGATGGCCGCATTATATTCATGCTCATGGCCGGGTGGCAGGGGAACGCCGATGCGTTCACATTCCTTCCGCACCACCTCGTAGGCGAACCGCGTGTGTGCGTTGGGCCGCTCCAAGACGGTGGGGATGCCCAGCCGTTTGGCCGTTTCCAACGTGTGGTGTGCGCCCAGCGGCCAGGTATGGATGATGTCAATTTTCCCGGCGAGCTTTTCAATCCGCTTCGAAACAATGTAATCGTGGAGGGCGCAGGCGCGCATCATGCCCATCAGCTTGTAGGAGACACGCAGTTTTCCCCAGGCCAGCGTCGGGCGAACCCGCACGCTTGCAGGCACCGGCCGGTGCAGCACGCCGGGAAAGACCAGCACGTCCGCGCCCGCCGCCGCGAGGCCGTTGACCTGCTGCCAGGCGGTGTAACAAATCCGGTCCGCCCCCAGTTTGTGGGGGAAGCTATACAAGACCCGGATCGTTTTATTTTCGTGCGTCATGCGATTTCCAGTTCAACCACGGATGGACACAGATGGACACGGATACCCGCTAACTGGATTCCGGCATTCCCGGAGGCCGGGTCCAAAATAGCGCGACGCCGCAATTCATTGGTCGCCTTCAAGAATGACCGCCAGCCGGCCGCCCGAGTCCGAGTGTCCACTTCAAGATTGCCGTCCAGCGCCGGATCGGGTCGCGCGCGGTTTCGGCTTCGCCTCGGACCAGGGAAACTGGAAACAAAATCAAAAGCAGGGCCAGCCGGCCGAGCGCGCTCAACGCCTGCGAGGCGCGAAACGCCAGGCCATACCCTCCACCCCGGAATTTTTTCAGAAACCGATAGACGGATTCGCGCATCAGCACGGTCAAAAACACGCTTTGGGACGGGCGCGAACTGCCGCCACCGTGATGGATGATCACGGCGGCGGGCACAAAATAATTCTTGAAGCCGGCCCGTCGCGTTTTGTAGCAGAGGTCGAGGTCTTCCGCGTAAAGAAAATAGTCTTCGCTGAACCCGCCGCATTTTTGAAAAACCGGCCGCGGCAGCATCAGGCAGGCGCCGGAAAGCATCTCGGCTTCCGCCGGTTTTTTGTCCGCGGAAAACAACGGCCTCATGCCCCAAAATGAAAGACGCGGAAACGCGCGCCGAAGGATTTCCGCCTCGAAAAATTGATTCAAAATGGTCGGGAACGCCTGCACGCAACTGGTCTGCACGCTGCCGTCGGTGTTCAACAGTTTGGAGCCGACAATGCCCGCGTTGGGGGTTTCCTTGAGGAATTGGTGCAGCGTGTTAATCGCTTCGCCCACCACCTCGGTGTCCGGATTCAGAAAGAGGACATAGTCGCCCTGTGATTGCGCGAATCCCAGATTGTTCGCCTGGGCAAAGCCGATGTTCTTTTCCGATTGGACGAATTCCACCGCTGGGAATTCACGCGCGAGCATTTCCCCGCAGCCGTCATACGAGGCGCCGTCCACGACGATGATCTCGAAGGACATTTCGCGCGAGTTCGCGTAAATGGACTGAAGGGATTTGCGCAGATAATCCCTGGAGTTCCAGTTGACGATGATGATGGAAAGGTCCATTAGCAGAAGACGGAAATCAGAAGTCAGAGGTCAGAAATCCGAACGACTTGCCGCGAAAGGGCGCAAACCCAAAATCCAAAGGCTGAAATGCGGAAACGCTAAAAATGCAAAATCCGAAAACCGAAAGCGGAGGTCAGAAATCCGAACGATATGCCGCGAAGGGGCGCATATGCCCAATAAACAGTTCAACTGCGAAAATAGAGCGGACTCACGGTCGCTGCCACGAGATGGGAACTTCATTTGTCCAGATGCGCGATAACGGCAGGGACGCCGTGCCACGGCGTTAAGGCAGCGCAGCGCGCTGTCCCTACCATGAAATTGTTACGATACCAATTGCTGGAGAATCTATCCGGAAAGTTCGGCGACCCGTTCCGGTTGGACGTTTTGATGGTCCATAAACTCCCGATGCCACAGTTCGAGCGTGAGCAGGGAAAAAATTTCCTTGGTCGGCGCCGCGCTCCCGTTGGCGGGCTGAAGCATTTTTTCCATACCGCTTTTGCGAAAATAACCGCGCCCGGAGGCGCGGTCGGAGAGCAGAATATCATGGGCGTAATCGCGCAAATCGTGTTCAAGCCATTTTTGCAGGGGAACCGGGAACCCGGTTTTTTTGCGTTTGAGAATCGGTTTCGGAATTACCCGAGCAAAGGCCTGCTTGAAAATCCGCTTGGTCGCCAGTCCCTTAACCTTGTAATCCGGCGGCAGACTGGCAGCAAATTCCAACACCACATGATCCAGCAACGGCACGCGCAGTTCGACTGAATTGGCCATCGTGATTTTGTCAGCCTTGATCAACAAATCGTCGGGCAGCCACGTCTTGGTGTCCACATACAGCATCTGGTCCAACAAAGGACGGCCCACAACATTTTGAAAGAGTTCCCGGATGACTTCCGTGGAGCGTTCGGCGCTGGTGGCGACGAAAAGATTTTCCGTGTAAAGCCCGCCGCGATGGCGGTTGAAGTAGCTGAACGGAGAGGCGGTGCGGCTGTAGTAATATTCCGGGAGATCCGGCTGTATCAGGTCGGCGTATTTCCGGATGCGCCCGAAGCCGTTGATGCGCGAAGCACCGTTGATGCAATGAGCCAGGGCGCCTTTAAGCGGTCCGGCCAATGATTTGACTTTCTCCAACAGCAGGAGATTGCGGTAGTTGCTATATCCACCGAAAGCCTCGTCACCGCCCTCGCCGGAAAGCAGCACCTTGACGTGCTGCCGCGCCAGTTTCGAAACGTAATACAACGCAATCGCCGGCGCTTCACACACCGGCTCTTCCATGTGCCAGACATACGACGGCAAAAAGGAGGAGAACTGTTCGGGTAACAGCGTGATTTCGTGATGGTCCGTTCCGAAGCGTTCCGCCGCGAGCCGCGCGAAAGGCCGCTCGTCGGCAAAATCTTCGCCCTCGAAACCAACCGTAAAGGTTTTAATTTTCTTTTGCGTCTCCTGAACCGCACAACTTAAAATCGCCGTTGAATCCACCCCGCCACTCAACAGAATGCCGACCGGCACATCGCTGATCATGTGCTCCTTCACTGTTTTCGACACTAGCTCGTGAAGCTCATCGGCGGCATCATTGAAATTCGTCAGCGGCTCGTTGCGTTTGAAATGCAAATCCCAATACTTCCGGCAGGTAACACTTCCGTTTTTGACCAACAGATAATGGCCGGGATCGAGTTTGAGGATGCCCTTGAAAAGTGTTTCGCGGCCTGCCGGATAGAGAAACGTCAGAAACCGGTCCACCATTTGCGGATCCACTTCCCGGCGACAATCGGGATCAACCAGGAGCGACTTGATCTCGGAAGCAAACAGCAGCGCCGCGCCCGTGTCCGTGTAGTAAAGAGGTTTGATGCCGACGCGGTCCCGGGCGAGGAAAAGCGCCCGGTCTTTTTTATCCCAAAGCGCGAAAGCGAACATTCCCCTCAAGCGCGACAGGCAGTCCACACCGTATTCCTCGTATAGGTGAATGATGACTTCGGTATCCGTGGTAGAGGAGAAAATGTGCCCCTTGGCGAGCAGTTCCCGCCGAAGTTCGGGGAAGTTGTAAATCTCGCCGTTAAAGACAATCCAGACTGTTCCGTCCTCGTTCGTCATCGGCTGCGCGCCGGTATTCAGGTCAATGATGGCCAGACGGCGATGTCCCAACCCGACCGGGCCGGACAGAAATTTTCCTTCGCCGTCCGGGCCGCGATGCGAAATAACGTCCATCATGCGCTGCAACAAATCCGGCGAGACTTGCGCCACAGGATCATAATAGAGCTTTCCGCAGATGCCGCACATAGGGTCAATTCAATCTGGTTCTAATGAGGCAAAGGCGCTTCAGAACGCGGCTGAACCAGCGTGCCGCACTGCACAGACGAAGGTTTAACAGACTTTTGTGCCCACAAATTTTCACGGTTTAACAGCCTGCGCATCTGCTGTTCACGGACGTATCGGATCAACTGTTCATCGCCGACCATCGGCACTTTCCGGAGATAGCCGCTCAAGTATCCCGTGAACAGGCCGAGCGCAGCGATACCGTAGGGTCTGCTTTTCAGCCGGCTCACACATTTCAGCAGCATGAAAAGCGGATGGTAACCGGCAACATAGTTCGCGCGGCCGTTTTTCACCCAGTTTTTCCAGTCGCCCTGCGCCTGGCCTGCCGGACGATGATGAAGCACCTGGATTTCTGGAAATGTGTATGTGGCCCAGCCCAGCATGTTCGCTTTGAATTCGTCCACCGTGTCCCATCCGGGGGCGCGAATCAGCCCGCCGAGGCGCTCCCAGCAGTCACGTTTATAAATTTTGGTCGCGCCCCGGACGTGGAAGGCGGGGTCAATGGTGGACTCGGGCAGAAGGTGCCCGGCCGTTTCTTTGCAAATCGTCCCTCCGCCAATGCCCAACCGCGAGTCCTGTTGGAAACGGAGCAGGCATCGGGCAAAGTAATCGGGAGCGAACGACAAATCACCATCAAGCTTGACAACGTATTGCCAGTCCAGCGAGCCGATTTGATTATACCCATCGTAGAATGCGTCAATGACTCCACCGCCCGGCTTCCGGTAACCCCGGTCGGAACGGTGAATTACCTTAATCCAATCGCACTTGGCCGCAGCGGCTTCGGCAACCGCGCCCGTTTCGTCGCTTGAGCCATCATCAACAATAATCCAGCGTTTTGGAAGAACCGTCTGTTTTGTGACGGACTCAATAGTCAGGGATAGATATTTTGCTTCATTCCGAACCGGACTGATGATGATGTAGGAAGCTTCGTTCATGGACAGTTAATCAAACTACCACCGATTGCGAACCTCCCACTTGATTTTCAAAAGCACCAAAGGTTCCAAACTCAAAACGGTGATTGTGGCTGGCAACGTATTCCAGAAACGGGCGGAGACTATTTTCATTCACACGATTGAAAAGTTTCGAGTGACCGATGAGGACAAATGGAAGATTGTCCGAACCGTTTGAATAACGCTGTTCCGCGCGGCGCAAGGCTCCGATCAACTGGCGTCCCGTGCATTGATTGAAGTCCGCCTTCCACGCATGTTTTTTTGCAGCCAGGGACAACTTATCCAGCAAACCTGTTTTTTTTGCGGAATCCGGAAATCCGTTGGCGGCGGACCCGGACGGATTTTCCGAAATTCGATGCCGACGGCTTTGCGCCACACGATAAAGCCGGTTTGGGCTTAAAAAGGCTCCGATCCAGCGGTTCTCACAGTAGATGGGAAATTCCCACAGCCGTCCCCGATCATCGCGTGAACAAAGATCGTCTTCCCTCACCCGCCACGGAACCAGTTCACTTTCGGCGGCGGAATAATCAAAACTCACAATGCCTTTGCGTCGGCCATATTTGAAGATCGAAGTGTCCACCCTGATACCGTTGTTGAGGAGCGCCTTGATGACATTCCTGCCCGGGTTCACCGACCAATTGGCCGCACGGAAAACAAAACATCGGTAGTCCGGGTTCACCGGCTGAAGGAACGATTCGAGTTCGGTTTTTCCGATCCGGACAATCTCGTCCAGACGTTCAAAGCTCAAGCCGACGAAATCGTATTCGGACCAGTCCTGCACCCACCTTTGCCCATCATGCCTGGCATTAAAATACGAGGCGTGGATGTGCAGTTGAACATCATGGCCGCCGCGCACAGCGCCCTGAAGCTGGGTGACGATATCACGATAGTGGTAATCATCCCTGCCGTTCTGATTCGCAAATTCCTTGAACTTCAGAATCTCCGCGATGTCCGCCATGATCGTCAGTTTCGCGCCATATTCGTCAAAAAGCCGGAGCAACCGCTCCGTCGGCTCGACCATCAATTCGTGCGGACAGCCTTCACCATTTCCATGGATTTCGTAGTCGAGCGTGAAGATGACGTTCAACATATTCGCCAGTCAGACCATCAAAATAAAAACGGCGCCAACAATTCCCAGCTCGTTAGCGTTGGTGACCCGTTTCAAGAAACGTGATTGTGTTCCACCAGGGCCTGCACAATTCGTTCCGACGCTTTCCCATCCCAAAGTGGCGGGACTTGTCCCAATTCCTCCTTGCCATTCAATGTTTCCTGAATGTCGGACGAAAGCCGATCCGGATGCGTCAGCCGGTTGCTTCCCAGCGTAATCGTGATTGGCCGTTCGGTATTGGGACGCAAGGTCAGACATGGCGTTCTGAAGTAGGTGCTCTCCTCCTGCAACCCGCCGGAATCAGTCAGCACCAGCCGGGCGCTTTCCGTCAGACAAATAGAATCGTGATAGCCCACCGGCTCCAAGATTTTCATGGTTCCGTTGGCGACCGGAGAAATGCCGAATTGCGCGAGCATTTTGTGCGTTCGCGGATGCATGGGAAAAACAACCGGCATATGATCTGCCAGCCGGTTCAGCCCGGACATGATGCTGTTCAAGTTCGCAGGGTCATCCACGTTGGAGGGCCGATGCAGCGTCACATAAGCGAAAGCCTTTTTTTGCAATCCGAGTTTTTTCAAAATCCCGCTGCTTCTCGCCTTTTGCAGGTTGGCAGCCAGCGTGTCTATCATCACGTTGCCAACCAGCCTGATTTTTGATTCCGGAATCCCCTCCCGCTTGAGGTTTTCATCCGCGTCGGAAGAAGGAGTAAGGAGCAGGTCTGCCAGCGAATCCGTGACGATGCGGTTGATTTCCTCCGGCATCGTGCGGTCGAAGCTGCGGAGACCCGCTTCGACGTGGGCGACCTTTATTCCCAACTTTGAACACACCAGCGTGCAGGCCATGGTGGAGTTCACGTCGCCCACAACCACGACCCAGCCGGGTTTTTGCTCCAGACAAACCGGCTCGAACTTGGTCATTACGTTCGCGGTCTGGACGGCATGAGAACCGGAGCCAACCCCCAGATTGATGTCCGGGGCGGGAATGCCCAATTCCTGGAAGAAAATGTCGGACATCTTCTGGTCGTAATGTTGTCCGGTATGAACCAGGGAAAAATTCACGCGGACATCGCCCTCACGACACCGGGCATTGTGGGCGGTGATCGCTTTAATGACGGGAGCAACCTTCATGAAATTAGGCCTGGCCCCCGCAATGATCAAAATTTTAAGCACAATTTTTTAACCGCGCTGATTCTTTGCAGAAATTTTTTCGACCAGCTCCTCGATTGTATTTACAATATGGTCCAGGCTCCTCCGGGAGGTGGTTTCGGCCACAGGTTTTCGCACCCGTTTTTCCAGCCTGATCTTGCCGGCAACGTCTTCCGGGGTTTCGACCAAAATCAGACGGCCGGATTGCTGCAGGTGGCGGTCCACGGCGCCAATCGAGCCGCGGAAAATGCTGTAAACCGGCACCCCGAGAGTGGCGGCTTCACGGTTCATGGTTCCCCCCCCGCTCACCAGCAAATCGGAATGCCAGATCAAATTCAAGCCGTCGAGCGCTCCACCTGGAATGATAGTTTTGTTCTGCACAAACCATTGCGGCCAGCGGCTGCGAATGAACTCGCCCTGCTGTTTGTTCCGGGGAAGCAGCACAATCCGGGTGTTCGGATTGCGGCAGGCCATTTCCATGAAGCTGGTGAAAAGACCCTCGCTCTCCGGATTGTGATAATGCGCTTCGGTCGCCGGCGGACGGGCGGTTATGATCAAATTCGATTCATCCAAACCGAGGTTCCGCAGCAGAACCGCATCCGGTTTGAATTTCCAAGCATAAACATCCTCCTTGATGCCCGGATATTTTTTAATGTGATGCCTGTCGCAACAGAGAGCTTCATCTGGAATAACCGAAGGCGCCATTTCCCAGGTCGGACGCATCAACGGCGGGTATTCGGCGAATTCATAATCGGCAAAAAGCAGGGTCGGAATCTGCAAAAAGTTGCTGATGACGATCTGTGATCGCGCACCATGCGAAAGGCTTAAAACCGGCTTTTCGCGCAAAGCGACCGGCGCCAGTTGCATCGCCCGATACAAGACCCCGGCAACTTTAAGAAACCGGTTTTTTCCGTAATGCCGGCCGATTTTTTTATAGGGAATTTTTTTCTGATCCGCCAGTTCGCAAACCTGAAAGGCGTCGCGGGCGGTGATGGTCAAAGGAAACCCGCGGGCCCGCAATTCATCTATGATTGGTTCAAAGAAAACCACATGCGGCGTGTTATCCAGATCTATCCAAATGGAAGGCTTCGATCCGTTGCGTCGGGAAGAGGTGAGGTCAATGGAGGGAGTGACAAGATCCGGGCGGCTCTGTTCCGTCGGGCGGACATAAGGAGTCAATGGCTTAAACTCCGTGTGGTCAGATGAAAGCGACAGTTTGCGACTGCGGACCAGCTCGGCAGCCTCCCGCGGCAGAACATTCCAATAGAGGCCGGCGTAAGTTTCCCTGACGTAACGGATGAAGTCCTCGTAAAGTTTCACGGGGAACTCATCCGCAGTCAATCCGCTGTTTGAAAAGTTCGTGTAATCGGGATGCACGATCAAAAGCGCCATGCCGCCCTTGGAAACAATCCAATCCAGCTTCTTTTTCCAAATATCAATCGTGTTCTCCTTCAGCACGACAAACAAGCTGAAGTCCTGGATCAATGTATATGGCAGTTCAACATAACCGGAGCCATTCGTTCCGGGAACCCAAAACGGGAAAATGGTATCCACGCCATCCGGCTGCGGCTCGAATGGATCCGTGTCAAAAGTCGAGGCGTCATAGAGGATATCGAGATCCTCATACCATTCGAGGTTGTGGTGCATGAATCCCGACCGAAAACCCTTTGCATCCCATTCCTTGAGATATTTATTAATCTGTTGCGCGTGGTTCTTGAAATTTTTTCGTGACCGGTAAAGAAAGCCGTCGTGTTTTAGATCGTGGACGCCGACTTCAAATCCATTTTTGATGAGGCGTTCACGCAGAAACGGCGGAACAATATAATCTCCTTCAGGAATAAAGTTAAAGGACGAGCGAAATCCTAAAGAAGCATCCAATTCACTGAGTGGCAGGCATCGGTCCAAGCCTTTCTGGCTCTCAACGTCATGAGTTAATACAAAAGCAAAACGCTTGCCATCCGGCCAGCCGGGCCAGCTGGCGGGAGGGCGGCCCGCAGCCTCATTGATGGGCCAGACATCCTGATATGCCTTGCGCTTCCGTCGCGCCATAATCCGGCGCAACGCCATTCGGAAGCGCCATGGCAGATAGGGCTTAAGATGATAATAGAGGCGATTGGCGGGCATGGGACGAATCAGTCGAAGGCCGAAAGTCGGGAGCCGAAATTACGCGAATAGACGCGAACGCGAAGGATTGATTAGCCGCAAAAGAACGCAAAGAACGCCAAGAACTCAAAGCTGACGAGGAGTGGTTGGCTGTGTGTGCTTTGCGATTGGTTGCGGCTTTCGTCAGACGGATGTGTTCGGCGAGGCACCGAACACAGCGCCCGGGGCGGGCGCTCCCCCATCTCCCAATGGATCAATTCACTTATCGCTCAGAAATTCCTGATGCAATCGTTCGGGAACGTATTGCCGGGTTTTGTTGAGCACGGCACCGACCGTGGCCCCGGATTCGGTCAGCCAGGTGCTCGCCTGCTGAACGACCTCGCGATTGTTCTTCTCCGATTCAACGACAAGCAACACCATGTCCATGAGTCTGGCGAGACGCGAGGTGATGCTGGTCTGGCTGACGGGCGGCAGGTCAAAGATGATGTAATCGTAGTCGCTGGCCTTAAGCTTGGGCACCAGGGCGGCGAAGCGTTTCGGCAGAAAGCGCGGAAGCTCGTTGTTGTTGGAATTGCCGGTCACCACATACAGGTTTTCCTGGACCAGGGCGCCTTCCTTGGTTTCATTTTTCAAGGCGGCGTCCAATCCGCAACTGGCTTTGCCTTTGTAGAACTGTTGCGCTGCTCCCTGCTCAAGATTCATATCTACCAGCAAAACATTGCCGTCGCCCGTTCTCGAAAGCGAGGCGGCCAGGCCGGCAGCGATGGTGCTCACGCCAGCGCCCTGGCCGGCGCTCGTCACGGCCACCAGTTTCGGTTTGTGGGTGAGATTCTTGACTTCAAAATGAACGAGCAGCCGGTCGCGCAACGCTTCGTAAAACGGCTGCAGCGAAGGATTGCGCTCCAGCGAGACCACTTGCAGAGCGCCGTTTTTTCCTGGAGACGGATCACCGCCCCCGGCGGGCGCATCATCTTCTGTAGCGTTATGCAATCGCAGTTGCCGCCGTTCCGCGATTTTGGCCAGACGCGAGTGGCTATTCCGGCTGACATCGGGGATGGAAAGGAAGAGAGGAAGTTTTAGTTTCGCCTCAATCTCAACCGGCCGCCTCACGGAACGGTCCAGATAGAGTTCAATCAAGAAGGCCCAAGCGAGGCCGACGAAGATGCCGCCGAACGCCACCATGGCCATTAGTTTTTGGGCTTTGACCCAATCCCTGTAGGGAGGCGACGGCATCTGCACCCACTTGATGTTGGGGGCCTTGCCGGTAGCGAGCGCTGCGTCTATGTGGGAATTCTCCACCTTGGTGGCCAGATTTTGATAGTTGGCTTCTTGAATCGCCTTCGTCCGCTCCAATTGCACTATCGTCGGCGCCAGACTGTTCAGATTGGTTGCCTGCATCTGGAGCTGGTCCAGTTGCGCATCCCAAGCCTTGAGTTTGGCTTGAAGGGCCACGATCTGCGCGCCAGCCTGTCCGCCCGACGCCAGCGAAGCGATGCCCAAGCCGGCGATTTGCGGATATTTTTCCTCGAGACGGGCTTTGGCCTTTACAGTGTCAGCAATCTGCCCATCCACTTCCTGGACCAGCACATTGCTTCTCGTGAACCCCTGCACTAAATAATCCTGTTCCTTTTTCCGCAGCAGGTTGAGGCGCGCGCAGATGTCATTGTAGCCGTCAATCTGATCCGAAGGAATGGCCGGTTGAGCGTTGGTGGTTTCCAGTTTTAGGAGCGGGGCCTTGTCCTCTTGCTTCATCGCCGACTCATAACCGGCCAATTCGGCCTGGGCATCCAAAATGGCGCCCTGAATTTTGAAAATCTGGTCCGCCAAACCCTTTCTTGTGTCGTCAAGGGATATGATGTTCGCCTTGTTTTTCAGGTTTGCGAGCTGCTGTTCCGTATCGTTGAGTTGCACACTCAAGGTGGATCGTTCCCGACTGAGGGCGTCGTCATATTGTCCCGCCGCCGAATGAATTTCGTAATGTCTTTGGAAATAGTCATTGATGACTTCCTGAAGGATGGGTTGAACGATCTGAGGGTCGGGGTGCTTGAACGTGACCACAATGACACTGCTGCTCTTGGCGGCCGGTTCCCCCTGCAAATTGTTCCGGACGAGGGCTGCGGCTTTGATGGCATTGCTGCCGCCGCCGACCCTGGCCAGGATGTTAGCCGCTCCAATGTTGGTAACGGCCTCTTCCGCCAGGTCCAAGCTGGTCAGAATCTGGATTTCGGAATTGATGATGTCATCCCCTCGCGAATCGGGCACGATCACCTTTTGGTCGCTCCCCACCAAGGACAGGGACCCCGCCTGCGGCACGTATTGGATCAGCAACTCCGCCTGGGATTGGTAAGGCGGGGGTTTGAGGAAATAGAGAGCCACGGCGGCCAGAATGCCAGCCAGGGAAAGGAGAACGATTTTCCACTTGTGGCGAAACAGCACATAGTAGATGTCGCCCAAGGTCATTCCCGCCGGCTGTTGAGTTTGTCGGCTGTTATTCATCTTTATCCAAGTTTAATTTTCCCGCAGAATCGCAAAAAAGCCACTATTATATTTTTCAGGCGCAATGCCGATACAGTACCGCACCGATCAGGCGCGACAGCCCAATCGGCAGCACGTTGAATACGCGGTTATACCAGCCGGTGGATTCATCGGCATCCGTGACGAAGCGGCCTTTCCGCAAGTCGTATTTGACATACTCGATCTTTTGCTCCTCAGCCCCCCACCCGAGTTTGAATCTCCTCAAACCCTCATTCCCGATTGAAGTTCTGCCCAAATGCAATGTTTTTGCACCTTGGCGGGTGAGCCATCGGATAGCCTCCCACATGACGAGATTGGCTCCGCGCAAATGCTGGAAGGCCTCGTCCGACGCCCCATATTTGTAAACGGCCCGCGTGCCCAACTGGAAATAAACCGAGGCGGCAATGGGGCGGTTTTCATGGCGGGCGATGACCACCATCCCCAGGTTGTGGGACAGAATATGTTCGTGAATGTGTTGAAAAAAGACGAACGGCTGCGGTGGCAGTCCGTGTTTCTTGCGGGTTTTGCATTGCAGCGCGTAAAACACTTTCATTGCCTCTAGGCTCCCGGATACGGTCACAGTCACCCCGCCCTTTTCGGCCTTGCGTATCGCGCGCCGCACTGAACTTTCCAACCGCGCAAACATCCGGTCCTCATCCTCCTCCAAATCCACACTGTGTCCGTAGAAGGCCAGCGACGCCGGCGCTTCGCCGAACAGTTCCCGTCCTCCCCGGCACTCCACGGATTTCCAGCCTCGCGTTCTCCCGAATTCCAAGGCGGCTTGAATCAAATTCCGGATGGAGGCGGCATCCGAATAGAGCGGCTCGCAATCGTCCGTGAAGGGCAGCGCCACTCCCCGCCGCCCGGTCAGCCAACTGTTCACCTCCATAAGCGGCAGAATGGATGAACGTCCGTCCACTTCGTTGGCAGTGAAATAGACCGGCGTAAAACCATAAGCGCCTTGCAGCGTTTTGGCCCAGGCAGCGCCATGGAAAAACGAACAGCGCGGATGAGCCGTCACCAGCGCATCCCAACCGGGGCAGTCTGCGGGATTTACTGGTTGCGGCGCGGCAACGGTGAAATGATTGGTGCTCAGAGGAGCCGCGGCGTTGGGAGGTGAACAAATGCCTGATGGCGTGATGGCGTTTTCTGTGAGCACGCAATTCACCAGTCAACATTTTGCCACAAGTGATTTGACGACCCTGGCCGGGTTGCCCGTAACGACTGTGTCCGGCGGCACATCCCGGGTCACCACGCTGCCTGCGCCAATCATGGCATTTTCGCCAATTGTGATGCCGCAGAGCAACGTGGCGCCAGAACCGATGGAAGCGCCCCGCTTGACCAGTGTTCGGATGCAGGCCCAATCCGCCTCGGTTTGCAGTTCCCCGTTTTCATTCGAGGCACGCGGATAACGGTCATTGGTAAACGTGACGTTGTGGCCGACGAAAACCTCATCCTCCAAAGTCACGCCTTCACAAATAAAAGTGTGGCTTGAAATTTTGCAACGATTACCGATTTTGACGCCTTTTTGAATTTCGACAAATGTGCCGATTTTTACGTCATCTCCAATTTCACAACCATACAGATTGACAAACCCATGGAGCCGAACGTTTCTACCCAACTTGACATCTGGAGCAATCCGTTGGAACGGCTGCTGCGAAGAACTCATAGGGTTGAATTTGAAGAAGCTCGTCGCGTGCGAACCTGAAGCTTCAACTGCAGCTTTCTGCCGGCCGGACGGGAAGTTTTCTTCTTTCCGATTCCCAAGGTTGATATGCATATGGCGGATTCGGGAATCGACGGCGTCCAACCGTTGCCAGTTTCCTGGCCGGAAAGATTCACTGAGGCTCCGCCCCTTTTCAGTGATTTGGAAGATGCCTCTAAAATGCGGACCAATTCAAGACCTTGTTTGCCATCTGTCAAGGGGGTTGTCCCCTGATTGATGCAATCCAGAAAATGCTGGCATTCGGTTTTTAACGGTTCCTCCTGTTTGATGTAAGGAACGTGAACATCCCCATAGTGATAAGCATAATGAAATTCAGCGAATGTATCGTAGTGAGGCGGTCTTTCAACTCGCGTGTCGAAGACCCGGATTTTCTCAAGTTGTGAAACGTCGTCGTAGACGATCATTTTTTTGCTGCCCACAATGGTCATTTCCCTGATTTTTCTTGGATCGAGCCAACTGCTTTGAATGATGGCTGAACGATCTCCCGGGAAATTGAGCCATATGGTTGTCACATCTTCCACACCGGGTGTGATGTGCGCGCTGCCCTGGCAGTTGATGGTGACCGCCTCCCTTTCCATGATGTGCAAAATAATGGCAATATCATGGGGAGCCAAGTCCCATGCGACGTTGATGTCCTTCTGGAAAAGTCCCAGGTTCAGCCGCCGGGCACAAATGTAACGGATTTCTCCGATGTCGCCGCATTGGACAATTTCCTTGATTTTTTTGACCGCAGGCGAATAGAGGAATGTATGTCCCACCATCAACACCAATCCCTTATTCCTTGCAATGTCAATCAACTCCTCACATTCCTGGGATGAGGAAGCCATCGGTTTCTCAATAAAGGTGTGCTTGCCGGACAACAAGCTCGCTTTGGCCATTGGGTAATGCGATTTGACTGACGTGGCTATGATGACCGCATCAAGCCCGACGCCGTTAAGCATGTTATTGTAATTCGTTTCTCCTTCGACTTCAGGATAAAGCGCCTTGAGATGTGCGAGGCGGTTTTCACTGACATCACACATCATTTTCAGGCTGCAATCGGGAAGCGATCTGAAATTGCGAATCAAATTTGGTCCCCAGTAACCACAGCCCACCACCCCAACGTTTATTGGCTTTGTCATATTATAAATTCAATTTGGTTTCTTTCCGTATCCAGGCATCCTCGCCATCCGCAGCATGAACCGCACCAACAAGAGGTGCTTTCGTAAAGGAATACTGCTCTATGGCACGATTGGAATAGTTGGTTTTCGGGCGAACCGGACCAGGGGACATTTTCTTGCCCCGACGTGTTTCCACCATTTGAATTATCAAAGCCGGAATAGTCATCAGGATAATTTTCAAATCCCACCAGAGGGTTTTGTTTTTCGCATACTTGATATCCAGTTGAATCATTTCAACGAAGGTGGTCTTGTTTTTTCCGCTCACTTGCCAGAGCCCGGTCAAACCCGGCACGGTTCCGAACCGTTCCTTCTGCCAGGGCAGATATTTTTCATATTCGTAAGGGAGGCATGGGCGGGGTCCCACCAGACTCATTTCGCCACGCAGCACGTTGATTAATTGGGGCAATTCATCCAGACCGGACGCGCGGAGGAACAGGCCGAACGGAATAATCCGAGGATCACCCCGCGAGTCCATTTTTATCATCGGTGTATTCGAATTCATCAAATGATGCAAGTGCCCCTGATGCGTTGCCGTGTCCGCATCAACAAACATGGTCCGAAACTTGAAACACATAAAGCGCCGGCCCAGGTAACCAACCCGCTCTTGCCTGAATAAAACCGGCCCACGGGAGCCGCTGCGAATCAATAGGGCTACAAGTAGCGCCAGCGGAATCAGGAATGGCAAGGCCAATAAGATAAGAAATATATCCAATGTCCGTTTCCAGCGTAAGTCCTGAACTGCCTTAGGAGGAAGAGAACTCTGCAACTGATGTGCTTCGATTGGAAAATCCATAAAGAAAGACGAAAAGGAAGAACTAAAAATTAAGAATAATGACAGTCCGAAAAGTTCTATTTTGAGGTAAAGCTCCGCACTTGTTCGTTGGAACCAATTCCAACCAACACCAACTTCTCCTCATTCCCATTTTCTTAGTTTCCACGGTTGGGAAACTCTTTTGCCGTAACCTCAGCCAGCAACTGCTGCATTTTGTATAACAGGTGCTGCTAATATCGGAACCAAAGTCGCCACAGTATTTCTTTCATTAACGACTGAGTTTTCATCAACTTCCGCCGGAGTCGGACGCCCCAAAACATCAAGCAACACCTGAACGCGCTTTCTTGCCGACATGACACGCAAAACAAAGGCACACATTCCGCGAAAAGCTCCGTCGACAACAACCACCTCATCGCCTGGTGAAAGGCGATCTTTAACGGTCATTGTCTCTTCTCCCTCGAAGCATTCTTTTAACTCCTCAATCACCGCATCAGCTATCTTCGGGATCCGGCGTGCAAAATGCACAACAGTGTTCACCCCATTCGTGCGTTGAATTTCTCCCAGTTTCTCATCAATTATACATCGGAAAAAAATATAACATGGGAAAAGTGGCTCACTCACGCGCATCACACCGCGTCGCGTTGCCCGCTCAATCCGCAATCGGGGATGAAACACCTCCAAATTCAAATTCTTCCGCAAATTTGCTGCGGCTATATGCTCGTGCTTGGGTTTCGTCCGGGCACAATACCAAGCTGGAGATTCGATTTTCATCTTAAAGTTGAACGGCATTAAACAAGCACTTCATGCCATTTTGTTATCGCCAGCTTTCAAAGCGCAAAACTGTTGTAATGAAATCAGACCAACTGGCGAACAAGCGGAAAAATCCGCATCGCCCTTATTGCTGGGTTGAATCCTGACACAAATAACGTTTTTAATACCCAGTGTCATTTTAATCCAGTGCTTTTTAAAACCTCCATCAGTTCGGGTGGTTAAATACTCTTGTGTACATTATAAAATTCCTAGGGAAAAATTGCAACTTGTTTCGTTTGGTACGTAATTGAATGGTAATCAACGTATTACGATTAAACCGAGAAAATATTCGCACGATCTTAGGTTGTGGAGAGTCGAAATTTGGCAAAAAATGGGACAGAAGAGACATACTTTAAATTAAATTTACACTGCCTCGGAAGAACGAGACAGCCAAGTTCCTAACTCAACCCTGCAATCCCCAACCGCAAGTCATCAACAGCTTCCCTGAATTTACCAGATTGCCGGCCACCTATCTTGTGTCTGTTTAACGCCAAGATGAAACCCGGATTCGTCCTGATAACCCACGGGCACATGATTTTCGATTGCACTGCGCAACTTTGCAATAATGCCACCAAACAACAAACTCAGCGCAAAAGTGTGCAACCATGTTTTATGCATGCCTTGCTCAAAGCATTAGCAATGCCATCGTTGGTTTGATGCTAAACTGCGTCCAATTTGTACACATGCGTCTTATTCTTGTGCATCCGTGTCTGATTTTAAGCCAGTGCCGACTTTCGCCTCCAGTTAGGATTGTTGCTGATTAACAACCAGGCGGATTTGAAATCGTGGGTCACAATTGGGCAGACAGCAACAGCCACTCCAAATTTTTGGGCGCGATTTGCAGACTCGCAGCCGATTAATTTCAAAACATATGGTCTCCTCCTTTCGTAAACTTTCCGTGCCGTGCCAATGAAACGCCGAGTTTGAGCAGCTTCTGCACGCCGGCATCGGACTTTGCCTCCGCGTAAATCCGCAGTACGGGTTCCGTGCCGGAACCGCGCAGCATGAGCCACGACGTGTCCTGCGCGATGAATTTCACGCCGTCGAACGTCTTGATGTCCTCAAACGGTGAGCGTAAAAGTTTGTCTGGCGGATTGTTTTTCAAAAATTCCATCAACGACGACCGCTTTTCAAGCGGGTAATGCGTGTCAATCCGCCCGTAACGGTGCGGGCCGAATTGTTTTTCCAGTTTCGCCAGCAGTTTGTTCACCGACACACGCTCGGTCGCCAGCATTTCCAGCAGCATCAACCCGGCGGCGATGCCATCACGTTCGGGAATGTGGTTGGGGAAACCGATACCGCCGCTTTCTTCCGCGCCGAGCAGCACGTCGCCCTTGAGCATCTCGGCGCAAATATATTTGAACCCGACACCGGTCTCGACCAGCGGCAGGCCGTAAGCCGCGCACATCTTGTCCACCATCGAGGTTGTCGTCAGCGCCTTGACGACGCGTCCCCTGCCCTTGCGATTCACGATCAAATGATGCAGCAGCAGGCAGATGATCTGGTGGGTCGTCAAATAACCGCCGTGACCGTCCATGCCGCCGACACGGTCGGCGTCGCCATCGGTTACCAGGCAGATGTCGTGCGGATGTTTTTTGAGAAAGGCCTGGCTGCGCGCATAATTCTGCACGATGGGCTCGGGATTGATGCCGCCAAACAAGGCGTCATGGTTGCCGTTCAGGGTGGTAACCCGGCAGGTGGTGCCCGCGAGCAATTGCTCGAAACAACCCGCGCCGACGCCAAACAGCGCGTCATGGGCAAATCGGAGCTTCGATTTCGCGATGAGCTTGAAATCCACCAGTTTTTTGAGCGCGGCATGATGGGCGGGGCGGACGTCTTGAATCGAAATTCGGAGTTCGGAGTTCGGAGTTCGGAGTTGGGGCGGATTTTTGTCCAGGAAACTTTCGACGGCCTGGCAGGTCCCGGAATCGCTGGGGCCGCCGTAATACGACTTGAGCTTAAAGCCGTTGAAAATCGGCGGATTGTGGCTGGCGGTTATCATCACGCCGCCAACGGCGCACAGGTTTTTCACGGCGAATGAAACGGAAGGCGTTGGCGTCGGCTCCGGCGCGAGGACAACTTGAAAATTATTTCCGGCGAAAACTTCAGCGGTGCATTGTGCGAATTGATCAGACAAAAACCGGCGGTCGTAGCCGACGACGACTTTCAACTCATATCCGAAGACTTTGGACTTTGGACTTTGGACTTCAGACTTCCAATAGTCCGCCGTCGCCTGCGTGACGCGGGCGACGTTCGCAAAGGTGAAATCCTCCGCGATTACCGCGCGCCAGCCGTCAGTGCCGAATTTGATTTGTGACATGGTAGAATTTAAACTTTTAAATCCGCCAGTGCCGGGTCGTGGGCGTTGGCAATCTGGCGCATTTTTTTGACGGCAGCGCGAAGATTGTGCGCGCCAAACAGGGTCGTGCCGCTGACAAAGGTGTCCGCACCGGCGCGGGCGCATTCGGCGACGGTCTGAAAATTGATGCCGCCGTCCACCTCGATACGATAAGAAAGTTTCCGCTCGCGCCGCCAGGCCTCGGCCTGCTGGATTTTGGGCAGCGTTTCGTGAATGAATTCCTGTCCGCCGAAGCCCGGATTGACGGTCATCACAAGCAGCAAGTCAATCTGGTCAAGATACGGCTGAACCAGCGAAATGGCCGTGGGCGGGTTGATGGCCAAGCCGACCTTTTTGCCGAGCGACTTAATTTTCCAAATGAGTGACGTGACCTGCTGGTGAAGTTCGACATGAACGGTGATTTCGTCCGCGCCGGCCTTGGCGAAGGGTTCGATCAAAATTTGCGGCCGCGAACACATGAGGTGAACGTCGAAAAACATCTTGGTCAGGGGGCGAACGGCGCGCACGACTTCCGGCCCAAAGGAAATGTTTGGGACGAAATGCCCGTCCATGATGTCGAGGTGCAGCCAGTCCGCGCCGGAACGGTCGGCGCGTTCGACTTCCCTGCCGAAGCGGGTGTAATCGGAGGCGAGCAGCGAAGGCACGATAATCATGCGCTGAGTTTAAGCAAAGAACGCAGGTAAAGAAAAGTTGGAATGTGCGGCAGAGAAAACCGTGTTATTCAGCGTGTTTATCATCAAGGCAACGGCGCACGGCCAGCGCGAGCGCCTGTGGCTGGTAAGGTTTCTGTAAATAATTCAACCCCGGCTCCAGCTTGAAATCCTTGCCCACAATGTCGGAGCTGTAGCCGCTGGTAAAAATAACTTTCAACCCGGGCCGTTCGGCCCAGAGTTTTTCCGCCAGTTCCCGGCCGTTCATATTATCGGGCATCACGAGGTCGGTGAACAACATGGAAATTTCGTTCTTGTGCTGGTTCCAAGTCTCAAGGGCTTCGACGCCATTGCCGACCGGCAAAATTTTGTAGCCGTATTTTTGGAGGACGCGCGAAACGAGTTCCCGCACTGACCGCTCGTCTTCAACGAGCAAAATGGTTTCAGTGCCACCGCGAATGCTGATTTGTGTTGTCGGCTTTTCCGTTTCGGCTTGTGCCGAGCCCACATAGGGAATGTAAATACGGAATGTCGTGCCTTTGCCGACAATGCTTTCGACCTCAATCCAGCCCTGGTGCTGTTTGACAATGCCATAAACCGTCGCCAAGCCCAAGCCCGTGCCTTTGCCGACTTCTTTTGTGGTAAAAAACGGCTCAAAGATGCGCTGTAGATTTTCCGGCGGAATGCCGCTGCCGGTGTCCGTATTGCTGACACAAACAAAGCGCTCGACACGCGCTTCGGGATGGCGTTGAACGTGAGCTTCGTCCAAGTCCACGATGGAAATGCGCACAGTGAGTCTTCCGCCTTTGGGCATGGCATCACGCGCATTGACGGCCAGATTGAGCAATACCTGCTCCATCATGCCCACATCAGCCTCCACCATCGCCGGCGACGGGCAGTAATTTAATTGCAATGACACGTCCTCGCCCAAAAGCCGTCCAAGCAGATCGGTCATGTTGCCGACGATTTTGTTCATGTCCAATTTCCTGGGCTGAATGAGCTGACGGCGGCTGAACGTGAGCAATTGCCGTGTCAATGCGGCGGCGCGCTCAGCGGCCTGGCTGATTTGCTGCGCCGATCGCGACGCTGATTCCTCAAGCTCGGAAGACAACAACAGCGAGGCATGGCCATGAATGACGGTGAGGATGTTGTTGAAATCATGCGCCACACCGCCGGCGAGCTGGCCGATGGCTTCCATTTTTTGAGACTGGCGCAACTGTTCTTCCAATCGCTGTTGGGTTGTGACGTCACGAAACAAGCTGAACAACAGCAGCGGCTGCCCGTGCAATTCGATAAATGAATCGGTGATTTCCAATGCCATTACCTGGCCGTTGTGAAGGGTGTACTGGTGTTGAATTTTACGGTTCGCGGCGCGGGCGCGGAAATGTTCACGATGCCTTTCGAGTATGGCCTGTGGATTTTCGGATTCGGCGTAGACGATGGTGAAAAGTTCGCCTTCCAACTCTTCCGCTTCCATGCCGACCAATTTGCAGTAGGCCTTGTTGACGGCGATAATGACGCCGTTTTCATCCGTCAGGTGCATTCCATCCACGGAATTTTCCCACACGGAACGGAAAAGCATTTCGGAACTTTGCACCGCCGCCTCGGCGGCGCGCCGTTCGGTGATGTCGCGCACATGCAACAGCAGGGCGGGTTTCCCGTTATATTCCACGCGGCCGGCGCGCACTTCGACAGGGGTGCTGTTACCGTCGGCGGTCAGGCTTTCCCCCCCAACCCAGGATAATTTGCCGCTCGCCAGCTTTTGGAAATCGCGGCGGGCGTTCTCCCGGCGCGACGGCGGAATGAGATCGTTCAGGGTATTTTTGCCAATTAATTGTTCGCGTGTCAGGCCGTGCAGCACGCACGCGGCAAAATTTACGTCCAGCACCGTGCCGTCCAGGTCCTCGACAAAAATGGCATCGGGTGAATTTTCAAACAGGTCGCGAAAACGCTGCCGGCTCTCGCGCAAATCCTGCTCGGCGCGGACACGTTCAAGCGCGCCGCTGCACTGGTCGGCCAAAGTCTGGAGCACTTCCAAATCGCGGTTGGTGTAGGCGCCGGGCATGTGGTTCTGAACAAAAAGCAAGCCGATGACATGCTCGCCTTTGCGGATGGGCGCGAGCATGGTGACGGCGGAAAAGCGCTTGTTTTCGAAGGACGACAGCAGTTCCGCTCCTTTCTTAATGACGCGCTGAACGACGGCATTGGCGGTCTTGGGCTGGGGCGATGATGGAATTTCCACCCGCTGCCCCTCGACCGTGGTGACGGTGAGCAGCGAAAAAACTTCGTCGCTGACGGCGAAATACAAATCAAGCGCGAAATCGTCCCACTTGAAAAGTGCGTCAGCAGCTTCACAAATGATCATGGCCGCCTCGGAATTGGTGCTGGCTGAACTAAGCCGATGGCCGAGCTTGGAGAAAATCGAGTTGCGGTACTCAATGCGCAGACGCTCGGTCACGTCGGTGGCCATGGTCAATGCGGCAAAGTGCTCGCCAAAAACAATCGGACTCCAAATAACCTCCACGTCAATGAGGCTGCCGTCCTTGCGCCGCTGACGCCAAATGACGTTGCGATCGGCAGTATCAAGCGCAGCGGTTTTGGGACGGCCGTTTTTTTCCGACTGACGAATGTCCGCGAGGGTCTTGGTTAGAAATTCTTCGCGGGAATAACCGTAATGTTGAATGGCCGCTTCGTTGACTTCCAAAAAGGCATGTGTTTCAAGGTCGAACACCCACATCGGATTCGGATTGCCATGAAAGAGAAGACGATACTGTTCTTCGCTATTGCGCAATTCCTCTTCTGCGCGCCAGCGGTCCGTCACGTCGCGGCAATCGGCCACAAGGCCGCCTATTTCCGGGTCTTGCAGACGATTCTGGCCGACCAGTTCCAGATGCCGCCATTCACCGTTTTTGTTTTGGTGGCGAAATTGTTTTTTTACCGTGCGTTCCGGGTGATCGAGCGCGAATTGAAACGCCTCCTGCACTGGTAGCAAATCATCGGGATGCAAACGCGCGAAGAAATTTTGCCCGCGCAATTCCTCCGGTTTGTAACCCAACGCACGCTCGATCGAAGGGCTGGCGTAGAGAAAGTTTCCGTCGCGGCTCAAAATGCAGAGGACGTCGAGCGAATTTTCCGTGAGCGTGCGGAAATGTTTTTCACGGCGAACCAATTCCGTTTCCGCCGCCCGGAGCCTGGCTCGTTCTTCGGCTTCCTGCACGGCCCGGCGGACGGCGGACGGCAGCCGATCCGGTTGCTGCTTGAGCAAATAATCGGTCGCGCCGGCCCTCAAGCTTTCAATCGCCGCCTGTTCGCCGATGGTGCCGGAAACGAGAATGAACGGAATATGCGGATTTTTTTTCCGTACCATGGCCAGCGCATCCAAGCCGGAGAACGACGGCAGGTGATAGTCCGAAACAATAACGTCAAACGCACCGGCATCCAATGCGGCCTCAAACGCCGCGCGGTCGCCGACGCATTTCAACTCGACGTCCAAACCGTCCTGCGCGAAAAGCGAACGAACCCACTCGGCGAAATCCGGGTCGTCTTCCAGATGTAAAATTTGCAACTTTCTATTCATCCGTTGCGGAACCACCATCACCATCCAATGTTCAGAACAGCAAACATCCAAACGTCCCGAAAGTAAAGTGCGATGAGTCAGCTTTCACCGTTGACATTCACTTGCATTCGACTAGATTCACCGCCCTTTTAAGTGAAATTATAATTTATGCCGAATACGAAGTCAGCCGAACGCCGGGCGCGCAGCAACGAGCGCAAACACCAGCACAATCGCAGCGTCAAATCGCACTTGCACCGTCTGGAAAAAGATTATCGCACGCTGCTCACCGCCGGCAAAAAGGACGAAGCGGTCAAATTTCTGCCCGGGGTCCATTCTGCATTCGACAAGGCCGTCAAATCCGGCGTGCTCCCCCGCGCCACCGTCAACCGGAAGAAGTCGCGCCTCGCCGCGGCGTTGAACTGAACAGTTCCGACCGGAGCCATCCCATTTTCGCCAGACGGAATTTCAATCCGCTGGCAAGACAGCCAAAGCCGTATTTGAGGCTGCGGCGGAAATTGATCGAGGACGCTTCGGGAAAATACTTCGTCGGGCAGCTCACCTCGCCGATCGTAAAGCCATGCCAGAAAATTTGCGCGAGCATCTGGTTGTCAAAAACGAAATCATCGGAATTTTTCGACAGGTCAAGCTTTTCCAGAAGTTCCCGCGAAAATGCGCGATAGCCGGTGTGATATTCCGAGAGTTTTGCGCCCAGCAAAACATTCTCTGTCAAAGTCAGAAAACGGTTGGCAATGTATTTCCAAACCGGCATTCCGCCTTTGAGTGAATAGCCGCCCAAAATGCGGCTGCCCAGCACGCACGGATGCAAGCCGTTGGCGATGATGGAGGCCATCGCCGGAATCAGCTTCGGCGTGTATTGGTAGTCGGGATGAAGCATGATAACAATGTCGGCGCCCGCCTCCAGTGCCAGCCGGTAGCAGGTTTTTTGATTGCCGCCGTAACCCACGTTGCGTTCATGGACGTGGACGCGCACACCGAGCAGTGACGACGCGACTGCCACGGTGTCGTCGCGGCTGCGGTCATCCACAAGAATGATTTCATCCACGATGCGCTGCTGGAGGACCTCATCAACGGTTTGAGTGACGGTTTTGGCCGCGTTGTAGGCCGGCATCACCACGACAATTTTTTTTCCGAAATACATGGTCTTCCGAAATTTCGGCTCATCTTGCCCGAAGGATTCGAAACCTAGAAGCCAAAAATTGGGGCGTGTGTGATTAATTTGTCGCGGCAGGATGATCCGGAGCAGGTGAAGATAGCGTTACGACTGAGGTGGGAAAGCATTATGACGTCGATATGGATCGCGCAGCGGCTGCACATGGGAAGCTGGACGCACGTGTCGAACTGTCTGGCGACGACAACGAAATGAAGACCAAAGTGTCAATAGTGAGGACCCGTTTACGCCCGGCTGCCTGCCCAAGTTGGCGGGAGACTGTCAAATGAAATTGTTAATTATTGGGACTGACCCGAATGGCCCTTAGTTAAGGAATATATCATTGAACCCAAACAACTTACAAAATCGTCACAGCCCTATCGGTTTCGGCCAACTTTTTGACCATGTTTCGCTTTAAGTTTTGGAAATACCCGGTTTTGCAGGCATTTGCTGCTCATCCATAAAGGAGCAGAATAAAGTCCTCGAAACCCTTTAAAAATCTATGCGTTTTTGCTGGGCCTTATCTAAGGGCCATTCGGGACTGACCCCTTTACACACTTTGTCGGTGGGATGTGAATAACTTTTCCTAGACTGGAATGGCGGTCGGCGTAGGGTAGTAATTAATCAGAGGCCGGTACAGCTCCGCTTCGCGGTTCACGTCATTTGGTCCCGCGTGCCTGA
>DLMG01000211.1:6380-10154 GCA_002479245.1 Verrucomicrobia subdivision 3 bacterium UBA7542 | reverse complement strand
AGCTCTGGACGTTGATATGGCTCCTTAACACATGCATATGAAAATGCCATCCTTTCAATTCACGTCGCTTGCACTGGTTTGGTTTGCAGTGGTTCCGCACACCGCGCAAGCACAAGACATTGCTTCTCAAGCCATGATCAGCAACCTTGATCAGATCTGGACTCAAGGCGGAATGGGCAATTTCGAAACAGTTATTCCCGGCCACGGCTACGGCTTCATGTTCAAGACAGACGCCACGCCTTACCTGCTCAATACCGTTACCTTCGAGATGCTAAACGGCGGCAATCCTGCGACACTTGATATCCAGCTTTACACCTTGGAAGGAAGCTTCCCCTCCACAAATCCGAACTTCGTGTCCGCCGGGCAATTGGGAGATCCAACGATTGATTCAAGGCCCACCCAGTGGCCTGGTTCCACGAGCTTTGTGGACTTCACTCCCATTACTCCCATTACGTTGGCTCCTGATACGGATTATCTGATTGGGGTCATTGAACCGGCGAACGGTGATGACAACAATGCGTTAACATTTAATTTTAACTACACCTATACCTTTTCAGGCGACTGGTCGTCCTTTATTGTTCCTTATTGGAGTTATGGGCCACCACTCGGGCCGCCACCCGCGCCCCAAGGCTGGAAAATTGATTCAAGCAACGGGAGTTTGATGCTGGAAGTGAACGCGACCCCGGCACCTGAACCCGGTGTGTCCATGTTGTTCTTGTTTGGCTGTGCCCTGTTCGGTGTAGCAGGTTGGGCAGCGAAGCCGCCGGAGCCAACCGCCGTTGGCGCGGTCAGTTCCGCTGTCGCGGTACCCGTCACGAGTCGTAAAGGGTAAAGGGGTCATATAGGGGTCACCCATTAGTAAAAGGGTCATAAAAGGGTCATCATAAAAGGGTCAGTCCAAACAATTGACAATTTCTTTTGACAGTCTCAGTTGTTTTGAGCAATCCGGCGGGCGTGCCGCGCAAGTTGGGGGTGGAATATCCGAAAGCAGTGATCCCATCCCCTGCCCTGTTCAAAGCTTGGAAGCCAAAAATTGCCAAGCCCGTGGCAAAAACCTGCTTGCTCCGCAGTCGTCCTTGACCTACGTTGTTCCGCTGTGAAAAAACGGGTGCCCCCCTATCAAGTTGTTGAAGGCCATTGTGCCGGGCCTTCGGTCTGTCCGTTGAGCCACGTCGCTGCCGGCACGACCGTTTGCATCAAGGAACTGGCCGCGTCGCCCGAATTGCGCGACCGCCTGCGCGAACTCGGCCTGGGTGAGGAGCAGCGCATCAAACTCCTGAGCAGCAAAGCCAATGTCATCTGCCAGGTTTGCAATGCCCGCCTCGCCCTCAGTGAAAAACTGGCCAGGGCCATTCTGGTCGAACCTTTGTCCTCATCCGCCGCCTGAAACTTTTATGCCCGACGCTCCCCAGCCGTTGAGTTCGGTTGCCGTGGGCACGACGGCGACGGTGGCCGAAATCAAGCTCCCGCCCGAAAGCCGTCCGCGCCTCATGGAAATGGGGTTGCTGGTCGGCAGCGCCGTTCAACTCGTTCGCTTTGCGCCGCTCGGCGACCCGGTCGAAATCAAAGTCCGCGGCTACAACCTCACCTTGCGCAAGCACGAGGCGGAACAAATCCTGGTCAGGGTGACAAGTGGCACGTGATAAGTGACATGATGCCGCAGTGATTTGTCTGTCCAACATGGATCCATCCAAGCCAATTCCGCGTAGTGATGATACCGCGTCCCCAGCGCTGGAAACCAACCGAAAGCCGGCGGATTCATATCACCCGACGCCTGTCACTCGTCACCCCTACGTCATCCTGACGGGCAATCCGAATAGCGGCAAGACGACCTTGTTCAATGCGCTCACCGGACTGCGCGCCAAGGTTGGCAATTACGCCGGTGTCACCGTCGAGCGCAAGGAGGGTAAATTACTCGGCGCTCCCCCGAAAGCGGACATCCGCGTTCTCGATTTGCCCGGGACGTATAGCCTCAGCCCAAATTCGCTGGACGAGCAGATTTCGCGCGATGTGCTGCTCAACCGCCTCCCCGAATTGCCGCCGCCGGATTTGATTGTGGTGGTCGTGGACGCCTCAAACCTTCAGCGGAATCTTTATTACGCCACGCAAGTTGTCGAGCTGGGCCATCCCACGCTCATCGCCCTGAACATGGTGGACGTGGCCGAAGTCAACGGCCAGCGCATTGATGAAGCCAAACTTGCCGGGGCGCTCGGCGTGCCCGTTTTCCCAATTGTCGCCAGCACTGGCGCGGGCGTGCCGGAGTTGCGCGCAAAGATCATCGCGACCATTCAGAGCGTGCCTGAAGTGAGGCCGAAGTTGTTTTGCCAGTTGCCCGGATTGTTCCGGATTGAAGCAACCGGACTGTCCAACCTGCTGGCCGAAACATTTCAGGAACGGCGGTTGCAGGCCACGGCGGAGGCGCTGCTGCTGCTCAGCAATGAAAAAGCGCTGGCATCGAGCAAGGAGCATTATCCGCAAAAAATTCAGGATGCCGTGGCCGCCGCCCGAAAGCGGCTCGAAACGCACGGAATAGACTGGCGCGGCGCGCCCATTGAGTGGCGATACGCGCGCATTGCGGAAATCCAGCAAGCCGTTACTGCCGAACTCGCGCCGCCGGGGGAGACGTTCAGCGACAAATTGGACCGCGTGCTCACGCACAAAATCTGGGGCACGCTGATTTTCATTGGCATCATGACACTGATGTTTCAAAGCATTTTCACTTTTGCCCAGGTGCCTATGGACGCATTGCAGGCGGCAGTGGATTGGCTGGGCGGAGTGGTCGGCAAACTGATTCCATCCGGCGATTTGAATTCATTGCTGGTGAACGGTGTGATTGCGGGTGTCGGCGCGGTGATTGTTTTTCTGCCGCAAATCCTGCTGCTGTTTTTGTTCATCGGTTTTCTGGAAGACACGGGTTACATGGCGCGCGCGGCGTTTTTGATGGATCGGCTGATGAGCAAGGTCGGGTTGCACGGCAAAAGTTTCATCCCGATGCTGAGTTCGTACGCGTGCGCAATTCCCGGCATCATGGCCACGCGCACGATTGAAGCGCCCAAGGACCGGCTGGTGACGATTCTGGTCGCGCCCTTGATGAGTTGTTCGGCGCGATTGCCGGTCTACACACTGCTGATTGCGGCGTGCATTCCCGACATAAAAATCCTTGGCTGGTTGAAGCTGCAAGGGCTGACGATGCTGGCGATGTATCTGCTCGGCACAGTGGTGGCGCTGCTGATGGCCTGGCTGTTCAAAAAAACCCTGCTCAAAGGCGAAACGCCGATGCTGATCATGGAACTGCCGTCGTATAAACGACCGTTGTTGCGTGTTGTGCTGAGGCACATGTGGGATCGTTCCCGGCTTTTCCTGCGGCGTGCCGGCACGGTGATTTTGGGAGTCAATATTCTGCTCTGGTTTCTGGCCACGTATCCGAGAACCGAAAACGGGGTGATGGGGAAAGGGAATGATGGAGTGATGGAAAAACAAATTGCGCGCGACGCCAACTCTCCGTCTTCGGCTGAACTCGCGGGCGAAAACCTCCGCAACAGTTTTGCCGGACGAATGGGGCATTTCATCGAGCCGGGCATCGCGCCACTGGGTTTTGATTGGAAGATGGGCATCGGCATCATTTCGTCGTTCGCCGCGCGCGAAGTGTTCGTGAGCACCATGTCCACGGTCTACAACGTCGGCAGCGCGGACGAATCCGAGTCCGGCAAGCAGGCGCTGGCCCAGACATTGCGGATGCAAACGCGGCCGGACGGGTCGCCGCTTTACACACCG
>DLMG01000211.1:0-6308 GCA_002479245.1 Verrucomicrobia subdivision 3 bacterium UBA7542 | reverse complement strand
TGCTGGCCGTCACGTTGATGGTGTTTTACGTCTTTGCGCTGCAATGCGCGAGCACGGTGGCGGTGGTGCGGCGGGAGACCAATTCCTGGAAATGGCCGGTGTTCCAGTGGCTTTACATGGGCGCTCTGGCCTGGATTCTGGCATTCATCACCTGGCACGGCGGGCATTGGCTGGGCTGGGGCTGAGGACGACGGCTTAACAACCAACAATTCAACTCCGATAAATCGCGAGCAGGCATCGTACATCGAACATCCAATGAAGTGTAAGCCTGGCCAGGGCCAATATTGGGCGTTGGATGTTGGATGTTTTTTAAATTTTTTATACAAATTCCCCGCTGGCGGTGTCTATGTAATGAAATCGTGAGCGATTGGCGCGAAAATCTGTACACGAAGAAAGCGGCGGAGTTGATTCTCTATGGCCGCGCGCTGGGTCTTAGCCACGGCGAAGCGGAGGATGTCTTGCAGGAAACCTTCCTCGCGCTTCTGCAAAGGCCGGAACCTCCCGTCACGCTTGAACATTATTGCGTGCGCAGCTTCAGAAATCGCGCGCGGAATTACCGGCGCTCTTTGTGGCGGCGGTTGACGCGCGAACTGGAGGCGCGCCGGTGGTTTGAGAAAGGACCGTCGGAAAGTCCGGCGGAGCGCGCCGCGATGCATTGCCTCGCCAAACTGCCAATGGAACAGCGCGAAGTGATTGTGTTGAAAATCTGGCATCGCTGCACGTTCGACGAAATTGGCGAGACGCTGGACATTTCGCCCAACACCGCCGCCGGCCGATACCGCTACGGTTTGCAAAAGATCAAACTCTGTTTGGAAAGGACAACGTATGAAAGAGATGAACTGGCTGGAGACTCAATTAAATTCCTGGGAACCGCGCCGTCCCTCGGCGAGAATTAAACGGCGGCTTTTCCCAACACCGTCCACCAGGCTCAAAGTGGTCATGGCCTTCAACTGGCTTGCCCCCGCAACCGTTTGCATGCTGCTGGCCCTGGCGGTCTTCAAACAGGAAACCAACATTCCTGCCGCCTCACCCCGGCATGATCCTACGGTCGCCATGATGTTGAGCAATCAAAGCTTCGTCGCTTACCTGACCAGAGGCTCGTCGCAGATCGAGCACAATATTTTACCCGCCACTTTTGAATCGACAAACCGCAGTGGTTCCACTTCTACTATTGGTTTTACGCCGTTCACGAAACCAAACGACTGACTTCAAAATGGAAAAGCAAAAACTGAAGAACGCCAAGGGCCAGGCTGTGAAGCCGTCGCCTGCCGCCAAGACGCCTCCACCAGCATCCATACGAGTGCCTCCGCTCTTCCGTAAAATAGACTGGCTGGCACTGGTCATCACCTTTGCGGTGCTTTGGATCGTTTATTTTCTAACGCTGGCGCCGGAGCAAACTCTGGAGGACTCCGGCGAATTGTGCACCGGCTCATTCTACGCGGGCATTCCCCATCCGCCAGGTTATCCTTTTTGGGCGATCTATTCCTGGCTTTGGACGAAACTGTTGGTGGTTGGGAATGTCGCGTGGCGCGTGGAAGTGGGCGAAGCCACCGCCGCCGCCCTGGCCTGCGGCTTGGTGGCCTTCCTGGTTTCACGAGGCAGCAGCATGCTCATGGAAGGAATCGAAGAGTTGCGGAACATGACGGGAAAATGGGAAAACGTCATTTGTATGGTTTCAGGAATTGTCGCGGGCCTGCTGCTTGGCCTCGGGGGCGTCATGTGGAGCGAGTCGGTCGTCATCAATCGAATTTCTCCCTTCGGTGTGCCTTGGATGATGATCGTTCTGCTTTGTCTCCTGAGGTGGATTTACGCTCCGCACCAGCGGGGCTACCTCTATTGCGCCATGTTCTTTTTTGGAATCTGCCTGACCATTCACCAGACCCTGCTCTGCGCGGCAGTGGGCATTGAGGTCGCTGTCGCTGCCACCCAACCCCGGCTGGGTCGCGACCTCTTTCTTGGCAACAGCATCGTTTATGTGCTGGGGTTGATTGCAAATAGCACACACTTCACCAACATGCTCGACACGGCCCCGATGGTGCTGATCCTTTACCACACTGTTGGGCTTGCCTCGATCGCCGCCTGGATTTGGCTGGGTTTTAAGACCAAGGGTCTCGGCACCGAATGGAAGGCGGTTCTTTTGATGGGGCTATTGTGGCTGGCGGGCGCATCATTCTTCTTCTACGAGCCGATTGCGGGCATGACCGATCCGCCGATGCAATGGGGTTATCCGCGTACGGTTGAAGGATTCTTCCACGCGTTAAGCCGCGGCCAGTACGAGAAAGCCAGTCCATCGGACTTTATCCATGATCCAGGTCGTTTCATCGTGCAGCTCGGCATTCTGGTCAGCGATATTGCCACCGAGTTCAATTGGGTTTTGGTGTTCGTTGCGCTGGTGCCGCTGTTGTTTTTCTTCAAAATGCAAAAGCGCGAACGCTCCTGGATCACCGGTCTGGTCGCGATCTATCTTTGCATCGGCGTGCTGCTGATGGTTCTCATGAACACGTCGCCCGACCGCCAGTCGGCGGAGTTGAACAAGGTGTTCTTTATTAGCTCCCACAGCATAATCGCAATCATGATCGGTTACGGCTTGGCGCTTACCGCCGCTTACATGGCAACTCATTTCGTGCGGATACGCGTCGTCGGGATCCTGCTGGGAGTGGTGACCATCGTGCCGGCGCTTATTACACTTTACGATGGCGTGTGCCACACGTTCTACGGCGACGCCGGCTTGTTGTCATACATACTCATCCTGCTCCTGTATTTCTGCCTGGCCGCCGCCTTCGTTCTTGCCGCCCTGGCGGGACAGTGCCTGGTCAAAATCCGTGACACCTCCGTTCTCCCTCAGGAAAGCGACCGGTCGTATTTTCTGGTATTAATCATCGCGGCGGCGGTTTTCCTTGGCACGGCCATCATTATGGTTTTCTTCCGAAACGACAGCTTGAGTTTCGCGCAATTTTGTGCGGCCTTGGGCCGGGTCTTTGCTCCGAATCAATACAGCCTCCCGGCCATGGCGGGATTGCTGATCGTGGGCATCGCCGTGACCTTCCTTGGCAGTCTGTTGATTTACCGGCAGCGCGCCCCGCTGGCGATCACCTTGGGACTTTTCGCCCTCATCCCGCTGGCCTCTGGTTTGTCCCACTGGGCGCACAGCGAACAACGGAATCACTGGTTTGGTTACTGGTTTGGACACGACATGTTCACCCCACCGTTCGTTGCGCCGGATGGCCAGTTCAGCTACGACGCCAAATTGCGCGAACAGGCGATGAAAGGTCCCAACGGTGATCTGGTTTATCCTGAGATGACCAAGGACACGATCCTTTTTGGCGGCACCGACCCCGGCCGTTTTTGTCCCACTTACGCGATCTATTGTGACAGTTTCATTCCGCACGATTGCCAGCCTGCCCAAGACCAGAACTTTGACCGCCGGGACGTTTATCTTATCACGCAAAATGCCCTGGCCGACGGCACTTATCTCGATTACCTCCGCGCGCAGTATTTTCGCAGCCAGCAGATAGACCCGCCCTTTTTCAGCGAACTCGCTCGCACCCTGCTCAAGGATCAGCCATACGTAACAAATCTGCTGGCCCGCATCGTTTCACCGCTGGATTGGATTTTTGAAGCTCGCGGTGCCCACATAGAAAAACGCTGGCGCGTCTCCACCTCGTGGTTCACCGGCAAGGATTTCACCAACCTGCCAGCCTTGGTGGCTAAATTGCGCCCCAGTGACAAACAAGACCCGCTCTCCCAGTGGCTCTTTCAGAGCCTCGGCAAACCGGCTCAAGACTTGATCACCGGCAAGGGCAATGAAAGCCAGTTGCGCATGGCGCTGACTGCTGACTTGAACCATTTGCTCGAAACTGACACGATTTACGACACCAGCCGGTTTGCCCGGGTGAAGCTTTCGGATTACCTTCAACAGTTCCTGGCGCAAAATCCCCAGAGCGACACTCGCATTCGCTTGAATCGGCTGCTGCTCGAAGCTGCTTATCCGGACGAAATTGCCAAAAGCTCCGGAGGGGTTTATCCGGACCGCGAGATTTACATTCCGAGTCCTGAGGATTCGCAACGATGCTTCCAGGATTATATGGAAGACGTGCAACACCGGATGCAGCTTGGCCAGATGATCCCCGGCGAGGATGTGCATGTTGATCCCAGTGGAAGAATGCAGGTTAGCGGCCAGGTTGCCGTGATGATGATCAACGGTTTGTTGTGCAAAGTCATTTTCGATCATAATCCGAAAAACGAATTTTTCATCGAGGAAAGTTTCCCGTTGCCATGGATGTATCCGTATGAAATGCCCTTCAGCATCATCATGAAAATCAACCGCAAACCTCTGCCGGAACTCCCCGATGAGGTCTTTAAGCGGGATCACGCTTTTTGGAGCAAGTATTCCGACCGGCTCATCGGCAACTGGATCACTTATGACACCTCGGTTTCCAACATCGTGGATTTCATTGAAAGGGTCTATTTGCGCCACAATTATGCCGGCTTCCAGGGCGACCTCAAATTTGTGCGCGACGACCAGGCGCAAAAGGCGTTTTCCAAACTGCGCAGCTCCCAAGCCGGTGTTTATTCTTGGCGTTTGGGTCCGCAATGCCCGGATGAGTATCGCCAAAAAACCGCCGTCGGAACGCAAGCGCTGGTCCGCGAGACCGATTTCGCATGCAAACAAGCGTTTGCCTTTTGCCCCTACAGTCCGGAAGCCGTCATTCGTTACGTCAATTTTTTGCTTCAGTATGGTCGTATAGACGACGCGCTTCTCGTCGCCCAAACCTGTCACAAACTTGACCCGTACAATGATCAGGGGAAGGTGCTCGTGAAACAGTTGGAGGATATCAAAAACCAATCCGCAAACCGCGCCCAGATCGAAACCCAGGTGCAGCACATGGAAAATGAAGCGCGGACGAACCCGGGCAATCTTCCAAACGTCCTGTCCCTCGCCGGCATCTACATTCAAATGCAACAAACCAATCGGGCCATTGAACTTTTTGATCGTGCGTTGGCCAACCCGCATATTACTTCCAACGAAGCCGGTTTCATTGCCCAGAAATATGTTGAATTGGGCAACCTGACCAAACTGGAAGAAGTCCTCCAAAAAATCGTCACCCTCGTCCCCGACCAGCCCGAACCCTGGTATGATATCGCCGCGCTCGATGTCGTGATGGGCAAGCCAGACCAAAGCTTCCCGAACCTGCGCAAATCACTTGACCTCAGCGCCCAGCGGCTCAAGGGCAACCCCACCGCGCGCGACCTGCTGGCCGAGGTGCGGAAAGACCCACGCTTTGATTCGGTGCGGAACACACCCGAGTATCAAAAAATAGTTCCGCCCTATTGACCAATTTCAAATCTCAAGTTTGAAATTCCCAACGCCGGGTTGCCGGCCACGTCTCAGTTGCCGAAGGACAGCCAATCCGCTAACTTGACACCCCGGCAACATTTATGTCGGGATCATTGTATGAAGAAATCGGAGTCAGACAAAAAAAACTGGGAGGCCAGGGCCGCCGCGACTCAGCCGCCGCCGGCCAATGTTCCCGTCGTGGCCGAACTCACGCCGGAGCAACTCGAAGAACTAAAAACTCGCGCCGCCAAGGCGGACGAGCATTGGGACCGCCTCCTGCGCATTGCCGCCGATCTCGAAAATTTCAAAAAACGCGCCGCGCGCGAGCGCATCGAGGCTGCTCAATCTGCCAACGTCGCGCTTCTGCTAAAACTGCTGCCCGTGCTCGACCATTTTGAAATGGCGCAGGCCACCACGCAAACCGCGGAAGCCCCGCAAAGCGGAATTGCATCCTTGCAGGCCGGCATCACCATGATTCAGCAGCAACTCAAAGGCGTTCTCGCTGAGACTGGTCTTGAAGAAATTGATGCCAATGGCAAACCGTTCGATCCGATGCTGCACGAGGCCGTTTCGCAATTGGAAACCGACGACGCGCCCGAAGGGCAGGTCGTCCAACAAATTCGCAAAGGTTACAAATTGCGTGACCGCCTGCTGCGACCGGCGGCGGTCGTTGTCGCCAAAAAACCTTCTGCGCCCCCCGCAGCCTGAGCCATGCCCAAGCGCGATTATTACGAAGTGCTCGGCGTCAGTCGCAACGCCGGCGATGAAGAAATCAAAAAGGCTTATCGCCGGCTGGCCGTCAAATTTCATCCGGACAAAAATTCGGGCGACAAAACCGCCGAGGAAAAATTCAAGGAAATCGGCGAGGCCTACGAGGCGTTGAGTGATCCGCAAAGGCGTGCCGCCTACGATCAATACGGCCACGCGGCATTCGATCCGCGGGCGCGGGCCGGCCGCGGGTTCGGCGGCG
>DLMG01000372.1 GCA_002479245.1 Verrucomicrobia subdivision 3 bacterium UBA7542 | reverse complement strand
CCCGGTAGAGAAATTTCGGCTAGGCGCGAACGGAAATCCGCACAGTTCACACCAGCACCAGCACTGCGTTCTGTTGCGCCGACTTCAGCACGTCCTCGAATTTCCGTTCAACTGCGGCCGGATCGGCATCATCCGTAAATCAACGGCCCGGTGGAGCATTCTTCTTTTCCAGCGCCCGAGCGAGGTTGATTTGTGCCTGGGCATAATCCGGTTTGAGGCGGATGGCTTCCTGATATTGGCTGATCGCCTCGTCAATTTGATTTTCCCTGGCGAGGGCGAGGCCGAGGTTGTTGTGGGCGAGGGCGGAATCCGGTTTGAGACGAATGGCTTCCTGATATTGGCTGATCGCCTCGTCGGTTTTGCCATTCTTGACGAGGGTAACGCCGAGGTTGTAGTGGGCCTCGGCGTCATCCGGTTTAACGCGGATGGCTTCCTGGAATTGGCTGATCGCCTCGTCGTATTGGCCTTTGCTTCCGAGCGTGATCCCGAGGTTGTAGTGGGCCTCGGCACCATCCGGTTTGAGGCGGATGGCTTCCCGGAATTGGTTGATCGCCTCGTTGATTTTGCCTGCCTCGACGAGAGCGAGGCCGAGGGCGTCGTGGGCGTCGGCGTAATCCGGATTCAGGCGGATGGCTTCCTGATATTGGCTGATCGCCTCGTCGGTGTTGCCTTTATTGACGAGGGCCTTGCCGAGGTTGTAGTGCGCGATAAAATTGTTCTCAGTGACTTCGAGCGTGTGCCGGTAAATGGTTTCACTGTCCTGCCAATATCCGAGCTGTTGCCGCGTCAATGCCAGACAGAGGACGATCGCCGCTGAACCCAACCCCCACAATGCGATCTTATGGTAACGCCAGCGTCGGGTCAGTTCATACGCACCCCAGATTGCGAAGATCAACACCCCAAGGGACGGCATATAAGTAAAACGGTCGGCCATTGCCTGTTCGCCTGACTGCACCAGTTGGATTACGGGCACCAGCGTCCCGACAAACCACAGCCATCCCATCAGTAAAAAAGGATACCGCCCCCGCTTCACAAATAGCAGCGCCGAAATGCCGCATAATAACCCACCCGCCAGCAGCACCTTGTCCAGCGGCCAATACCCGGGGTGCGGATAGAAAACGGCCAGATCCGTCGGCCAGAACATCTTCCCCAGATAGCGGCAGTAGGAAATCAGGGCGTTCCCAACGCGCGCTCCAAGTGGGAAGTTTTCAACCGTCATCACAGCGCCGCCATGCTTTTGCACCACGAAGGTTACGACGCTCGCCGCCGCTGCCAAGGCAAAGAACGGGATTTTCTCCCGGACCAATCGCAAAATGTTTGCCACTTGCCACTTGCCACCCGTCACTCTTTGGAGCGGCCAGTAATCCAGCAACAGCATGACGAACGGCACCGTCACCAACATCGGCTTGCTCATCAATCCAAGGGCGAAGAAAAACAAGGACAGCCAATAGAAAGGAGATGGGAGAAAGGACGAAGCAGTTGGGAGATTTGTTTCCGACATCCGACATCCGACATCTGATTTCTGCACATAGCGGGCGTAAAAAAAAAGCGTGAGCAGTCCGAAGAAGCCGCTGAGCACATCCTTGCGTTCCGTGACCCAGGCCACTGATTCCACCCGGAGCGGATGCCACCCAAACAACGCGGCCAAAATCAGGCTTCGCCACGTCGCCCGGGTCATTCGTTGAAACACGAGAAAAACCAGGGCCGTGTTGGCGGCGTGAAGCAACACATTAATCAGGTGATGTCCCCAGGCATTCAACCCGAAAAACTGGCAGGCCAGCATGTGCGACAACCACATGAGCGGCGCCCAATAAGCGCCTTGTTCCGTGTTGCAAAACGCCCATTTCACCCCCTCCCAGTTCAAACCTCCCTGAACGTGGTGATTATTAGTGACATAAGCAGGATCATCAAAGTTGATGAAATCACATCGCATCGCCGGCCAGTAAAGGGCAATCGTCACCAGTGCCAGCAACACTGCCACCAGCCACGCGGGGAAGTGTGACCGGGCCACGACCGGAGCAGCCGCCCTCGTTGGGTCAGGTTTGGATTTCGTGGGTCGGCGCATGGGACAAATAACTTCTTAGCCGCAGGAGTTCGGGAATTTCGGCAGCCCCTTTGTAGCGGGAACGACGGGGCGTTGACAAGCTTGGACGCGCGGTCACAACAAACCTGTCGCACTGCACGGGTGTAGTTCGATGGGACGCGCCATTGAGCCGGAGATATAGGCAGCCGTTTTCATGGCAACTGGCATCATTAAAATTAAACCGTCCGCCAGCCCGTGGCGAAAAAGCTTGATTCCACAAACATTTCCCATTGATGCGGTTTAAGGTGTTTCCACGGCGCGGTAAAACCTTTGAGGATAAAAGACGCTGTTCGTGTCATTGATTTGCAAGAAACCGTTGGTGAGCTGAATTGCGTTAGTCAGGGGCATCCAGTTGGTGAAGCCCAACGCGAGGTTGGTCGTGGCAAAAATTTCGATCTGTGATTCCTGATTGGAAGTGATGAAGGTTCCATCCGAATTGCCAGCGGTAAACAAAAATCCGCCGCTCGCCGACGTGACAAAATTTCCAAGCTGCAACGGCGGCGGAATGACGGTTACAATGTAGTTGGTGAGGGTCAAGGTGTTGGTTCCATCCGGACCGACTGCGGTGAGAGTTGCGGAATAAGTGCCGACGTTGGTATAGACATCGACCGGGTTGATGGCGGTGCTGGTGTTGCCGTCACCAAAATCCCAACTGTAATTCGTGGCGCCGGTGCTCGCATTGGAAAAGGCGACCGTGAGCAACACCACACCGCTGGTCGGGCTGGCGGTAAAGGCGGCAACCGGCGGCGGACTTAAGGCCGTGATGTAATTCGTGAGCGTCAAAATGTTTGTGCCGCCCGCGCCAACGGCGGTGAGCGTGACCGAGTAAGTGCCGGGATTCGAGTAGGTGTCGGTGGCATTTGTCAAAGTGCTGGTGTTGCCGTCACCAAACTCCCAACTGTAATTCATGGCGTTGGTGCTCAGATTGAAGAAGGAAACCGCCAACGGCACTGTTCCATTAGTCGGGCTGGCGGTGAAATTTGCCACCGGCGCGGGCAGCGGGATGGTGTAATCGGCCACGACGGGCAGGTGGTCGCTGGCATTTGCGAGGTCAAGGTAAAGTTGCGCTGCGCTGATAAAAACCGGCCCGTTCGTCACGAGACGATTGTTCAGCGAGGTATTGGAACCGGAGTTCACGCTGCCATAGTAAGCCGTCGTGCCGTTGTTGCCGAACACGTGATACGTTCCGGGAACCAGCGCCAACCCGCCCGCAACGCCAAAATAAACATTGGTCGTCATCACCTCCAAATCGTCGCGGTAACGAAGGTCGGTGGCCGAATCTGATTCCATGGCCAGGATGTTTGTAGCGGTGGTGCTGGTGCCCCAGTTGATGTTCGTCGCGTTGGTCACGTTCAGCGGGTCAATCCCCTGTCCCTGATGAATGCCGTTCGGGGCGGTGTTGGACAGAATCGTTTGATACGACGCCTCGCCGCTGGTGGTGATGTTGAAATCGCCCACGTAAAGCACCCGGGCATTGGCAGGCAGGTCAATCGCCTCGTTCGTGCGGATGATTTGGGCCTCGCCGTTGCGGGCGGTCAAATCGCTGGAAGATGTGCCGGATTTGTAATGGCTCACATAAATATAAAACTCGCTCGTTGCCGTTGGCGTCATCCCGGCCGGCGCAAATTGATAACGCATCACCTCGCGATACTCGCCGCTGCTGGAACCCAATTTGTTCGGGCCGCCCGACGGATCCACCGGCACGGAGGCGAGCAGTTGCACCGTTTTGGTGTTATAGACAATGGCGTTCGGGCCGTTCCCATCCGCCACGTCGCCGCCGCTTTCCGTCGCTTGATACGTGCTGTTGGAATACATCCCCGTCACACCGTAGAAAGAATTCAGACCGCTCACGATTGGTGCGATAGTGAGCGGATTGCTCGTCGTCTCCTCCAAAGCCAGAATGTCCAGCGGTTGTGCCGGATCGTTGCCGACGATCTCCTCGCCAACGCCTTCCAGCACGCCGCCCGCCTGCACATTGTTGGTATTGTTGGGAGGAGCGATCAGGCCGGGCAACGGCGTCGTCGCGCCATTGATGTCGTCCTCGATGTTGTACGTGACGATGCGCAAAGTCCGCGTCTGCGCGAAAAGGGTCGTCGCCATGCAGCAGGCCGCTAACAAGGCCGGCCAAAGCCACACCTTGGAGATTTTTCGTGTCTTCATCAAATAATGTTTGTTTCAACTAAACGGCTCCGATTGTAACACCCCTGCGAAAATTTTGCAGCCGCAAAATTACGCATCCACACAATTCTATGAGGATACTATCGAAAGTTGAAGGTTGCGGCGGGAATTGTGTCTGAATTGAGACAGTTAGCGCGTCTGCATCAGCATTTTCCCGATTGCATGGCCTTTTGATGCTTCCGCATCCGGCCTGAACGTTTCCGCATGACGAATTACGCCCTCCGCATCGCCACTGGGCCCCGGGCAATTTCGCGCCATCTGTCCATTGAACGGTTTGCAACAATTCTACCGCGTCAAACGCCAGCAACCGTAACCATCATTCCCTGATGATTTTCACCAACACGCGCTTGCGGCGGCGGCCGTCGAATTCACCGTAGAAAATCTGTTCCCACGGGTCGAGATCCAACTTGCCCTTGGAGATGGCCACGACGACTTCGCGGCTCATGACCTGGCGTTTCAGGTGCGCGTCCGCGTTGTCTTCGCCGGTACGGTTGTGTTGGTATTGCGAAACCGGCTTCATTTCGGGCGGCCAGCGAGGCCGCCCTTTTTTGTGAGCGAAGATGGAAAGGGACCAAACCGCCGCCGCAATCGCGTCGCCATTCCGCTGAACATTCAGCCAATCGGCACCCCTGTCGTGCTGACGTGGAGCCATCCTTTGTTCATGCTCCAATGGCATTGACCGGCCGGCAAGGTTCCATCGCCTCATATACCAGACGGTTTGTCGCCGGCAT
>DLMG01000110.1:1115-9899 GCA_002479245.1 Verrucomicrobia subdivision 3 bacterium UBA7542 | reverse complement strand
TTGGGTGAGGACGCCGGCGCAAAAAAGGTCATCAAGGCCAAGCACGCCAAAAACATCAGCGTCGGCATTGCCAATATTCTGGCCACGTTCAACAACACACAGGTTAGCATCACGGATGTGCATGGAAATCTGATTGGCTGGTCAACTGCCGGGCGGGTCGGGTTCAAAGGCTCGCGCAAGAGCACCGCTTACGCCGCACAGCAGGTCGCCCAGGATGCCGCGCGCCAGGCGATGGCGCATGGCATGAAGGAAGTTGAAGTGCGCGTCAAAGGCCCCGGTTCCGGCCGCGAATCCGCCATCCGTGCGTTGCAGGCCATCGGGCTGGAAATCAGCGCCATCAAGGACGTGACGCCCGTGCCACACAACGGTTGCCGTCCGCGCAAGAAACGCCGCGTGTAACTTTCAACTCTCAACCCTCAACCATCAACTTTAGCAATGGCTCGTTATACAGGTCCTCGTGTTCGCATCAGCCGCCGGTTCGGCGTCCCGATTTTCGGCCCGTCGAAATATCTTGAGCGCCGCAATTATGGCCCCGGCGTGCATGGTCCCAAGTCGCGCCGCAAGCATACCGATTACGGCCTCGGCCTGATCGAAAAGCAAAAGTTCCGTTATTATTACGGCCTCCTCGAACGCCAGTTTCGCGGCGTTTATGAAAAAGCGCTCAAGCGCCGCGGCGTCACCGGTGAACAGATGTTGCAGATTTTGGAGACGCGCCTCGACAACGTTGTTTATCATCTCGGTTTTGCAAACACCCGCGCCGCCGCGCGCCAGATGGTCTCGCACGGCCATGTGACGGTGAATGGACGCAAGGTGAACGTGCCGTCGTTCGGCCTCAAGGTGAACGACGCCGTGGCGGTGAAAAATTCCAACGTTTCACGCCAGTTGGCCACGAAGAATTTGGAAATCGCCACGAGCCGCGCGGTGCCGGACTGGTTGTCGTTGAGCAAGGAAGAGTTCAAAGGCACGATCATGCGCATTCCGACGCGCGACGAGATCCAGCCGATTGCCAATGAGCAGGCGGTGGTCGAATTTTATTCCCGTTAAAGAAAATCAACCACGGATGGACACGGATACAAAACAGAATAAATGGGGGTTCAATCCCCAATCCGTGTTTATCAGCGTTCATCCGTGGTTAAAAAAGTAAAAACAAAAACAATTATACGGGCTTGACCGGCTTGCGGGAATAAACCGCCGGGAAAGCCAGATTAAAATTGTTGAAAGGAACATATGCCAGTACGTCTAGGACGTTTCGAAATGCCCAAGCGTTTGCAAAAGGATGACGCCAGCGCCACCGCCACCTACGCGAAATTTATCGCCGACCCGTTTGAAACCGGTTACGGCCACACCGTCGGCAATTCGTTGCGCCGGGTGTTGTTGTCCTCGCTCGAGGGCGCGGCCATCACCTCGCTGAAGGTGGACGGTGCCATGCACGAGTTCGCCACGATTGACAGCGTGGTCGAGGACGTGACCGACATCGTTTTGAATTTGAAAAAAATCAAGTTCAAGGCCCACACGCGCGACGAGCAGGTGCTTTTACTTTCCGTCAACAAGGAAGGTCCGGTGACCGCCGCCGACATCCAGCTCAATCAAAACATTGAACTGGTCAACCCGGACCAGCTCATTTGTACGTTAGACAAAAAGAAGAAATTCGAGATGGAACTAACCGTGAAAGTCGGTCGCGGCTTTTGCCCGGGGGATGAAAACAAAAAAACCGGACAGGCCATCGGCGTGGTGGCGATTGACTCGCTGTTTTCACCGGTCACCCGCGTGCGTTACGCCGTGGAAGCCGCGCGTGTCGGCAACCGCACGGATTACGACCGGCTGATCTTGGAAGTTTGGACGGACGGGCGCCTGACGCCCGATGACGCGCTCACGCAGGCTTCGGCGATTTTGCAGCATCACCTCGACGTGTTCGTCGGTTACGACAAGAACGCGATCGAATTCGAGGAGGCCGCCGACAAGCAGGACGAGGAGAAGTCGAAGATGAAGAAGCTCCTCAACATGAGCGTCAACGAAATCGAGTTGAGCGTCCGCGCGGCGAACTGCCTGAACAACGCGAACATCACCAGCGTCGGCCAGTTGGCGATGAAGACCGAGCAGGAAATGCTCAAGTATCGCAACTTCGGCAAGAAATCGCTGAACGAAATCAAAGACAAATTGACGGCTTTGGGCTTGTCCCTCGGCATGAACTTCGAGCCGGGATTGCTCGAAGCGCCGAAGGAAGAACCGAAGGCGGAATAAGGACGAGCTATGCGACATTTGAAGCGAACGGCCAAACTGGGCCGCACCTCCCGGCACCGCGACGCGATGCTGGCAAACCTGGTTTGCAGCCTCATCAAACACAAGCGCGTGACCACAACCCTCGCGAAGGCGAAGGCCGCGCGTTCCGTTGCGGAAAAAATCGTCACCCTGGGCAAGCACGGCACGATGCAATCGCGCCGTCTGGTTGCCGCGCGTTTGCACGCGCATGGTCCAACGGTGCAATTGAAGAAGGACGAGCGCCAGAAATGGCGGCAAAACGAGGACGTGCTGCGGATTCTTTTTGAAGACATCGCACCCGCGTTCAAGGAACGCAACGGCGGTTACACGCGCATCGTCAAAATGAACCAGCGGCAGGGCGATGCCGCGCAGCGCGCCATTTTGGAGTGGGTGGATTTCACGCCTCCGGCGCCGGCGGCAGAAGAAACCACACCCGGGGCCGAGGCCAAAACACCGGAACCGGCCAAGGAATCAACCGCCAAAGCTTGATTCGGGAGAAACGCTCCAGAACATTTCAAAGCCCGTTCGCAAGGACGGGCTTTTTTCGTTACACCCGCAGAAAAATTTTCCTTTGGTAGAGGAAGCGCGCGAACCAGAATGCCAGCAGCAGCCCGATGATTGAAATCATCAGATCTCCGGAACCTTCGGCCACATGTCCATCCAAAAGGGCTTTGACGTCGCCGCCGGCAAGCCGCTGCGCCGGTCTGGTGAATTCGCCAATGAGGTTGGCGGTCATGTAAAGGGTGATGGAATTCATGCCCATCCAGACAAACGGCTGACACCATTTCTGCCATCTCCACACGTCCACAATGTGGTAAAAGACGCCAAGCAAAATGGCGCTAAAACCGCCGGCGACCAAAACGTAAGACGACGTCCAGATTTTCTTGATGACCGGAAATTGCGATCCCCAGAGCCAGCCCAGCACGACGCTGGCCACACCGAATGACAGGAGAAAAACCGCCTTTCGCCGGTCGTCCACGGTTTGGTTTTGCAGCAGCATCCCGGCGAAGACGCCGAGCAGGCACGTGGCAATGGCCGGCAGTGTGCTAAGAATTCCTTCGGGGTCCCAGGTGCCGTCGTATTTGCGGCCGGGCAGATATTTTTGGTCAATGTAGTTTGCCAGATTCACACCTTTGATGAAGGTTCCGCGAATGAGATTTGTGCCGGTCAGGTTGAGCTGGCCCGGTTGTGTGAAGCCGGATTCTTTTTCGATGGCCTGGGTTTGCGGCGTTGGCCGGACATCGGGAAACGGAATGAACGTCATCAATGCCCAGTACCCAATGAGCAGGCCTGCGCCAATGGCCGCCAGTGCGCGCGGTTTGAAGAAACAGAAAAACAGTCCGGTGAAGAAATACGCCAGCGCAATCCGGTTGAGCACGCCCATCAGGCGGATGTCCGGCCAGCGATGCGTAAGCCCCCCGGAATAAAAAATCCCCAGGGCGAACAGCAAAAGGCTGCGGCGGATAATCCGCTTCAACGCCCCGGCGCGACCGGTTCGGGCGATGATTTTGCCGAGGGAAAAAACCAGCGATACGCCAACAATGAAAACGAACAATGGGAAAATGAGATCGTAGAAACGAAATCCTTCCCAATTGGCGTGATCAAGCTGGTTGGCGAGAAATTCAGTCGGTTTGGTCCGGCTCATTTGGTTCAGCGCATAGACCAGCGAGTCGGCGCCGATGATCCAAAACATGTCAAATCCACGCAGGGCGTCCACGGATATCAATCGCCGGCTGGATTCGGATTTTTCGGCGGGTTTGGAGGTCTTGGATTTTATTTCGTCTGGCACTGCCACAAAATGGATGCTGATTCGCGCCAGTCAAGATTATCTCAGCCAGAAGCATATAAATGCGGCCAGGATGAGCAGGGCAACCAGCCACCAGAACCAACCGATGCCGCGCGGCTTGACCGGCTCCGGGCCCAATTCCCTTTTTACGAATTCGTCGTGGTCGAAATTTTCATCCGGCAGGCCGAGATGGCTGGCATACGCGGTTTCCGACCAGCCGGTTTGTTCATCCGAGCCGCATTCGGGACAGGCTTTGGCGTTGCGCGGCACTTCTGCGCCGCAGTTCGGACAAACATCCGGTGACATTTATGATTTACGATTGATGATTTATAATTTGAAAACGGCGCGACGATTTCTTTGCCCCCGGCCAATCATAAATCGTAAATCAAAAATCATAAATCAGCCGCCCACGCCGGCGTATTCCTCGTCGGTTTTCAGCCCGAGCTCCATCAAAATGTAATCGTGACTGACAGCCTGCATGTCCTTGACGTGATTTTCCAGGCGCAAAAGCTGGCTGAACCCAAGCAGGGCAAACATCTTGATGGCCGCTGCCTGTTCGCCAATGAATTCCGCCTCGACCTTTTCCAGGCCGACCTGCCGCGCGATTTCGATGATCTCGCTGATGAGTGCCCGCGCCAGACCACGCTCGCGAAATTCCGGATGAACCAGCACGCTGACGCGGCCGACATGCCGCTTCCAGCCGCCGAGTTGCTGGTGCAGCGTGGCGTCGCCGGCGATTTTTCCGCCAACCAGCCCGACCAGCGGCAGATTGCGTCCGTAGTCAATGTTCCGGCACCAGTCACGGATGGTTTCAATCTCCGCGACGCGATGTTTGATGAACATCCGCTCCTGTTCGGGGATGCTGAGAAACAAACCGTGAAATTCCTTTTCATCGTCGGGGCGCAACTGGCGCAATGTCGCTTTCGTGCCATCCTTGAGCTGGACGACTTTGGGGAACCGCTGGAGTTCAAGTTCAATGCTGAATGACATGTTTCCTTTCCATTTTGATGAAAATCTGCCTCACGCGCCTGAAAACGCAAGACTCAATCCGCTTCAACTTGCCCCTGTTCTTGTTTGGAGTTCCGCCTTCAGGCGGTTCGGGCGAACATTGCAATTGGCCGCCTGAAGGCGGAACTCCAAACCGTCACCCGGCTTCGTCAAGAACTGCATCACATTTTGCCCGCTCAATCCGGTCGTGGCGATTCGCCGGCGACGCCGTTGGCATGATTCCGCAACCGTTCGTCTATGCGCGCCGGATCGAGACTCCATCGCGCCGCCAGCAACGGGACTTTTGCGACGTTGGTTGCCGTCCATTCCGCCGCCGCCCAAGAGGCGGCACCCGGAGGTTCCCCGTAGCCAAAGCATTTCATGCTTAATTCCATTTCGGCTGCTGTTTTGCGGCCCTGATTCCACACGGTTTCGCCCGCCCACGCATACGCGCGCGTCACCACGCCATTTTCCACGCGTATCCAGGCGTGTTGATGCAAAACCCGTTCCGCCTGGAAGAATTGCACGTGACCGAGTTTGCGGCTGAGTTCAGTCAGAAAATAAAAACACTCATCCACATCGCAGCCCGGATTTGGCAGGCCGGAGCCGGTGACAACGATCCAGCCGTTTACCGGCGGACCGATGAAAAACCCGTGCCCGCCCGCCATCCCTTCCGCCCAGGGGCAGGGGACAAAATGATCCAGTCCCAGCGCGGCTTGAACGGCTTTGGGATTAAGCGAACGGACCGCCAGCCAGCTTGTGGGGCGCGATCCAAACGCCGATTGGAACAAAGGGAATTTTTCAATCTGTCGAATTTTGAATTCCGCCACGCGCGCCCGGCGGTGCAGCGCAATCATCCAAACGAGCATCATTGTGCCCAAGCCAAACACGAACCCAAGCATTGCCAGCAATACCGGCGGAATTGCACTCATCTGATTCACAGTTCGAATTTACGCCCGCCCAGCGGTGGGGTTCAAACAAAATCTGGCCCGCTAAAAGTAGCACAGGCCTCCGGCCTGTATCGTTGTTGGACGTTGCAGGCGGGACGCCTGCGCTACGTTTTTAGCTGGCCGCCAGCCAGTCGAGATACTTTTTGTTCCCCGCGCACAACGGCAGGACGAGAAACTCCGGCGTGTCATAGGGATGTTGGGCAAGAACCAATTTTTCCAGCGCGGCGAGTTTTGACTTCTGCGTTTTCAAAACCAGCAAAACCTCCGCATCGGATTCAATCTTTCCCTGCCACCAGTAATGCGATTCGATTTTGGGGATGAGGTTCGCGCACCCGATCAAGCGCGCCTGCAACGCCGCACGCGCGAGCGCCCGTGCGGTTTTCAAATCCGGCGCGGTGGACAGAACGATGGAAAATCTTTCAGCGGATTTCATGCCGCCATTTTCAAAGTTTGATTTGCTTTCCCGTCCGTGCAGACTCGTGTGCCGCGTCCAGAATTTCCACCACAATCATGTTCACTTCAAGCGAGGCAAGGCCGGTTGGTTTGATTTCTCTTCGCACGACTGCGGCAAGATACGAAAGCGGATCGGCATTTGCACCGGTGACTGGCGGCGGAACGATTTCAGTTTCATTGGGGTTTTTTGCGGTTTGCACGCGCAACAAATTTGGCTGCGGCACAAATACATAGCCGGTTTGCCCATAAACCTCCATGTCTTTGTGATTAAACGGCCAGTTCCACGAAGGTTCAAGAATGGCCTGAGCCTTGGGATAAGTCAGCACAATCGTCGCGTCGTCTTCGACTTTTGGATAAACGTCCGGTTTGAGATGTTGCGCGACGGCAAAAACAGAGATGGGTTTTTCTCCATCCATGAGCCAGGTGGCCAAATCCGCGCCGTAACAGCCAAAATCATTGATTGCGCCGCCACCGTTAAGAATCGGATCGGTCAGCCACGCCAGGAAATTGGTCGAACAGCCGATTTCTTTCGGCCCGCCATGGCCGTCGTGAAAAACGATTTTGCAGATGGCGCCGATTTGATGTTCATCATGAACCATTGTGTAGGCGGCCTGATTTCCCGGATACCAGCTCGTTTCATAATTGACGATGACTTGAATGCCGCTCTTTTTTGCCGCTGCCTGGATTGCGCGGGCATGCTTCATGTTCACCGCCAGCGGCTTCTCCATCATCACATCCACGCCATGCGCGGCGCACGCTTTCACAACGCGCGCGTGATCGAAGGTGCTGGTGAATGTCGCCACGGCTTGCACATTGGTCCGGGCAAATAATTCTTCGAGACTCGGATAAAACAGATTTGAACTTAAATCGAAGCGCTTTGAATAACGCGCAATCAAAACCTGATTTGTCTCCACAATCCCGGCCAGTTGAACATCCTGCTGTCCTCGGATTCGTGGAATAAATCCCATGGCATGGTCATGCGCCAAACCAACAATGGCAATGCGCACCGGAGGCTTTGCGTCTTGCGCCAATGAATTGCAGGCGACAAAAGTGAATCCAACCAATACTGGCAGAAGTTTTTTCATAAAAATTTGTGCTGGATGTTAATTTGACAGACTGGCAAAGGCGACAGCGAATTTTGTGGCGGGTTTCATTTTGCCAAATCCGGTTTGTTTCACGCCGGATTTCTGCCTTGGTCAAGACAGGGAACTTCCATCGCTCACGCGGGCTGCGGTTTGGAAATTTCAGTCATGACTGGCCGTTCCCATAATCATGTTTCAGGCAGTCGGGACAGAGGCTGTGGCTATAAAGCGATTCCGGGTGCCGGGAGAGGTAAACCTCCAGCGGTTGCCAGTTGTTGTGTTTGTCACGGACCTTCATGCATAGGCAGCAAATGGGGGGATCGCCCCACCGTCGCATGACTTGTTTGGCCCGCTTGAACGCCCGGGCGGTTATGCCAGCCAAATAAGCCATAAGCACCAAAACAATGATCCGAACGATGGCATTAATGGCCGAGTTGCCGACGTCCAAGCCATCATGCCAGATGTCCAAAACGCCGAACCGGACCAATGGCTGGAGAATCGCCAAAGCATAGGCATAGGATGGCCAGCAGAACCAGGCGGAGATGGCAACGGGAATAATAAAGACGGCCGAAAGGTCAATGAAAGGTCCCGTCACCAAATCAAGCACGAGGCAAATGGCGGCAATTCCAATGGCTGTCGCCGGCCTCTGCAACGCGCGCAGCGGCCAGGAGTCCCGAACACCAAGAACTTTGGTAGTGTTCATATTCATCGAAAAGATTAAAATTTCCAATGGCGGCGGAAAACAATTCCCACCCCGGTTCGTTTTATTTTCGGGAAATTACACCAGACTTCAAGGGTTGTCGAATGTCGGTTTTTCTGCTTTAGTCAAGACATGGATGCCGCATTGCCCCCACTGACTCCGGGCACGCTTTACCTCGTCGCCACGCCCATTGGCAACCTCGAGGATATCACGCTGCGCGCGCTGCGCGTGTTGCGCGAGTGCGACGTCGTCGCCGCCGAGGACACGCGCCACTCCGGGCGACTGTTGAAGCATTTCGGAATCTCCAAACCGCTGCTCAGTTATTTCCAGTTTAATGAAGCCAGACGCAGCGAGGAAATCATCGGGCGCCTCCGGAGCGGCGAGAAAGTCGCGCTGGTCACGGATGCCGGCAGTCCCGGCATCAGCGATCCCGGGGAACGCGTCGTCAAAGCGGCCATCGCCGCCGGCTTCCGCGTCGAATCGGTGCCGGGGCCGAGCGCATTGGTCGCGGCGCTGACAGCGAGCGGCCTGCCGACGGACGAATTTCATTTCATCGGCTTTCTGCCG
>DLMG01000110.1:0-1035 GCA_002479245.1 Verrucomicrobia subdivision 3 bacterium UBA7542 | reverse complement strand
ACAAATCCGGCCAGCGACGGAACAAGCTGGAATCGCTCAAGAGTTTTGATGGCACGCTGGTGCTTTATGAATCGCCGTATCGGATCGAAAAACTGCTCGTCGAACTCAGCGAAGTTTTTCCTGACCGGCAGGTGGTGCTGGCGCGCGAGTTGACCAAGAAGTTCGAGGAATTTCTGCGCGGCAAACCGGCAGAATTGCTGGCGATTGCGAAGAAACGGAGTTTGAAGGGGGAGTTTGTGGTGATGATGGGAGCGGCTTAGGCTCGAACTCCAGCGGGAATTTTCGCCGGGTCGGACCAGCCTTCGCTCGGAAGCTTCGGCGCGGCAGGGACCGGCGCTCCAATGGAAATGGGTTTGAATTCGATTCTTTGACGAACCACAATGCGCCGTAATGAAAACGGCATTATTCCTGAACTGCACATTTCTTCAAATGATTGCCCCGCCGGCGGAACCTTCCAAATGATGCGTCCAGGACACGGCAGAAACCAGTTTAAGGAGAAACCCGCCGTCGGAGCGCGCTTTTCCGGGCGTTGGTCGCTGATTCACGATTTGAGCTTTGGCATTGCCGTTGTGTTGATTGTTGGCGGCGCGCTCGCGGTTTACGCGCCCGGCAATTTAACTTCGCCGCAAGCCGGCTGGTGCTTTCTCAGCCCGGCCATGGCAGGAATGATTGCCGCCGGCATTCTGAAATTCATTTTCACCGGACGCGCTTTGACCCCCGGCGAAGCGGTCCGGGATTTTCTGTTCCCCGGTCTGCTTGCCGCTTCGGCGCGCCACGTGTTGCTCTGGCAGGCGCCGCAAAACTTTTCCGGGCTGGTTCAGCTCAGCCCCGTTGGCGCCACGGTTTTTTACCTGCTCTATCATGCCGCCAATACCTATCGTCTGGTGAACTCAAGGAAACACCTGGACGCCATCACGGGCGCGGCGATCACGGTTATTCCTTTCGCGTTGGGACTGCCGCTCGCACTGCCGTCGGATCAACTGGCGGGTTCACTGGGCAACACCGTCACTGCCGGTTTGCTGTCAGGTTCTCCGG
>DLMG01000095.1:7212-7430 GCA_002479245.1 Verrucomicrobia subdivision 3 bacterium UBA7542 | reverse complement strand
ACGCGGGCGGCGGATTTTTATATCTGGCCGCCCACGCCGTGCTGGGCGAAATTTTGAAACATCACAAAAAACTCGTGCTGACAAATTTTGCCGCCGGGTTTGGCGCAATTGCCGCCTTGATTCTTTATTTTCATTTAAAAGCCTGAACGCAACATGAAAAACGCCGTTTCAAAAAAGTTTGGCCGTCCGGCCCTGGCGGTTGTCGTCGGCTTGATTCC
>DLMG01000095.1:3882-7062 GCA_002479245.1 Verrucomicrobia subdivision 3 bacterium UBA7542 | reverse complement strand
CGTTTGCGCCAGCAAGCGCGAAAGATCACCAGCCCGCGCGCGGCAATTCTGGAGATTCTCCGGCAACATCCTCATCCGCTCACGAACCGGGACATTTTTGCCGCCATGCCCAGGGGACAGTGCGATTTGGCGACGATTTACCGTGCCATGCATCTGCTCGAGGAGATGGGGATGGTGAAACGGTTTGACTTCGGCGACGGCACGGCGCGGTTTGAACTGGTCAGCGAAGGCGATGACGGCCATCACCATCATCTGGTTTGCACGCGCTGTGCGGGAGTGGTCGAAATCGAGGAATGCTTTCCCCGCGAGATTGAGACGCACATTGCCGCCGCGAACGGCTTTAAAAGCGTGACCCACAAACTTGAATTTTTCGGCATTTGCCCGAAGTGCCAATAGCCCCGCCGTTACAAGAGAAAAAGCCGCGCTCGCGCGCGGCTCATTCATTCAAGTTGGGCAAGATTTTTATGCCATTTCCTCCTGCCAGTCACCCAGGTGCAGATACTCCTTTACTTTTCTGCGTTCGTACCGGTTTTTTAGTGGTTTTTTTGGCTGATGATCCAGCTTGCGGAATGGGTGTTTTGGATCCCGGACAGCTTCCGTGATGACTTCCATCATTCTTTTCATAACACAACTCATGTTATCATGTTGCGGAGTTTGGCAGCGCCACAACCTTCCTTGTCGGCCGCGGCTGACTGCTTACGCTCCTGATTATAAGACCAATCGCAGTGTTTGTCATTCAAATTCTTCCAAATATTTTCTTCAGCAAAACAAAACAAACCCGAACACCATTCGTTTTCAACTTTTCGGGCAGCAAGTTTTAGTCCAAGTTCCTCAAAAATCTTCTGCATCTGTGAAAATTCCGACCTCAAAATTCCCGCCAGTACGAGCGTTCCGCCCCGGTGCAATTGCGCCACAATCCGCCGTCGCCCGGCAATCAGCAGTGTCGAAATCAAATTCGCGCAAATCAAATCGTATTGTCGCACCGGATGAATCGGCAGTTTTGTCACGTCCCGGCGCACGATCCGCAGTTTTTTATGAACGCCATTCGCGCGGGCGTTGGCGCGCGCAACGCGAACCGCTTCGGGATCAAAATCGAAGGCGTGAACCGGAGAATAACCCAGTTTCGCCGCCGCAATCGCCAGAATTCCCGAACCGGTACCCATGTCTAAAAATGACCGGCATGTTTTTATTTCCCCACCACGCACCAGTTCCCGCAGGCAGAACGCCGTCGTCGGATGCTGGCCGGTGCCAAAACTGAGTCCGGGATCAAGAATGACAACCGCCTGATTTTTACGCGGACGTTTTTTGCTCCAGCTCGGTTTGATGAGCAGGGCATTGCCTATTTCAATGGGCTTGAAATGCCGTTTCCATGATTCGGCCCAGTCTTCGCGCCGAACTTTCGCAATGGTGACTTTGCCGGAACCAATTTTCAGACCGCACTGTTTGATTCGACTCAAGCCTTCAAGAATTTCCCTGCGAACCTGTTCCTGGGAATGCCGGCGTCTTACTGGTGCGGATGAAATTCGCCGGCGAGACGCCGGCGCTCCCAAGGTCATAAGTTTTTGCGGCAGGTAAGCGGTGACCGTGCTTACGCCGGTTTCCAGGTTGAACCAGGTTGAAACCGGCTGATGTAGCGTTGCGCCGAGCAGTTCCGCAACCGCGTCTTCGGCTTCGGGCGTCGTAATGACGGAAACGCGCCAGAGCGATTCGGTTGTCTTCATTTTTGATTCCTCGACGTTTTCAGTGGAATGCGTGTTCACGCCCGCCCTCACCTTGTATCCTCTCCCCCAGGAGAGGAAATAGCTTTCGCTTGTTTCTGGTTTTGCGAATGAAAGTCCGGCCAATCCAGTCGCATAAATTTTCAAAGGAGCGGCGAACGATTCTCCCTCTCCTGGGGGAGAGGGTCGGGGTGAGGGCGGATGTCATCATTGCATCCATGATGTCGTGCCTGCATCTAATAATTCAGTCATGTTACAAGATCGCGCCACGGCGTGAAGTTGAGCAGTTCGATTTCGTTCAGGTGCGGATGCAGCGCGACCTGCGTGACGCTGGCGTATTCGATTTCAAATGAATTGGTCTTCGGCAGCGGCAGTTCGAGCAAAATGGCCAGCAGCATGCGGATGACGCCGCCGTGACAAAAAATCGCGGCCGTCCCGATTGGATGCCGCCGGATGATTTCAAACAGGCACGATTCGACCCGGGCGCGGAATTGAACGCCCGTCTCGCCGTTGGGCACCGCGCCCAACTCGATTTCGTCCAGCCAGTCGTAAGGATGAACGCCGAACTTTTTGCGCACTTCCTCCCAGTTAAATCCTGTCCAATCGCCGAAATCCACTTCGCGCAATCCGGGCAGAATGGTTGGCGCGAGCGCGCCGTTTTTAAGCAGCGGCACAAGCGTTTGCTGGACGCGCTTCATCGGGCTGGCGTAAATGGCATCGAACGTTTTGCCACGCAAAAATTCAGCAAGCTTTCCGGCCTGTGCCCGGCCGTGCGCCGAAAGATTCATGTCAATCCGCCCGCCAAACGTGTGCTGATAACGCAATGCAACCTCGGCGTGGCGGATGAGCAACAAGCGCGTGATGGCGGCTGATTTTGGTCTGCGCCGCGATTTTTTGGAAGCGGATGTGGCCAAGTGAATCAATCTTGTGCGAGTGCTTTTTCCTGTGCGGCGAGCAGTTCGCGGATGCCCGCCTTGCCGAGCGCGAGCAAGTCGGCAAGTTGCGCCTCGGTGAACGTGGCTTCCTCGCCGGTGCCTTGAACTTCAATGAATTCACCGGCGGAATTCATCACGAGATTCAAATCCACCGCCGCGTCCACGTCTTCCGTGTAACACAAATCCAGCAGCGGCCGGCCGCCGACGATGCCGACACTCACGCCGGCGACGGCGTTAAGAACCGGAGAATCCGCCAGTTTTTTTTCGGCGATCATTTTTTTCACCGCAAGCGACAACGCGACGTAAGCCCCGGTAATGGCCGCGGTGCGCGTGCCACCATCGGCTTGCAACACGTCGCAATCCACCCAGACCGTGCGTTCGCCGAGTTTGTTGAGGTCAAGCGCGGCGCGCATGGCGCGGCCGATGAGCCGCTGGATTTCCTGCGACCGTCCGTCAATTTTTCCCTTCGTACTGTCGCGCGGTTTGCGCTGCAAAGTGGAGTAAGGGAGCATCGAGTATTCGGCGGT
>DLMG01000095.1:0-3751 GCA_002479245.1 Verrucomicrobia subdivision 3 bacterium UBA7542 | reverse complement strand
ATGACGCGCGTGTTGCCCCATTCGACGAGGGTCGAGCCGGCGGCGTGGGGCGCGATGTGATTTTGAAAGCGCAGCGGACGGAGTTGATTGGGAGCACGACCGTCGGCGCGCATGGTTGAATCAGCCATAAACGTTGGCGATATTAAACGCGAATCGTTTCAAGGAAAAGCAAAACCACCGCGAATTAACGCTGATAGACAACTGAAATCAAAATATGACTGGCGATGTGATGCAAGCGGTGATGACGACCTGGGTGGCCAAAGGTTTGCCAGCACGTCTTGATGTTGCGGCGACGGCGAAACTGCTCGGCTTCACGGAGAGTGACATTCAGGTTTTGATGGCCGTGGGCAAGCTGACGCCGCTGGGTGATCCGGCACCCAACGCGCCAAAGTGGTTTGCGGCGGTCGAGATGATCCGGCTCGCGGCAGACCAAGACTGGTTGCACAAGGCCACAAAGGAGATTTCCAAATACTGGCGGCAGAAGCGCGAGCGCTGTCAGACTCGCCTGCCCTCGACACGCCTTGGCAAAATGGAAGCTGATGAAGTTAATTAATTGGTTTCATCATGCTCGTTGGGATGTGAATAACATTGAATGGACAAGGATGGAGATCGGCGTATTATCGCAATCAATCAGTCGGGAAGAAGTTGAACCTATGAAACCCTATGAAAACGAAATCCAAATCCACCATTCGTACCAGGTGTCATTCATGCGGCGTGGTCTGTGCGGTTGCGATCGTCTTGCAGTTTGGAGTGCTTGCCGGTTACGCCCAGACCGGCGACTACCTGTATAGTGGGTCGAAGACGACTATCACCCTGAACCTTGGCCTCTACGCTATCACTGCCTATGGGGCTCAGGGCGGCGGCTGTTACCAAAGCGGCGGGGGCCTCGGAGCCGAAATGGAAGGCGAATTTGACTTCATGACAGCGACGACACTCACCCTGCTCGTCGGTGGTGTGGGCGGCAATGGTAGTGGTCAGTTCGGGCCTGGCGGCGGTGGCGGTGGCGGGAGTTTCGTTGTCAATGGCAGCACCCCGCTGGTCGTTGCTGGCGGCGGCGGCGGCGGCGGCGCTGCGGGCAGCGCTGCGGGCAACACGGGTACCAGCGGCGGCTCCGGCGGCTACGCCGGCGGCGGTGGCGGCATTAATGGCGGCGGCGGGCAAGGCTCCGGCCTCACGGGCGGCGGTGGCGGGTTCAGCAGCGGCGGTGGCGGCATTAACGGCAGCAGCTTCTTGAGTGGCGGTGCCGGTGGCGGCAGCGGTGGCTTGGGCGGCGGCGGCGGCGGCGGCGGCTTTGCGCAGGCCGGCGGCGGCGGCGGCGGGTACAGCGGCGGCGGCGGCGGCGGCCACGGCCAATACAACGACGACTTCGGCTTCGGCGGTGGCGGTGGCGGTTCCATCATTGACTCATCTGCGATAATGGTTCTCGCCGAGGTTTCCGGCATCGCCAGCCCTGACGGCTCACCCAATGGCGAGATTATTATTACCGCAGTCCCCGAACCGACCTCACTGGCCTTGGCGGGTTTAAGCGGGTTGTCCCTGCTGCTGTTCCGTCGCCAGCGGAAGTAAGCCATTTGTTTTCCATTGCCCCGCTCTGGGAAACCGGAGCGGGGTTTCGTTTTCAAACATTGGTAGTCGGTGCTGGCCGTTAAAGCTGCTGCCTTTCTGGGACGCCGCCGCCGTGGGCATCCGTAAAAAGTTTCACCCAATTCTTCACCGGACGAGCAATAAAGGGGCGGTGACGGGGCAATGAGCGGGCGTTGGAAGGGCGGTCGAAAATGTGGCTTGAACCCCTGTAAAATCAGGTTACAATAACCCTTGAAACAGAGTGTGTTAGGCTCGGAACGGTAAAGCTTCCTCGTTCGATTCTGACCCTCGCCTCCAATTGGCGGTTACTTCTTTTGTTCAGCTTCAATTCCCGCGAACAGACTTTCCAAACTGTTAAGCCGCGTCTGTTGCGTCTCGTTTTTCGGATTCAAAATTTGTCGCAGGTATTCAACGCCATCGGGAATGTTCCGGACGGATTTGGGCAGGATGGCGCCGGCGGCGTTGGCGTGGCCGCCACCCTGAAATTTTTCCGCCACCTTGAGCGCCTCGCCGTTGCGGCTGCGAAAGCTGGCAAAAACCAGGTTCCCGCGCCGGAACAACGTGACCAGCACCGGATATTTCGTCGCCTGCTGCTCCAGCAATTGGTGGACGATGAGATTGTTGTTGCCGACCACGGTATCCATGAATCCGACCGCCGGACTGATTTCCGTGATGTTCGATTTGCTCCATTCAAAGCCGAGCGGATTTTCGATGCGCCGTTTGACCGCCATGACCTCGAGCAGCGGATGGTCGAGCAATTTTTCAATGTCACCGCCTATGAGCGTGTGCAGATTCCAGAACTGGTAAATTTTGACGAGGTTCGCGTAATCGCCCGCAATCTCAAAATCGGGGTCCTCTTCAAGGAATAAATCGGCGACGTTGTTCAAATGCACGAGCCGGTCCAGTGCGGGTGACGTAATGCCGTGTTGCCGGCAAAGTTCGTAACAAAGCAGCCCGGCGGATTTGTTGACGTCGTGAATGAGCCGCGCGTTCTTCGGCGCGACCTCCGTGACGTGATGGTCAATGACGACCCAATCCGGCTTGTCGAGGCGCGGCTCAAAAGTGAAGTCCGCAACCCACGCAGCCCTTTCGCGCAATTCGCGCTGTTTCCAAAAATTGTAGTGATACGCTTCCAGCGGGACATCCGTGCCAAATAATTTTTGGGCCAGCCGCTGCAGCAACGCGCCCGACAGCAACCCGTCCAGATCGCTTTCGTGAGTAATGATGACTTCCGGTTTCGGCAGTGGTGCCATAAAGGCCGCAGCCTAATCCAGCCGGCAGCGCATGGCGAGCGGGGAATTCACAGGGCAACAAGACCGCCGGAAATTTGCGATGGCAAATTCCGATGACACCAGCGTCTGACCGGCCAGATATTTTAAGGCAGCTTGTGATCGGGAATGCTGCACTCAGGCGGTTGACCAACCGCATTGATGGTATAGGTGCCACCGGCCGGGCAATGGGGAATTTTCCCAAGATATGGCTTGAGATCGTCCATGGTCGGCGTGTCTGTGGATTTTTTGCCTTTTTCCAACGCCCATTCGTTTTTAGCGGCGTCAATCTGGCGGAGGTTGTTGATGCAGGCATTTTGCTGCGAGACGGTCCGGGCTTTGATGAAGTTGGGAATGGCGATGGCGGCCATCATGCCGGTCACGAACGCGGCGGGCAGCAGCACGGCGTTGGCGTAGCTCTGGCTGCCGTTCCCGATGGTCAGGCAGCCGTCCGGCGTGTTGATGCCGATGGAGTAGGCAAAGGTAGGCCGGTTGCGGTAAAAGGATTGCATCCATTGCGCCATCTGCGGTTCGGTCCTGGCGGTGTTGGCCATGGCCTGTTGCTGCACTCGAATCAAGGTGTCGGCGAACCGCTGGCTCATGTAACAGAACTGGTTGCCATGGTCAGGCAGCCCTTGCGCGAGTTGCTTGAATTCGGCGGTGGCTTTGAGGCCGGGATTCTGTCCGCTTTTCACGGCAAGGGCCTCGTCAATCAGCGCATCGCTCGTGGCGATGAACAGGTAGCCGCCGCTGCTGGCGGTGCTGGGCCGCAGTTCGCCGATGAACGGAACGGGCACGGGCATCGTCCGCATTTTGAGGCCGGACTTGGCCACGCTGATGACTCGCGGGTTGGCTTTAAATTGCTCGTCAATGCGGTTGAAGATGGTGTCGTCGTTGAC
>DLMG01000024.1 GCA_002479245.1 Verrucomicrobia subdivision 3 bacterium UBA7542 | reverse complement strand
CCAGTTCGCTGCTCGCCAGGCCGACATTGCCGCCGGAGGTGGTTGACTCGGTTCAAGCCGTCTATTTTGCCGCCGAACGCGCCGCGGGTCTCACGCGCCAATTGCTCATGTTCAGCCGCAAGAATGTCATGCAGCCCGAGCTGCTCGATTTGCAGAAAGTTGTCGGTAACATGAGCAAGATGTTGGAGCGTCTCCTCGGGGAAACCATCACGCTTGAATTTCAGCCGGCGGTGGAAAATCCATTTGTTCAGGGCGACTGCGGCATGATCGAGCAGGTCGTGATGAACCTTTCCCTCAACGCCCGCGACGCCATGCCGCGCGGCGGCAGGCTGACCATCGGCGTCGAGACCATGATCATTGATGCCGCTTTCATCGAAACCCATCCCCAGGCGCATGCGGGACGCTTTGTTCGTTTGCGCGTCACGGACACAGGTATCGGCATGGATTCTGCCACGCTGGGCCGCATCTTCGAACCGTTTTTTACCACGAAAGACATCGGCAAGGGCACCGGCCTCGGCCTCGCGACTGTTTATGGCATTATCAAACAGCACGAAGGCTGGCTCGAAGTGAACAGCGAACCCGGCAAAGGCAGCACGTTCGACGTGTTTCTTCCCGCCAGCGACAAAGTGCCCGCCTTCGCAGAAGAAGCGGCCCCCGCTGCCCCTGTCGCCGGCGGCTCGGAAACCATTCTCATCGTTGAAGACGAACCGATCCTGCGGAGCATGGCCCGCGACATCCTCGAAGAGTGCGGCTATCGGATTCTGGAAGCGTCATCCGGCAAGGAAGCGCTTGACGTATGGAATCAGCGCGCGAATGAAATTGATTTGCTCCTGACCGACATGGTGATGCCCGATGGCATTTCCGGCGCGGACCTCGTCGAAAAATTGCAGACCAGCCAGCCCCGCCTGAAGGTTGTCTTTACCAGCGGCTATACCGCCAATGAAGTGAACCAGAAAATGCTGGCCCGGACCCGCGCGAGCTTTCTCGCAAAACCCTACACCCACGCCGAACTCGCCAAAACCGTCCGCGATTGCCTCGACCAAAACAACAGCAGTGATGCGGCGGCTGTGGATAATTGACGCCGCATGGAAACCCGCGCGCAGGGAGATGTCACGATCGCCATTTTGAGCGACATCCATTACGCTGGTCCCGCCGAGCGGGCCCGCGGCGAAGATTATGAATTTCGCACCATCGTCAATCCCCTGCTCCGCGCGGTCGCGCGCGCCTACCGGCATTTGATCTGGATGCGTCATCCGCTCGACCAGGGACGGCAACTCGACCGTTTTCTGGCCGAAATCGGGCCGTTGGATTATCTCGTGGCCAATGGGGATTATCCGTGTGACACCGGGTTTGTGGGCGTAAGCGACACCGGCTCGTTTCAAAGCGCGCAGGACTGTCTCGGCAAGCTCCGCGCGAAATTCGGCGACCGCGCGCGGTTCACCATTGGCGACCATGAACTTGGGAAACTGACCCTGTTTGGCGGGAAGGGAGGAATGCGGCTCGCCAGTTGGCATTGCGCCACGCAGCAGCTTGGCCTGCAACCGTTCTGGAAACTGGCCATCGGCCGTTACCTGCTCATGGGCGTGGCCTCGCCCCTCATCGCCCTGCCCGCAAACAAGGCGGACATGCCGCCGGAGGAGTGGCCGGAATGGCAGCCATTGCGCGAGGCGCACCTCGCCGAAATCCGCGCTGCCTTTGATGCGCTCCAACCGGAGCAACGCGTGTTATTGTTCTGTCACGACCCCACGGCCCTGCCGTTTCTGTGGCGCGAGGAACCAGTGCGCCGCCGGTTGCCGCAGGTGGAACAGACCATCATCGGGCATCTGCACACGCGGCTGATTTTATGGAAAAGCCGGGTGCTGTCGGGGATTCCGCCCATCCGGTTTCTGGGCCGGAATGTCAACCGTTTCAGTTCAGCGCTGCACGAGGCGCATCTTTGGTGGCCATTTCGGGTGCGGCTCTGCCCGGCCTTGTCCGGCACCGAACTGCTGAACGACGGCGGTTATTACACCGTGCAAATTGATCCCACAGCGAACCACCCGGCGCGATTCATCTTTCATCCGTTGCCACGGTAAACCTCAAACGCGAAGTAGCCGCCGACGTCAGTCGGCGCAAAATAATGAAGACAGCGCAGACCAACGTCAGTGGCTACAATTGGCTCAGCGCAAACTTGCCTGGCCTTCTTCCAGCAGTTTCACCACCGCTTCTACTGCCACATCGGCCTTGACGGGTTGCAGCGCGCCGCCGCGCGGTTTGAGTTCCACTTCGCCCTTCGCTAATGATTTTTCACCAATGCCGATGCGAATTGGAAAGCCGACCAGTTCGGAATCCTTGAATTTCACGCCGGGACGTTCGTCGCGGTCGTCCAGAATCACTTCCACGCCGCGCGCCGTGAGTTCCGCGTAAATTTTCTCCGCCAGTTTCATCACCGCGCCGTCCGGCGCGACTCCCAGCGGCGTGATGCAAACCTGATACGGCGCGACACTTAACGGCCAGATGATGCCGTCCTTGTCGTTGCACTGCTCGATGACGGCCTGCAACGTGCGGGTGACGCCGATGCCGTAGCAGCCCATGACGGCGGGTTTGCGGGTGCCAGCCTCGTCGAGGAAGGTCGCGCCGAGCTTCTCGCTGTATTTCGTGCCGAGCTTGAAAACGTGGCCGACTTCAATCGCCCGCCGGATTTTTAACGGTTTGTTGCATTTCGCGCAGGGTTCACCGGCGGTCACAGTCCGCAAATCGAACCACTGTGTTACCTTGATGTCGCGTTCGATGGAGACGTTGCGGAAATGGAAACCGTCTTCGTTCGCGCCGGTGGTCATGCCGTTCGCGCCGTGCAGACGTTCATCGGCGAAAATCCTCGGAGCGCCGGCCTCCGGCACGGCGCGTTGCAGCGGTTCACCTTCAAGCCGTGCCGGAGGCCGGCGCTCCAATGTGCTTGCCACCGCGCCCAAGCTTCCCGGATGCGCGCCGAGCGTGGCCACACATTCTTCCGGCGTGGCCGGACGGAACACCGTGGTGCCGATGATGCCCGCGAGCTTGGCTTCGTTCAACTGGTCGTCGCCGCGTATCAAGATGATGACCGGTTTGCTGTCAGCCATGTAAACCAGCGTCTTGATCTGACGATTGGCCGGAACGTTGTAGGGCGCTTTGCTCAGCGCTTCGATGGTGACAACGCCGGGCGTGGCGAACTTTTCAATGGAACGTGCTGCCGGCGTCCCGCCGGCAGTTCCAGTTTGTTCTTCCGGCAAGATGCCGGAAGCACGTTGAGAAACCGCGCTTGTCGCCTTCTCGATGTTCGCGGCGTAACCGCAGGCTTCGCAATATACCACCTCGTTCTCGCCGGTTTCCGCCGGGACCATGAACTCGTGCGAAAATTTCCCGCCGATGACGCCGGTGTCGGCCTCAACCGGAAACGCCTTCAGCCCGCACCGGGCAAAGATGCGCCCATAGGCGTCGTACATTTTCTGGTAGCACGCCTGCGCCGCCTCGTCGCTCACGTCAAAACTGTAGGCGTCCTTCATGATGAACTCGCGGGCGCGCATCAGCCCGAAGCGCGGACGGATTTCGTCCCGGAACTTCACGCTGATCTGGTAAAAGTTCTTCGGCAACTGCCGGTAGGAATTGATCTCGGCGGCGGCGGTGGTGGTGATGACTTCCTCGGCCGTCGGGCTGAGAATCCATTCGCGGTTTCCACTGTCCTTCAATTTGAACAACACGTTACCGGCGGTTTCGTAACGGCCGCTCTGCTGCCAGATTTCCGGCGGCTGAAGCGCGGGCATGAGCAGTTCGAGCGCACCGGCGCGGTCCATTTCCTCGCGGACGATTTGCTCGACCTTGCGCAGCGCGCGCAAACCGAGCGGTAGAAAGGTATAGACGCCCCCGGCGAGCTTGCGGATGAGGCCGGCACGGAGCAGGAGTTTATGGGAAAGAATTTCCGCGTCAGCCGGAGCTTCGCGGAGTGTAGGAATAAATGCGTTGGTCCACTTCATGTGGCGGGGAATTTAACAACACAGTGGCAAAGGAACGAGGAATTTTATTTTGCGGCGGAGCGGCTCCTCGGCAGAGCGCCGCAAACTTTGGTTCAAGATGGCGGCTTTCTGCCGAAAGCCGCTACGGTCTCAATTCACCGGGAACGGCGTTCTGCCGAGACGTCGCTACGTTCTCGCTTCGCGCGCGATGATTTCCCGCATGGCCTGCACGTCCAACTTGTCCTTGTCGCGCCAGGAACCCTGTTTGAGAAAAATCAAATCTTCGGGTGCCAGATACGGAATGCGGACGCTGCCGGTTTCCAGATGCCGCAGGCGCGGGCGAAAATCTTCGAGCGACTTGCCGCTCATCCGCGTAAATATATCGAGGTCGAATTCCTCCATCACACGGATCGCGCCTTGATCGTAAATGAAATCTTCCGGCTTGAGTTCGCGCGCCCAGCCTTCGCCCCAGCCCGCAAGACTATCCAGCAGTTTGCGGAGATTTTCCGGCGCGGCGTGAACGAGGATGTCCACATCCAAGGTCAGGCGCGGATAACCATTGAATATGACCGCCAATCCGCCGACGACCGCGAAATCAATTCCGTCAGTGGCGAGGGCGACCAACAGTTTTTCGAACCGGGAAATAATCTCCCTCGGCTTTGGCGAGTGATCCATGCGCGTGTTTTTTGAGAAAGCCGGCCAGGTCTTCCAGGTGGGCGAGCCGGCGGGACATGGTGAGCGGACGGCCGACCACTTTGTGGACCGGCTGCTGCATCGGCTCAATCTCCGCTTTCATCATGGCAAACTTAATCCTGTCAGAGGCGGATGGTCAACTCCAAGACGCGAAGAATTTCACTCACGGCGAGCGAAAGCGGTAGAAGCGGCTGGAATAATTCGTCCACTTGGGATCGCTGAAATACGAAGTTCCGCCGGTGAGGGTGTTGGTTGCCACCGGTGACCATACGGGATTGGCCAGGTTTGTGCAGGCTTCCACCACGACGACCAGATTGCTGCTGCCGGCGATGTTGAATCCGAACTGATTATTTTGCACGCCGAAGCTTCCGTCGTTGGTCTGCGCGTGCGGGTTCCACAGCATGGTCGGAAGACCGTCAAAAGTCGGGCCCCAACCCGTGGTGGCCAGCAGGTAATAGACAATTCCATTGTTGTCGCCGGAGAAAACGGATGAATCATTGGTTGGTGTCGGAGCATTCCCCTGAAAATAGACTCCCGTCAAACCGGAACAGTTTGCAAACGCAATGAACCCAATGTTGGTAACGCTGTTGGGGATCGTGACACTGGTCAGGCTGACGCAGTAGCGGAACGCCCCGCCCCCGATGCTGATGACGCTGTTGGGGATGGTGACATTTAGCAGGTTCATGCAGTCAGCAAACGCATTGACCCCGATGTTGGTGACGCTGTTGGGGATCGCGTAGCTTCCGGTTTTGGCTTCCGGATATGCGATGAGCGTGGTCTGGTTCTGGTTGAACAAAACCCCAGCCACACTGCTATAGGCGGGATTGTTTGAACTCACCTTGATTGCCATCAGGCTGGGACAAACATAGAATGCATTGACCCCGATGCTGGTGACGTTGGCGCCGATCATCACGTTGGTCAGGCTGGTGCAGCTAGAGAACGCCGAGAACCCGATGTTGGTGACGCTGTTGCCAATCGTGACACTGACCAGGTTGGGGCAGGCTGTGAACGCATCGGCCCCGATGCTGGTGACACTGTTGGGGACCGTGTAACTTCCCGCTTCACCCCCCGGACACTGGATCAGCGTGGTCTGACTCTTGTTGAACAAGACTCCATCCACACTGCTGTAGGCGGGATTGTTTGAATTCACCGTGATTGCATTCAAATCAGTGCATGAAGCGAACGCGTTGCTGCCGATACTGTTGACATTGGTGCCGATTGTAACATTGGTCAGGCTGGTGCAGTTAGCAAACGCAAGGCCCCCAATGCTGGCGACGCTGTTGCCTATGGTGACGCTCGCCAGCCCACCGCAGAAAAAGAACGCATCACTTCCGATGTTGGTAACGGTGTTGGGAACCGCATAGTTTCCGGTTTCGCCCCCCGGACATTGGATGAGCGTGGTCTGGCTCTTATCAAACAAGACCCCGGCCACACTGCCATAGGCGGGATTGTTTGCATTCACCGTGATTGCCGTCAGGTTGGGGCAATCATAGAAAACATTGACCCCCATGCTGGTGACATTGGTGCCGATCATGACGTTGGTCAAACTAGTGCAGTTATCGAACGCCGCGTCCGCGATGCTGGTGACCGTCAGGCCGTCAATATTGGTGGGGATGGTCACCGACCCGCCAGAACCGGTGTATCCCGTGATGTTGATGGTGATGCCGTCGGCATTTGTCGTGTAGCCCCAGATGCCGTAATTGTTCGTGTAAGTTTGGGCTTGCACCACGGCGGGCAGCACCAAAAGCAGCAACAGCGGCAGCAGTCTCGTGGCGCAGGAGGTTCTTAAACGCGTAGTCATCGTGTTCGTGCAGCTTGTGGTCGCAAAGAAAACCTGAGTTTTCATATTTTTGCCTGCGATTTGATTGCCACCAGCTTTGATCACAATCTGTCAGGTATCGTCTCAATCCCGACATTGGCTACTCTTGCAAAATTGCAGGCTTGAATCAAGATTTTATGATGGAAAACATGGATTATCCGCCTGATGTGGCGTAGCGGCGCGGGATCCTAAATCCGCAGATTACGCCGATTGCACAGATTCGTTATCTGCGTCATCCGCGAAATCTGCGGATGAACTCGCCGAGGCAGTGCCTGGCACTCCCATTGTTCTGCGGCGCTCTGCCGAGACGCTGCTACGTTCTCACTTAACCACGTTCACCAGTGGCGCCAGCCCTTGAATCCGCACCTCAAGCCGGTCGCCGCTTTGAATGGGGCCGATGCCGCCGGGTGTGCCGGTGAGAATCACATCGCCGGGCAGCAGCGTCATGTTCGTGGAAATGAAACTGACCAGTTCGGCGGGTTTGAAGATGAGCTGCTTCGTGTTCGAGTTCTGGCGCAACTGGCCGTTCTGGAAAAGCTGGATGTTCAGTTCGCCCGGATCAATTTTCGTTTCCACGTAAGGGCCGAGCGGGGTGAACGTGTCGAACGATTTACACCGCGCCCACTGGCTTTCGGAATTCTGAATGGTGCGGTCGCTGATGTCCTGCGCGGTGGTGTAACCGAAAATGTAGCGCGATGCCTGCGTAGGCGAGACGTTGCGGATTTTGCGTCCGATGACGATGGCCAGCTCGGCCTCGAAATCCGTGCGATGTTCCCGGAAAGGAATTTCTATTTTCCCGCCGTCGGGGATCAGCGACGTGGTGGCTTTGAGCCAGAACAACGGCTCTTTTGGCGGCGATTGGCCGATTTCCCGCGCGTGGTCGGCATAATTGAGGCCGACGGCGATGATTTTGGATGGCACAACGGGAATCAGCGTGCGGATGCCTTTGCGCGGAGTGGGCTTGCGGTCGAAGGACGGCGAACCGAAAACTTCGCCGCACAGCCGGAACAATTCGCCGTCCACGACTTTGGCGTAGAAGATTTCCTCGCCCTTTTGAAATCGGCCAATGGCTGCCATAAAGCGGGTGCAAATTAACAAACACCGCAAAGCCGTCGCAAGATTAAAGCCAATTCCACCGTACAAACATAGGTCGTTAGCACTGTGGGTGCGACATCGTTGTAGTTTCATCGCCCATTCGATATCAAGCTCTGTAGGTGCGACATCAATCATATGGACATATGCCGCTCCGACGGAGCTGAAACATTTAACGGCGGAATTCTACAAATATGTCGCGCCTACGGCGCTGGTTTGCCATTCTGCGTTACGGAATCAAGGCCATTAGTACGACTTGCCGAAACTGCCTTATTCCGTTAGATTATTGCCATGAATCGCCTGACGAAACAGGAACAAATGGTTCTCTGTATTGTCCTGGGTTTGCTGCTGACCGGCTGGGCCGTTAAAACATATCGCACCGCCCATCCCAATGCGGGAACGAATCCCGCAAAGGCGGGAGAAGCCCCTGGCAAGGCAGTGAGCCGGGTGGCGGCGCCTTAAAATGCAAGAAATCAATTTTGACGAAGCGGTGGAGCAAATCCTGGCCAGGGATTCGCGCTACACACGCGAAGCCTACCTGTTCGTCCGCGAGGCGCTCGACTACACGCAGCGGCTCGTCGGCAAGGAAACCCGCGGCGCCATCCGCCATGTCAGCGGCCAGGAATTGCTCGACGGCATCCGGCAGTTTGCGCTGAATCAATTTGGACCGATGGCGGTGACCGTGTTTGAAGAATGGGGCGTGCATAATTGCCGCGACTTCGGCGAAATCGTTTTCAACATGGTGGAAACCAGCCTGCTCGCCAAAACCGAAAAAGACACGCGCGACGATTTTCAAAACGGCTATGATTTCACCGAAGTCTTCCGCAAACCGTTCTGGCCGCAGAGCAAATCCAATTCCGAAAACAAACCGATGGTTGGTTGAAAAATATAAAAGCGATAATCCGCATGGGCAACGGGCAATTTGTCGCACCGAAATCAGATGAAGGCGGAAGGCAACCGATTTCCTGAAATCATTTTGGGATGGACGACCGCCGGAATGAATTTTGTTTTGACGCTCGCCCTCACCTGTATCCTCTCCCCCGGGAGAGGATTTTACCCATCACGGTTTCTGGTTATTCGTTCGCCCATCCGGCCAATCCAGTCGCGCGAATTTCCAAGCAGACGGAGAACGATTCTCCTTCTCCTTCCGTCTTCGCTTCGCTTCGACGCGACTATAAATTTGAACCGCGCCGTAGCTCGGCGTAGGCGGGTGGGGAGAAGGCCGGGATGAGGGAGGTCGTGAACCAAAGGCGGACTGGTCGCGTCCCACAAGGCGTGACGGACGGGAACCGATTTCTTGGAATCATTTTGAGATGGTCGAGGAAACCGATTCCGAAATGGCGGTCGTCACCCTTTACATAACGTCCAAGTTCGGCAAGTGTGAGAAAGGACCGGGCGCATGAAGATTGAATACGACAATTCGACACCTCACCTTTAATTCCTCTCCCCGTTCGAGACGGAGCGGAAATCCCCAAGCCAAATTGGATTGCCCAAAGCGCATTTCCCCATATCCTTCCCGTCCGATATCAATTGGCCATGACAAAACGATTTCAACCTTTAAATTCGTGCGCCCCGGTTTCGGGCGAATTTGATTTCATCCAATGAGTGACACCACTTTTTCAACCAGAATTTCGGCGATGAAAATTCCGTCGCTGCCGCCCGGGGTCACGCTCACCACGCTCGAAAACGGGCTGGTCATCATCGTGCGCGAAGATCACAGCGCGCCGGTCGTGTCAGCGCAGGCGTGGTGCATGGCGGGCAGCATTCACGAAGGCAAATGGCTCGGCGCCGGCCTGTCGCACGTGCTCGAACACATGCTGTTCAAGGGCACAATCACCCGTCCCGGCAGCCGCATTGACCAGGAAGTGCAGGAAGCCGGCGGCTACATGAACGCCTACACAAGCTTCGACCGCACGGTGTATCACATTGACGTGCCGGCCACCGGCACGCGCACGGCGATTGATGTCCTGTGCGACATCATGCAGCACGCCACCCTGCCCGACGATGAACTGGCCAGGGAACTCGACGTCATCCGCCGCGAAATGGACATGGGCCAGGACGATCCCGGGCGCCGCGCCAGCCGCCGCCTGTTTGAAACCGCCTACACGCGCAGTCCGTATCGCTTCACCGTCATCGGGTACCCCGACATTTTCGGCGAGTTGAAACCCGACGACATCCGCGGTTACTACGCCGAAAAATACGCGCCGAACAATGTGTTTTACGTCGTCGCCGGCGACGTCAAGAAAGACGAAGTCATCGCGCAAATCCGCACCGCCTACGAAAAAACCAAAGCCCGGGCGCTCCCATCAGTCGTGTTGCCAGAAGAACCGAAACAGACCGCGGCGCGTGAAATCGTCGAGGAAGCGCCCATTGAACTTGGTCATTTTCATTTTGCCTGGCACATTCCCGAAGTGCGGCATCCCGACATGCCGGCGCTCGACGTGCTCGCCGTTTTGCTGGGGTGCGGCCGCAGTTCGCGCCTCTACCAGCAGGTCCGCGAGAAGAAGGGCGTTGTGCACCACGTTGACGCGTGGACTTACAGCCCCGGCAATCCGGGTTTGTTCGGCATGAGCGCCATCGTGGACGCGGACAAATTTACCGTTGCGCGTGATGCGATGCTGGCCGAGGTTGAAAAAATGAAGACGTCGCCGGTTACCGCCGGTGAACTTGGCAAAGCGGTGAAACAATTCATTGCCGCCACGCTTGCCGCGCGCAAGACGATGGAAGGCCAGGCGCAAAACCTCGGCGGAAACTGGCTGGCGGCAAATGATTTGAATTTTTCCGAACGTTACCTCGCCGCCGTCAAGCGCGTCAGGCCCGATGACATCCTGCGCGTCGCGCGTGAATATCTCACGGCGGAAAACCGCACCCTTTACACGTTGTTGCCCAATGGCACCGCGCCCAAAGTGTCCGTGGCCGTCGAAGAAAAAACCGAGCACGCGATCCAGAAATTTGAATTGCCGAACGGCCTCCGCCTGCTCGTGAAGGAAGATCATCGCCTGCCCTTTGTTGAATATCGCGCCATGTTCCAGGGCGGCGTGCTCGCCGAAACCAGGGAAAACAACGGCATCAGCCAGTTGACCAGCCGGATGCTGCTCAAAGGCACGTCGCAGCGCAGCGCCCGGGACATTGCGACAGAAATCGAGACCGTCGGCGGCAGCATAGACAGCTACGGCGGCAATAACAGCTTCGGCGTTAATCTGGAAACCATGAGCAGCGATTTTGCGACCGGCCTCGATTTGCTCGCCGACGTTTTGCTGAACCCGGTTTTTCCCGCCGACGCGCTCGAACGCGAGCGCGAGGTGCAGATTGCCGACATTTGTGCAGACAAGGACAATCTGCTTAAAAGCGCCAGCCTGGCCATGCGACGCACGCTTTTTGGCAACATCGGCTACGGCTTGGATTCAACCGGCATGGAAGAAACCGTTGCCAAACTTAAGGTTGCCAGTTTGAAATCGTTTCACAAAAAGCTGGCCACGCCGAACAATTGCGTTCTCGCCATTTACGGCGACGTGGATGCGGCGGAGGTTAAATCCGCCGTCGAAACAGTTTTTGGCGGATGGAAATCCAGCGGAAAATTTGAACATCCAACATCCAACATCCAACATCCAACATCCAATCGAGTAACGGAGATCCGCGACAAAAAGCAGGCGGTGGTCGTCATCGGTTTTCCCGGCACGACGATGCACGACGAAGACCGTTACGCGCTCGAGATGATTCAAGAATCGTGCAGCGACCTCGGTTCGCGGCTGTTTCTGCGGATTCGCGAGCAACTCGGCCTCGCCTACTACGTCGGCGCGCAACATTTCGCCGGACTGGTGCCCGGCTACTTCGCCTTTTATGCCGGCACCGAGCCGTCGAAGGCCGCGCAGGTCGAACAGGAAATTCTCAAGGAAGCCGGACTCCTGCGCACCGAAGGCCTGACCGCCGAGGAACTCAAACGCGCCAAGGCCAAACTCATCGGCCAGAAAAAGATCGCGCGGCAGGACCTGGGTCATCTGGCCTCCACGACCACGCTCGATGAACTTTACGGCCTCGGCTACCGGCGTGCGGAACTCGACGACGCGAAATACGAGGCCGTGACGCTGGAACAAATCAAAGCCGCCGCGCAAAAATATCTCAAGCCGGATAAACTGGTCGTCGCGGTGGTGAAGCCGGAGAAAATTTAATTGGAGCGCCGGCCTCCGGCACGGCTCTTCCTGTTGTTTCATTGTCGCGCTGTGCTGGAAGCCGGCGTTCCAGCTGGAATCAAATAACCGCTGGAACTCATCTCGAAATCTTGCGCTGCTGAATGACCACACCTCCGATATTCGGCTGAGTTTTGCTTTGATCGGGTTGTTTTCAATATAACGAACCGCCTTCCTTTCCTGCTCTTCGTCCCGCATGAATGTATCCCAGTATTCCCGCTGCCATTGGAGCGCCGGCCTCCGGCACGGCTTGTTTCAGCTATAACATCGGGCCGTGCCGGAGGCCGGCGTTCCGATTTATGCCTTTGCCACCAACTGCCGCAGGACGTACGGCAAAATGCCGCCGTGCTGGTAGTAATCGATTTCAATCGGCGTATCAATCCGGCAACGCACTGGCACATCTTCCACGCCGCCGTCTTTGCGCGTGATCTTCAGCGTGAGGTCCTGCTGCGGCTTGAGGTTCGCATCGAGGCCGACGATGTCGTAGGTCTCCGTGCCATCGAGCTGGAGGCTCTGCGCCGTCGTGCCTTCCTTGAATTGCAGCGGCAGCACGCCCATGCCGACAAGGTTGCTGCGGTGGATGCGTTCGAAGCTCTGCGCCACGACGGCTTTCACGCCGAGCAGGTTCGTGCCTTTCGCGGCCCAGTCACGGGATGACCCGGTGCCGTATTCCTGGCCGGCAATCACCACCAGCGGAACGCCGGCCGCCCGATATTTCATGGCGGCGTCGTAAATGGACATTTGTTCTCCTGGGAGCGCGGGCGTCCCGCCTGCGGCAGTCGGCGTCGCGCCGGCTGCACTCGTTGAACTGACTGACGAAGCGGAAGGCGAGACGCCTTCCGCAGCACGCGAGGACGCGTGCGCTCCCAAAAACCTGGTCACTCCGCCTTCGACACCAGGCACCATGAGATTTTTGATGCGGACGTTGGCGAACGTGCCGCGGGTCATCACGCGGTCATTGCCTCGCCGCGAGCCGTAGCTGTTGAAGTCGGCGGGCTGAACGCCGTTCTCAATGAGATATTTTCCGGCCAGCGAGGTCTTCTGGATGGATCCGGCGGGTGAAATGTGGTCGGTCGTCACGCTGTCACCAAAAATGGCCAGCGTCCGCGCACCCTTGATTTCGGCGATGCCGCCGGGTTGCATGGAGAAGTTCGCGAAGAACGGCGGTTCCTGTATGTAAGTGGACCTGCGTTCCCATACGAAAACATTGCCGGTGAACGAGGGGATTTCGTTCCACTTGGGATTCTGCGCCGCAAAATCCTTGAACAGCCTGCGATAAACTTCCGGCTGCAACGCGGTTTGCATGAGGTCGCGGATTTCCTGCAGGCTGGGCCAGAGTTCGCGCAAATAAACCGGCCGGCCATGCTTGCCCATGCCAATCGGATCGCGGCTGAGGTCAATGTCCACGCGGCCCGCGAGCGCGAAGGCGACGACGAGTGGTGGCGACATGAGGAAGTTCGCCTTGATGCTCTGATGCACGCGCGCCTCGAAGTTGCGGTTGCCCGAAAGGACGGAGGCCGCGACCAGGTCGTATTTGCTGATCGCGTCTTCGACCGTGGCCGGCAGGGGGCCGGAGTTGCCGATGCATGTCGTGCAGCCGTAACCCACGAGGTTGAAGCCAAGCTGGTCGAGATACAATTGCAGGCCGGTCCGGTCCAGGTAATCGCTCACCACGCGCGAGCCGGGCGCGAGCGACGTCTTGACGACGGGATTCACGCTGAGTCCGTGTTCCACGGCCTTCTTCGCCAGCAAACCGGCGGCGAGCATGACGCTGGGATTCGATGTGTTCGTGCAACTGGTGATGGCCGCGATGAGCACGCTGCCGTGGCGAATTTCGGACTGCACCCCGCGAAACGTCGTGGGAGGCACCTGCTCCGAGGTGTGGGGCGCGGGGTGCTGGTCGCGCATCTCGGATTCGCTGGGTTCCACGCCCAGCTTGCGATGGCCATAGCTGTGATTGATGGGCGGATGGGCCTCGCGCGCCGTGTTGACCCGCGCGGTTACATACAACTCCTCGTAACGCTTGCCGAAGCCATTGTCCATGACCGAACGCGTCATCGCCTTCATGAACGCGTCTCTCAACTTCGGCAGTTCGATGCGGTCCTGCGGGCGCTTTGGGCCGGCCACACTCGGCACCACCGTGCCAAGGTTGAGTTCCAATTCCTGCGAGTAGGCGATGTCGCCCTTCTTCGGAATGCCGAACAAGCCCTGCGCGCGGTAATAATTTTCGTAGGTCAGGCAAAGCTCCTCGCTGCGGCCCGTGGCGCGGAGATAATTCACGCACTCGGCATCAATCGGGAAGAAACCCATCGTCGCGCCGTATTCGGGCGCCATGTTCGCTATCGTCGCGCGGTCCACGACCGGCAACGCCGCCGCGCCGGGGCCGAAAAATTCGACGAACTTGCCGACGACCTTTGCCTTGCGGAGCATTTCCGTGACGGTGAGCGCGAGGTCGGTGGCGGTGACGCCGTCGCGCAACACGCCGGTGAGATGCACGCCGACGACGTCCGGCGTGAGGAAATAAACCGGCTGGCCCAGCATGCCGGCTTCAGCCTCGATACCGCCGACACCCCACCCCACGATGCCGAGACCATTGATCATTGTCGTGTGCGAATCCGTGCCGACCAGCGTGTCGGGATAGTAAAGTGGAACGCCGGCCTCCGGCACGGCGCGTTGAGCGTCTTCACCATCTTGCCGTGCTGGAAGCCGGCGCTCCGAAAGCACGCCTTGGGCAAGATATTCCAGGTTGACCTGATGGACGATGCCGATGCCGGGCGGCACGACCTTGAACGTGTCGAACGCCTGCATGCCCCACTTGAGAAACTGGTAGCGCTCGCGATTGCGCCGGAATTCCATCTCCAGATTTTTCTGCAACGCATCCGCGCTGCCGGCAAAATCCACCTGCACCGAATGGTCCACCACGAGGTCCACCGGCACGAGCGGTTCGATGATTTTCGGATTTTTGCCCAGTCGCTGAACCGCGGAGCGCATCGCCGCCAGGTCCACCAGCAGCGGCACGCCGGTAAAATCCTGCAATACGATGCGCGCAACGATAAATGGAATTTCCTCCGTGCGGGTTTCGGTTGGCTTCCAATTCGCCAGCGCGCGCACGCTTTGTTCGCCGACCTTTTTGCCGTCGCAATTGCGGAGCACGGATTCGAGCACGAGCCGGATGGAGACGGGCAATTGGGAAACCGGCCCGACCCCGGCCTCTTCCAGCGCCGGCAGGGAATAAAACGATCCCTGCCGGCCGTCGCCGAGGTCAAATTTCTGGAGCGTGTTGAATAAGTTGTGCATTCCGCTTATAAAAAATCACTTATGCGGATGTGAAAATGTAGCCTGCCTGCGGTTGTGTCAAGCGAAGCGGAGGAAGGTAGGCAGTGACTTAATTTGCCTTCCACGCTTTACAATGGGGGATTTGGCATGAAATTCGGGTCATGCGAGATTGGCGAATTATTTTGGATTTACGAAAATTTCACAAACCCCAGCGGGAATGTTTGTGGTTGTCATCCATTGCGATTGTATCCCTATTGCATTGAAAGCGGACTGAACAGCCAAAAAGCCGGACATCTGAACCGGAACGATGCCGTC
>DLMG01000198.1 GCA_002479245.1 Verrucomicrobia subdivision 3 bacterium UBA7542 | reverse complement strand
ACTATGCCATCCACCGGCGAACGGATTTTGCAATAACCCAGATTTGCGTTCGCGTTGGCCAGCGCGGCTTGTTTGATTTGCACCGTGGCTTCGGCCTCGTGCAAGTTGGCGATGGCCGTGTCGTAATCGGAACCGGAAACCAATTTGTTCGTGAACAACTCGGCGCTGCGCTCCGCCTCGGCCTGCTGCAATTCCAAATTCGCCTTCGCATTGGCCAGATCGGCTGTGGCTTGCTCGACCGCCGCCTGATAAGTCGAAGGATCAATTTCCGCGATGACCTCGTTGGACTTCACCATGGAATTGTAATCCACATTAAGTTTATTGATGATGCCCGAAACCTGGCTGCCCACCGTCACGTTCACCACCGGATTCAGCGTGCCCGTCGCCGTCACCACCTGCGTCAAATCTCCCCGGGTGACCTTGGCGGTCTGGTAATCCGGCGCGTCGGTGTGGCCGCGATTGAAATACCAAACACCACCGGCAATGACCGCGCCGGCGGCCACAATGACGATCGTCCACTTCATCCAATGATTGCTCCGATTTTCTGCCATATGATTGCAATTCGTCGGCTGTTGCCGTTTTAGACAACGCCAGCGCCCGACACGTTACGTGATTTTGCGCAACTGTCCATGCTTTCATCCGCGCGCACTTTCGGTTTGAGCCGGCCGCGACAAAGTTTAGAATCCCCCGGTGCTTGAACAGCTCACTCAACAACTCGGCGCGGCGCGATCGCTCAACGACGAGGAGGTCCGCCAGGCAGTGGAACAACTCGCCGACGAAAAAGTTCCGACCGTGGTCAAGGCCGATTTCCTGACCGCACTGGCGAAAAAAGGCGAAACCACCGGCGAAATCGCCGCTTTCGCCCGCGCCCTCCGGGACAAATCAATTTCACCACCGCTCGATGCCGAAACCCGCACTCGCGAAATCCTCGACGTCGTCGGCACCGGCGGCGATCACCTGAGCACCTTTAACATCTCCACGACTGTCGCGCTCGTGGCGGCGGCGGGGGGGGTGCTGGTTGCCAAGCACGGCAACCGCGCCAGCACCTCGCCCATCGGCAGCGCGGATGTCATGGAAGCGCTGGGGATTCCTTTTGATCTGGGACCGGAGGATGCCGTCCGTTCGCTTCACCGGCACAACTTCGCTTACTTCTTCGCGCCCAAATACCATCCGGCGTTTCGGCATATCATTCCGGCGCGCAAGCTCTGCGCGGAACGCGGCCAGACCACGATCTTCAACTTCCTCGGCCCGCTATTGAATCCGGCCCGGCCCACCGCGATGCTGGTGGGGGTGCCGCGCCCGGATCTTTGCGAACCGTTCGCCCGCGTCCTCCAGTCCCTCGGCGTCCGCCGCGCCATGGTGGCTTGCGGCACAGTGCGGGATGAAGCCGGGTCCCTTCGGCATCTCGATGAACTTTCGCCGCTGGGACCGACCACGATTGCCGAGTTTTATCAGGAACGCGGGTTGGCTTGTTCAACGCTGTCGCCCGAGATGTTTCCCCTGCAACCGGCCGCGCTGGCCGATCTCCGCGGCGGAGACCGCGAAGTAAACGCCACCATCATCCGCCGCATCTTGCGCGGCGAGGAACGCGGCCCGAAGCGCGACGCGGTTTTGTTAAATGCCGCCGCTGCGCTGTTCGTCGCGGGCAAAACGGAGTCGCTGGTTGAAGGCTGGGATTTGGCCGCTGAAATTATTGATGACGGGCGTGCAAATGCGAAACTGACAGAACTCGCACACTGATGTTCACGGCGATTCTTCGGCGGCTTCAGTAGTTTCGGCGATTTCCTGCGAGGCGTAGTGCAGCCCGAGGTTGTGCTGGGCGGTTTTGTCGCCTTGCCGCGCGGCGCGGATGAACCACTTCACGGCCTCCTGCTGATTTTGCTCCACGCCGCGTCCGGTCTGGTAACAAAGGCCAAGATTGCACTGCGCGGGCGCGCATTCCTGTTCGGCGGCGTCGCGATACCATTTGACGGCCAGTTTGAAATTTTGCGGCACGACCTGGCCCGTCTCGTAAAAGACTCCCAGATTGAATTGTGCCGCCGGGTAGCCGCGCTCCGCTGATTCGCGATACCATTTCACCGCCTCGGCGTAATTCTGCGGCACGCCCTGGCCGGTTTCGTAAAGCATGCCGAGGTTAAATTGCGCGGCGGGGTCGTTTTGTTCCGCCGCTTCGCGCAACCATTTGGCCGCTTCGCCGAATTCCTGCGGCACGCCCGCGCCGTTCAAATAACACACCCCGAGGTAACATTGAGCGACCGGGTCGCTTTGTTCCGCCGAACGGCGAAACCATTTCACCGCCTCCTGATAGTCCTGCGTCACGCCCTGGCCATTCTGGAAACAGACGCCAAGATAGCACTGCGCCTGCGCGTCGCCCTCTTCGGCGGCGTGGCGCATCTCTTCAAATGTGTCCCAGGTGCGGCGGTTTGCCATGGCGTAAAAATTTAAAATTCAACAACCTTTTCTTGCCGGACTTAAAATAGATTGTATTCGCGCGAATTCAAGCCGCGAATTCGTCACGTGTTTTCACTTCCGCTGCGCAAACCGGCCTGCTAAAAAGCTCCCATGGCAACTTCATTAACCATCGGCTTTCTCGGCGCGGGCAAAATGGCCACGGCGCTGGCACGCGGCTTCATTCGCGCGGAAATTGTCTTCCCCAGGGAAATCATCGCCAGCGATTTGTCCGAGGTGGCGCGCGCCGCCTTCACCAAGGAAACCGGCGCCAAAACCACCGCGTCCAGCGCCGACGTTTTGCATTTCGCGAACGTCCTTGTTCTCGCCGTGAAACCTGATCAGGTTGCCGCGGTTCTGGCCGAACAGCGCGGCAATTTCACAAACGCACATCTGCTGATTTCCATTGCCGCTGGGGTGACGCTTGCCAAAATGGAAGCGGCGTTGCTCGCTGGCACACGTGTCATTCGCGTCATGCCCAACACGCCTGCGCTCGTGGGCGAGGCGGCGGCGGCGTTTGCACTCGGCAAATCCGCGACGGCGGCGGACGGCGAACTGGTAAAGAAACTTCTTTCCGCCGTGGGCATCGCGTTTCAAGTAAAGGAATCGTTGCTCGACGCCGTGACGGGCTTGAGCGGCAGTGGCCCGGCTTATGTCTATCAATTCATCGAGGCGTTGAGTGATGGCGGGGTGGCGGCCGGTTTGCCGCGCGACATTGCGACGAAGCTTGCGGCGCAAACGGTTTTGGGCGCGGCCAAAATGGTTTTGGAAACCGGCCAGCATCCCGGCGCGCTCAAAGACCAGGTCACCAGCCCCGGCGGCACGACCATTGAAGGCCTGCATGAATTGGAGAAGGGCAAAATGCGCGCCACTGTGATGAGCGCCGTCCGCGCCGCCACCGAGAAATCGAAGAAGCTGGGGCAGGGTTGAGCGGCAGCGTGAGACGGAAGTGAAGGAGAATACGTCGGGAGGAATTTGAAATCTGAAATCTCAAATTTGAAATGCCGGTATGTGGGCAGCGGAAAATGCATTTCATCGTGACTCGGGACCGGGGAAGACGAACAGAGAAACAAAGCTGGGAATGGAAAGGGACATCCTATGACTTATCAGCGCTTTGAAGACCTGCCGGTGTGGCAGGAAGCGGCCACGCTATATGATCAGACCGAGGCGTTGCTCGAAAACCACACTTTCAAGGCCACGTCCGGCTTTCGTGACCAGTTGGACCGTGCGGCGCTCTCGGTGTCCAACAATATCGCCGAAGGCTTCGAACGCGGCACGACCAACGAATTGCTCGCGTTCATCTACATCGCGCGCGGCTCGGCGGGAGAAGTGCGCTCGATGCTTGCCCTGAAACTGCGCCGGGCAGACAAAACCGGCTGGCCGGCGGATTTGAAATCTGAAATTTCAAATTTGAAATCCTGCGCTGAAAGCTGTTCGCGCCAGTTGCGTGGCTGGGCCGACTCGCTCCAAAATTCCGAAATCAAGGGCCAGCGCCACCTCAACGACCGCGTCCGCAATGAACACGATCAAAAACAGCGCGCCGCCGCGTTTCAGAAGCGGCTGCTGGGAAACCTGCCCGCCAATCATCCGCTGCGCCGGCAGGCGGAAGACAAGGAACGGGAGCAATCTAAAATCTGAAATTTCAAATTTGAAATGAAAAAGTCATGGGTCGAAATATTGGTGATCTCTGCGATCATTCTGATGCCTGTATCCATTGCGTTGAGACTGATCTATGGGAGACAATGGCGGGAATGGGAATATGAACTGGCTCAATCTTGGGGTGTCAGCGACTGGGTGTATGATTCGATCAAAATTGCGATTCTCCTTGGCCTTACGGCGTATTACCTGATCCAACGAAGGAGAAAACGAAAGAAAGAAGAGGCTCGGTTTTATCAACTACCGAAATCTTGATGACTTAATGACCCAAAAAACGGCGCAACAAGCTGCTATGCGTAATTACCAGTCTTGGTGTCGTTTTTTAACGACCCCGACGTTCCAATCAGTTCCCGCACATCCACCGCTTCCATTCCGGCTGAACGAATCGCTTGCATTCCCAAATCGGTGTCTTCGTAGGCGCGGCAAAATTTCGGTTCCACACCGATGAGCCGCGCAGCTTCGAGAAAAATATCCGGCGCGGGTTTCTGGTTTTTTACCATCTCACTCGTCACGATGGCATCGAACAGATGCCGGATGTTCAGGCGTTCCAGCACGAGGATGATGATTTTTTCCGTGCCGCCGGACGCAACGGCCATCGGGATTTTGCCGTGATTTGCCTTCGCAATCTCCACGACGGCGTGGATGGGTTCGACTTGCGAAAGAGTTGTCAGGTAGGTTTCTTCCTTTTCGTGCGCGACGGCGATGTGGTCGAGCGACCGGCCCTGTTCCTGCGCGAGCAGCTTGAGAATGTCGCGCGCCGGGACTCCGCCGAGCGAATAAAAACGGTCTTCGGGAAAATGAAGGCCGTACCGTTGCGTGACCATGTGCCACGCACTCCAGTGCAACGGCATCGTGTCGGCCAGCGTACCGTCGCAATCGAAAATAAGTCCGCGCGGCTGGAAAGTTTGCGGGCGGGGTTTGTTCATCTTGTCATTGTGCATATTGCGTGTTGCGTCAAGTATTGATCTGAATTCACTCCACCGCTTGACGAAACACGCAAAACGCAACACGTCTCATGTTTTCAGCGCCGCCAATTTTTCCTCCAAATCATGTGTCATCAGCGGCTCGAGCAGCGGGTCGAGTTCGCCTTCAATGAAATTCGCCAGGTTATACAACGTCAATTCCACGCGGTGGTCGGTGACGCGGTTTTGCGGGAAATTGTAGGTGCGGATTTTTTCGCTGCGTTCGCCGGTGCCGATCTGGTCCTTGCGCTGCGCGGCATATTTAGCGTTTTCCTCGGTGATTTTGCGTTCCAGCAGGCGCGAGCGCAGGACTTTTAACGCTTTCACCTTGTTCTTTTGCTGCGAACGTTCATCGGCACAACGAACGATAAGGCCACTGGGCTTGTGAATGATCTGCACGGCCGAGTCGGTGGTGTTGACGCCCTGACCGCCTTTGCCGGAAGCGCGGCAGACGTTGATTTCCAATTCCTCCGGTTTGATTTCGATGTCCACTTCCTGCGCTTCGGGCAAAACTGCGACGGTGCAGGTGCTTGTGTGGATGCGGCCCTGCGCCTCGGTCGCCGGCACGCGCTGGACGCGGTGGACGCCGCTCTCGTATTTGAGCCTTTTGAAAACGTCCGTGCCAATGATGGAAAAGATGATTTCCTTGAAACCGCCAAGATCGGACGGGCTGGAATCCATGGTTTCCACCTTCCAGCCGCGCGCTTCAGCGTAACGACAATACATCCGGTAAAGATCGGCGGCGAACAACGCGGATTCCGAACCGCCGGCGCCGGCGCGAATTTCGATGATGGTGTTGCGCGAATCGGTCGGGTTGGGCGGCAGAATGCCGAACTGGATTTGCTGCGCGAGACGTTTCCCCTCGATTTCAAGCTGTGTAGCTTCGTCTTTGGCGAGTTGTGCCAGTTCGGAATCAGGCGGCTCGCTTTTCAACAGCGCGCGGTTCTCATCCAAATGGGCGAGTGTTTTCAAATAGCTCCCGCCGTCCGCGACCAGCTCCTTGAGCCGGGCGTATTCCCTGGACAATTCCTGCGCGCGTTGCGGGTTGTCGAAAACTTTTGGGTCGCTTAACGCGGCCTCGACCTCGGCAAAGCGCCTGGAGAATCTTTCTATGTGCGGTCGCAGATCCATTTGGGATTTACGATTTGCGATTTACGATTGATGAATGGCCGCGCGAAATACGCGTCAATCGGCAATCGTAAATCGTAAATTTCGCAGGCATTTGCTTTGGAAAAAGAAACCGCCTGTATTCTGCCAAAACAGAGCGCAGGCGGATAAATGTCGGAAAGCTACTTCTTTTTCTTCTTTGTGGCGGCAAACGCTTCCTGGGCGGCTTGTGTCTTGGCGGCACGTTGCTGGAATTTGTCCACGCG
>DLMG01000402.1 GCA_002479245.1 Verrucomicrobia subdivision 3 bacterium UBA7542 | reverse complement strand
TCCACGTTGCTGCGCCCGGGGACAGGCGCACTCCGTTTACCCCAACTCCAAAATCGCTGCTAACGGAACAGCCGAACCGCCTAGATGTGAATACTTTAGCGCCTGAAAGTGCCGCTTCGCCGAAGTAGGATTCCGTTCGCGCAGACGCCGCTCGCAAATGTGTTTTTTTGGAGGGGCACTAAAGTTCTATTTCGGAATTCGGGTTTAAGGCTCCTGGCTCGGGTTGCCCTTGAAACGATGGTGATTCCCTGGTTCGTCGTAATCTCCGGTTGCGCCAGCGTGTTCACGTCCCCCGCCAAAGAGGCTTTGTTGTCGGGCGGCCAATTCGTTGATCAAAGCCGCCTCGCTTTCATATTTTGTGAATCCGTCTGGCGGCAAAAATAAATCTTCTGCTGGCATGACCAACTGGATTTTTGACAGTGCCAGCACGAATGAAGGCGGTCGGTTAAGCGAACGAATCCGCAATGGCAAATTGCCCAGGTCTTGAGCTCTTAATAACTGGATGATTAGTGTTTGACCATCACTGCCCATGACGGTCACGTTTGCCTTGTCAACGAGGTGACCTTCAATCCGTTCCGTTTGTCCAGCGATCACTTGCGTCAGAAGATTGGTAAAACGAACCGCTTTGTTAATCGGGGCATATCCCTGTAAGGCTTCACTAAAAACACAACCCTGGCTGGCGGCCGTGTCCCAAATCACGCCAAAATCGCCCGCCCGCACGGATTTGCTCTTTGACTTGCCGAAGGCAGCCTCAAGACGAAGTTTCCCTCCGCGCACAAGCATCCGCCCTGACAATTGCAATGGGGGTTCAGCGGCGTCCTCAAGTGTCATCGCGAATTCCGACCTGAAGCCGTCACCATTGGTCAACAACATGGCGGCCGGCCCCGTTGCCACTGATATGAGTTTGGGCAGCAACGCGTCGGCTTCTCCTCCGGCAAAACCATTGTGATGGCTGGTGTGAGCACATCCACTCGCCCACAGCGTGAACATCATCCCCCAAAGCAAAATTCCCAGGCCATGAGTCCACCGCTCCAACGAACTATTATTTGGATTTGCCATGGTCAATGTCTGAAATGCGATCAAGGGCCAGGCTCACAAAATGACGCGCCATTACCAGGAATGTTGGTCTCGTCTGTCGTCATGGCCACTACGGTCGTCAAAATTTCCATGTCCTTGAAGGCGGGAATCGTGGATGTCCCGCCCGGCCCTGGCATCGTGGTGCGTCAAAGCCACAACGTGGTCGTGTCCCAAACCTTCGATCACAAAGCGGCCATGATCCACGCGATAACCATTGGCCACCCTGCTTCCGCGGAACACAACCTCCAGCCGTTCGCGCGGCAACAAAAACGGATGCAAGTCGTAATCCCAGAAATGGTCATACGCCACGAAGGTGAAGACGTCCATGTCGAGGCCGAAATCCACGTCCAGCGCCAGATGTCCGTTGAAAAACAGGCCAATGCCCGCCTTGTAAGTTACGGATGGCGGCAATGGCGCCCAGCCGCAATAGCCATCCGCTTCGCGCCAGCAAACCCACGCTGGAGCCCAGTCATAACCCGGCACCCAGACCCACTGCGCGTTGAAGCGGCTCCACCGGCCATAATGAAAAACAATGTTGCCCCACTGATAGTCGGATTGCCACGACCAGCCGGTGTCAGTGTAAATCCAGTGTCCTTGATTGAAATAGGGACGCCAGGAAGGGTCGGTCACAACGACCGCCGGTTGCCAGCACAAACCAGAACCTGGAACTTGAATCCAAGCTCCATAAGGTGCCAGTTGAGTTTGAAAACTATCCAGGCTGACGGCGGGAACGGCGGCGGTGGGAACTGCAACTGCCGGAACCGGAGCCGGAGTTGGAACGGTGACGGGTGGAGCGACGGGTGCGGGAGCGGCGGTTGGAATTGGAGCCGCGCTGCCGGATAGCAAGGCTTTGATCACCGGTTGGGAAACGCCTTGGTTTTTTAGAAGAATAATCTGGTCCGCCGTCAGGTTGTAGCTCGCGCCGGTGGTTTTGATCTGGCTGAGAATCACGTCATCCGAGATGCCCGCCTGCGCGAGCTTGACGACGTCTTGAACTCCGGGTGGCAGCGCTTGCGCGTGGCCGGCATTTGCGCCCGCGCCCAACAGCATCGCCGCCGCCAGGCCGGTGGCCAGAGTGGAGACTGATTTGCGTGTTATCATTTGAATGTAGGTTTTCATAAGATTAAAGTTTTGTTGTTTTATTTATTGCCAATAATTTTATTCTGGTTGGTTGTCATTGGATTGGGGCCGGCTTGTCATCAAGGTTAAGTTTCATGGTTTGCCAAATAAATTTCAGAACCGGTATTTTAACCCGACCTGGAAGTAAGGACTGGAGCCAAACGAAAGAGTTTGGTCAATGCGAGTGTAATCAATCTCCCGCCCCAGAGAATAACCGCCTTCGACGCCAATCGAGAGTCCGCGCACAAGCCGATACTCCGCTCCGGCACCGATGTGAAAATCCCGATAGGTGCCCAGTGCGTGGTCAAAAGCCGGCTGACCGATTTTATCCCCCAGATTCTGGTCGGTCCGGAAAACTGTGAAATTGCCGCCGCCCGCCACGAACACCTCGAACTGGTTATCCACGCGATAGATCAGAGCCGGCCTTGGCCACATGAGGTTCAGCGTCAGGTTGGTGCGAATGTCCCACCGCAAACCGGCGGCGGGGAGGACGGGAACCTGACTATCCGGCTCGAAACCGATGCCGAAGCCCAGGGTCAAATTGGGTTTCCATTTGTAGGTGGCCCGGAACATTCCGCTGACGCCAACATCGTCGCCGTCAACGCCGTCGAGCCGGTAAAAGCGCGGACCCACGCTGCCGGCAAACGTCCATTGATCGTTGAAGCGGTAGCCGACACCCGCATTAAAACCGAGCGTGTTGATTTGGTCTGGGATCGGCGCGTTGGCAACCGTGCCAAGAAACAAATTACGCGAGCCTATTCCGACCGGAACAAACCACTTGTCGTTCACGGGAATTTCCGCTGCCACGTTGGCGTTGAAGGATTGGGCGTCGGAATTTCCTTTGATGCCCTGAAATGAAATGTCCCCGCCGCCAACATAGGAATAATCCAGTGAAGCGCCCATTGTCCAACGATTGCCTTGAGCCGCCATCCCATATGAAACATAGGAATAATCCAGTGAAGCGCCCATTATCCAACGATTGCCTTGAGCCGCCATCCCATATGAATTGGTGGCATCATTTGGCGGGGCGGCTGGTTGGCCGGCGGACGCCAGCGCCGATTGACCCGCAACGGAATAATTCAGGAGAGATAAGGCAGCAATGGCAACGGCCACGACATTTTGACTCATTTTCAAAACCTGTTTCTTGATGTATTTACAACTTGTTTTTGAAAATTCAGACCCCCTGGTCATTTTCCGTTCCGGGATGAAAACCGAACTGGAGCAGTTTGGCCTTCATGGTGATGCGGGAAATGCCAAGCCAGCGCGCGGCTTTGGCTTGATTGCCACGGGCCAGTTCGATGGCGCGCCGGAACAGTTCCCGCTCAACGGATTCCAGAACGCGCGCGTGGACATCCGTCAGTTCGCCGCGCTGGGCGGCCGCCAGCAAATCGTCAACATATTCTCCCAAAGGCCGTCTCGCGGAGCCGGCCAGGTCCGTGTCCTTGTTCAGGGCGGCACGCACCTGGTCCGCGTTGATGGTATAGCCTTGGGCGAGGAGCAGCGCCTTGCGGACAACGTTTTCCAGTTCGCGCACGTTGCCGGGCCAGGAGTGCGACTGGAGAAATTTCAGGGCTTCGGTATGGATGGACGGATGCGGACTGCCGAGTTCCGCTCCGTATTTTCTTAAAAAATAACGGACGAGTTCGGGAATATCTTCTTTGCGCTGGCGAAGCGCCGGCAACGCAAGTTCCACCACGTTGAGCCGGTAATATAAATCTTCGCGGAACAATTTCTGCCGGATGGCCGTTTCCAAATCGTGATGGGTGGCAGCCAGCACACGCACGTCCACGGAAATGGTTTCCCGGCCGCCCAGCCGTTGCAGGGTTTTTTCCTGAAGCACGCGCAGGAGTTTTACCTGCGTGCCGAGCGTGATGTCGCCAATCTCGTCCAAAAAAATGGTGCCGTGGTTGGCCTGTTCAAACCGGCCAATCCGTTGCGCCGTCGCTCCGGTGAAAGCGCCGCGCTCATGGCCGAACAATTCGCTTTCCAGCAGGGTTTCCGGAATGGCCGCGCAGTTGATGGCAACGAACGGCGCGTTGGCCCGTTCGCTGTGCTGGTAAATGGCGCGGGCAATCAGTTCCTTGCCGGTGCCGGTTTCGCCACGAATGAGCACGTTCACCGGCTTGCCGGCGACGCGGCCAATCTCCTTGTAGAGGGACTGCATGGCCGCGCTTTGGCCGACGATGGCATCGCGCGCCACGCCCGGTTCGCCGAGTGTGACCGGCTCGGACATCAGGCGGTTGCTGTCCACGGCGCGGCGAATCAGGTCGAGCAGTTGCGGGATTTCGAACGGCTTGAGCAGATAATCGTAAGCGCCGAATTTCGTCGCTTCAATTGCCGTTTGCGTGGTGCCAAACGCCGTGATGAGAATGATCGGCAGCCGGGGCCGGACAGTGTGAAGCTGGCGCACCAGCTCCAGCCCGTTCAGGCCGGGCAATTTCAAGTCCGTGATGACGGTGTTGAAGGAATCTTTCGCGGCCCGGGCCAGCCCGTCATCACCGCGTTTTTCAACGGCGACGTCGTAGCCTTCATCGGCCAGCACCCGGCGCAGGGTGTCGGTGATTCCGGCATCGTCATCAATCAGCAAAATTTTGGCGGTGGCACTCATTCGATTACTTGCGGCAACACAATACCAAAAGTGGCGCCCTGATTCACGCGCGTTTGATACTCCAGCACCCCTCCGTGTTTTTGCACAATCCGCGCCGCAATGGACAAGCCCAAACCCGTCCCGTTTTCCTTGGTGGTGAAGAAGGGGTCAAAAAGCCTTTCCTGCGCCTCGGTTGAAATGCCCCGGCCGGTGTCCCTGACCTCAAGAATGACGGTGTTCTTCCCGCCGTTCGGCAATGTTTTTCGTGCCTGGCGCGCCCGCAAGGTGATCGTGCCATCACGACCGATGCTGTCGGCGGCATTTTGCACGAGATTGATCAGCACTTGTTTCATCTGTGCCGTGTCCACTTTGACACGCATGGGGGCCGCCGGTTCCAGATTCACCTGGATGTTGTTCCGGGCCAGTTGTGGCGCAAATAAATGTTGTGTCTCCAGCAGGAGCAGGTCGGCGGCGATAATCATCGGTTCCGGATCGGCCGGGCGGGCAAACTTGAGAAAATCATTTACGATTCGCTCCAGGCGCAGGATTTCGCGCTCCACGATTTTAACATCGGAATATTCCGGCGTGGTGGGAGGGAGTTTTTTTTGCTGGGTGAACAAGGCGGCCTTGATGGCCGTGAGCGGATTGCGAATTTCGTGCGCCAGGCCGGCCGCGAGCAGCCCGAGCGCGGCCAGTTTTTCATTTCGCTCCACCAAGGCCTGGGTTTTCGTCAGTTTGCTGCGCAGCGGCGCGATCATGTCGCGATAAACCAGGACTGCCAGGGCGATGCCGAACAGAAACAGCAACGCCAGGGCGCCGAGTACGGACAGGCGGAGTTGCGTGAGCGTCTGGTGCGCTTCTGCGAGGAGTTGTTTCTTCAATTCAAGATGCGCCTGCGACAACTCCTGTCCCAGATCGAACAACCGCCGGCGTGCCGGGCCGAGCGTGTCGGCCAAATCGGCCGGCCGGCTGTCGTTCGGGCCGAGCGCTTGAATCTTCCCCTGCCATTCGCTGGCGGCTCGCGCGAAATCCGCATAGGTCAAAGCCATCTGTTTCAAGACCTCTTTTTCGCGCGGCGTGGCCGGCTTGGCGGTCTGCTCTTGAATCCACGAATCCAGTTCACGGCTGGCCTTGAGAAACTCCTGCCACGCGGCCGGCTCGCGCGTGTTCCGGTAGCGGGTCAGCCTGTCACTGACCTCGCGGAGCATATCCTTGAAATGCTCGGCCAGACCGAAACTTTCGGCGTCCACCTGGTTTAGTTTGGCCCGCAATTCCGCGCCTTGCCGCTGGGAGTTCAGCGTTACCAGAACAATCAACGTCCCCATCAACCCGACGGCCAGGCCCAGGATTGCCAGACGCAATTTGATTGCGGAATACATAATTAAAAAAACGGGAGTTCAGGTTAAACGAGAAACGGCCTGCCGCGAGCACAAACCCGGCTGAATTTTAAAATCGCTTGTCCGCCTGAAAATCCGGCTGCTGTTGGAATCAACATGAATTTCGTTTTGCAATTGCCGTGCCAACCCGGCCAGACAAAACGAGCTGGCACGAATGGAATTGGCCGTCGCGCCGGCTGGCTGCTTGATTTCAGCGGCCGGGCTGGAAAATGCCATTGAATGCGCCGCCGGTTTTGAGCCGTGTTTCAACGCGTCAGGAGCAAAGAAAGTTGGCACCCCAGCAAAGTCATTAAGCTGTTCACGGCTCTTTCGGCACATCGAAACCGGGAAATTCGGCGGGAAGAACCCAAAAAGCGCATTGGCACAATCTTCGCTAGACAGTCCCGGTCCGGCAAAAACGCGAATGGAAAAATCGGGTTTGAGTTGTGACTGGTGAGGGCGGTTTGAACTGAAATTATGAGCATCAATTTCCGGCGGTCTGACGATGGCCGAAATCCAAAGTGTTTATTTGTGGTGTGGAGCGAATCCAGCCCCGTTACAATTGTCGTGCGCCGGCGTCACCTGCGTTTGGCGCAAGCCGCGAAGAATCCTTCATCGGCCAAGAACGGAACTAATTTAAAAATTGAAAGCGCAAGGCCAGCATGGAAAATTCAGACATGAGAATCAGTTCCGTTGACGCTGTTTCAAGGTCGCTTATCATCACGTGATGAATTGCAAAACACGTTTCAATGTTTTTATGACTGGCGAAAAGAAAATTGAATGGAGCTAAAATGTCTGATTCAACACCACATCCAGCCCGCTCTGACGAAGCCCCAAACGTGCCTTTGCAACCTGCGTCCAGCAAGAAACGCCGCCATTGGGCATGGGTTGTGATTGCGTTGGTGATCATTCTCGCAGTTGGAGGAATTTTCTTTTTGCGACACCGGGGACAATCGCAATCAGAAACACAATCAACGTACGGACGTGGGGGTTCGGGTTCGGCAACCATCATGGTCAGCACGGCAACGGCGCAACAGGGTAACATTGGAATCTACGTCAACGCGTTGGGCGTGGTGACCCCGCTCAATACCGTGTCGGTGAATAGCCGCGTGCAGGGCCAGATCATGAAGGTGAATTATCAGGAAGGGCAATTGGTTCACGCCGGCGACCCGCTGGTGGAAATTGATCCGGGGCCGAATCAGGCGGCGCTGACTCAAGCCGAAGGACAACTCGCGCGCGACACTGCGCAGCTCGAAGACGCGCGGCTCGATCTGGAACGCTACCAGGAAGCGTTCGCAAGCAATGCGATTCCCAGACAACAATTAGATACGCAAGTCGCGGTCGTTCATCAGGACGAAGGCACGGTGAAATTGGATCAAGGCCAGCTTGACAACGCCAAAGTGCAACTCGCTTACTGCTATATCACCGCGCCAATTTCAGGACGCGTGGGCTTGCGCCTGGTTGACGCGGGCAACATCGTTCAAGCAAACAGCACGAGTCCTTTGCTCGTCATCACGGAACTTCAGCCGATCACCGTGATTTTCAACGTGGCGGAAGATGATCTGCCGCAAATCCAAAAACAATTGCGCCAGGGCAAACAATTGGTCGTGGATGCGTTTGACCGCGCGCAACTAAAAAAACTGGCGACGGGAACTCTGGAAACGCTGGACAACCAAATTGACCCGACCACCGGCACGGTCAAGCTCAAGGCCGTTTTCACGAACGACGATGAATCGTTGTTTCCGAACCAGTTCGTGAACGCGCGGCTGCTCGTGGACACGTTGACCGACGTGACGCTTTTGCCCAACACGGCGATTCAGCGCAACGCCGACAGCGCGTTCGTTTATTTGCTCGACCCGGAGCAAACCAACGAGTTGAAAACCATCACCATGCGAATCATCACGGTCAACACCACCGACGGCACGGTTTCGGCGGTGGAAGGAATTAATCCGGGCACGGTGGTCGTCGCGGATAATTTCAACAAGCTGACCGATGGCGCAAAGGTCATCGTTCGCAAGCCAGCCGGCGAAACCGGCAAGACCGGCGCCAAAAAAAAGCGAAAGACTGATTCGCCGTGAGTCCGTCGCGCCCATTCATTTTGCGGCCGGTGGCGACTTCACTGCTGATGGCCGCCATTTTGTTGACGGGTTTTATCGCCTATCAAATGCTCCCGGTTTCCGCCCTGCCCGAGGTGGATTATCCAACGATCCAGGTGGTCACCTTTTATCCGGGCGCGAGTCCCGATGTCACCTCGTCCGCCATCACCGCGCCGCTGGAACGGCAGTTTGGCGAATTGCCCGGGCTGAACCAGATGACTTCGATCAGTTCCGGCGGCAGTTCGATCATCACCCTGCAGTTTGTGTTGAACCTGAACATTGACGTGGCCGAACAGGAGGTGCAGGCGGCCATCAATGCCGCGCAAACGTATCTGCCCCCGGGTTTGCCCGCGCCGCCCATTTACAGCAAATCCAATCCGGCGGACGCGCCGATCCTGACGCTGGCCATATCATCGAAAAATTTTCCGCTCTCCCAGGTCGAAGATTACACCGACACCCGGCTCGCGCAAAAAATCGCGCAGGTGACGGGCGTCGGCCTGGTCACCATCAGCGGCGGACAAAAACCGTCCATTCGCGTCCAGGTCAATCCGGCGAAACTGCTGTCCTACGGCATCAACCTTGACGACGTTCGCACCGCGCTGCAACAGACCAGCGTGAATCAGGCGCTGGGAAATTTCGACGGCGTCCATCAGGCGTATGAAATCAACGCCAACGACCAGCTTTTGACCAGCAAGGATTACCAGTCGGTCGTCGTCGCGTATCGCAACGGCGCGCCGGTGGTGTTGTCCGACGTGGCGACCGTGATTGACGGGGTCGAAAACAACCGGCTCGCCGCCTGGAAGAACACCACCCCGGCGGTCATCCTGAACATTCAACGGCAGCCGGGCGCGAACATCATCCAGGTCGTGGACCGGGTGAAAAAGCTGTTGCCGCAGCTCAAGGCCAACCTGCCCGCGTCCATGGATGTTTCGATCCTCACCGACCGCACCACCACGATCCGCGCGTCGGTGCGCGACGTGAAATTCTCGCTCATGCTCACCGTGGCGCTGGTCGTGATGGTGATCTTTTTGTTCCTGCGCAACGTGTCGGCCACCATCATTCCCAGCGTGGCCGTGCCGCTCTCGCTCGTCGGCACGTTGGGCGTGATGTATCTGCTCGGTTACAGCCTGAACAATCTCACGCTCATGGCGCTGACCATCTCGACGGGCTTCGTCGTGGATGATGCGATTGTGATGATCGAAAACATTTTCCGGTATATCGAGCAGGGCGAGAAGCCGCTGCAAGCCGCGCTGAAAGGAGCGGAGCAAATCGGGTTCACCATCATTTCACTGACGATTTCGCTGATTGCCGGGCTGATCCCGCTGTTGTTCATGGGCGACGTCGTCGGGCGGTTGTTCCGCGAATTCGCCGTGACTTTGAGCGTCACCATTCTCGTTTCCGCCGCCGTCTCGCTGACGCTCACGCCGATGATGTGCTCGCGGTTGCTCAAGGCGAAGGCCGACCAGAAAAAACGGGGGCGCTTTTACGCGGCCTCGGAACGCGTGTGGGACCGCGTGAGCACGTTTTACTCGCGAACGCTGCAATGGGTGCTCAAACGCCAGCGGGCGACGCTGGTCGTGGCGGTGGCCACGCTGGCCGCCACGATTTTGCTCTACGTCATTGTGCCGAAAGGATTCTTCCCCGTGCAGGACACCGGCGTGATTCAGGGCATTTCGGAAGCCGATGAAAGCGTTTCGTTCAGCGCCATGGCCGTCCGCCAGCAGGCGCTCGCGCGGGTGATTCTCAAGGACCCGGCGGTGGA
>DLMG01000246.1:4334-9258 GCA_002479245.1 Verrucomicrobia subdivision 3 bacterium UBA7542 | reverse complement strand
GGCCTGCACGTCGGCCATCCCGAGGGTTACACCGCCACGGATATTCTCGCCCGTTACAAGCGCGCGCAGGGATTTCATGTGTTGCATCCGATGGGTTGGGACGCGTTCGGCCTGCCGGCCGAGCAATACGCCGTGAAAACCGGCCAGCATCCGCGCAATACCACCGAGGCGAACATCGCCACGTTCAAGCGGCAGATTCAGTCGCTTGGCTTCAGTTACGACTGGTCGCGCGAACTCGCCACCACCGACCCCTATTATTTCAAGTGGACGCAATGGATTTTCCTCCGGCTCTACAACTCGTGGTTCAATCCGGAAACGAACAAGGCCGAGCCGATTGAAACGCTGAAGTATCCACAAGACATCGAGGTAGGGCGCGTCACTCCGTGCGCGCCGTCGTCAGCGCAAGAGCGGCGGGCAGAGGACTGCCCGCCCTACCCGGCGGAATTCGAATCCCGCCGCCGCGCTTACCGTGATTCGAAGCGGCTTGCTTATGTGAGTGAGCAACCTGTGTGGTGGTGCGAACAGCTCGGCACCGTTCTCGCCAACGAGGAGGTCGTGGATGGCAAAAGTGAAGTGGGCGGATTTCCCGTCGTCCGCAAGCCGATGCGTCAATGGATGCTCCGCATCACCGCCTACGCGGAAAAACTGCTTGCCGATCTCGACACGATTGACTGGAGCGATTCGCTCAAGGAAATGCAGCGGAACTGGATCGGGCGGAGCGAAGGAGCGGAAGTGGACTTTAAAATTGCGGATTGCGGATTGCGGATTGCGGATTTGGAGAAGCGCATCCGCGTCTTCACCACGCGTCCCGACACCCTTTTCGGTGCGACTTACATGGTGCTGTCGCCGGAACACAAGCTGGTTGAACAAATCACGACGCCGAAACAGAGCGAAGCGATTGCGAAATACAAAGCTGAGGTTTCCAAAAAGTCCGATCTGGAACGCACGGAGCTGGCAAAGGAAAAATCCGGTGTTTTCACCGGCGCTTACGCCATTAATCCCGTCAACGGCGAAAAGATTCCCATCTGGATTGCCGATTACGTTCTCGCCAGCTACGGCACCGGTGCCATCATGGCCGTGCCTGCGCACGATGAAAGGGACTACGAATTCGCGACCAAGTTTCAGTTGGAAATCAAGCAAGTCGTCATGCCTGAGAGCATCAAGTTTTCTGACTACGGCAGACTAACCATTGAGGACGCATATAGTCCCGAGCATAGCGACCGTGACATACTGATTGCAGGAGAAGTGCTGGGCGAGAACCGAACTAAATGTGTATATCAAAAGAGTGCGTTTGTTGATCAAGGCACGTCGGTGAATTCCACCGGCCCGGATATTTCCATCACCGGCCTGCCCACGCCCGAAGCCAAAAAGAAAATCACCGCCTGGCTGGAAGCGAAAGGGCTGGGTAAAAAGACGGTCAACTTCAAGTTGCGCGACTGGCTTTTTTCGCGGCAGCGCTACTGGGGCGAGCCGTTCCCGATTGTCTGGAAGCGCGATGCCAGCGGAAATCTTTATCACGAAGCCTTGCCGGAATCCGCGTTGCCGGTCCTGCCGCCGAAGCTCGACGATTACAAACCCATGCCCGACGGTCAGCCGCCACTCGCCCGCGCGAAGGATTGGGTGAATCTGCCCGACGGCTCCGTGCGCGAAACCAACACCATGCCGCAATGGGCCGGCAGTTGCTGGTATTATCTCCGCTATCTCGACACGAAAAATTCAAATGCCTTTGTCAGTAAGGAAGCGGAAAGTTATTGGATGGGAGCGGTCGGGAGTCCACAGTCCACAGTCCACAGTCCACAGTCTGGCTCAGGACTCAGGACTCAAGACTCCAGACTGCGGACTGCGGACTCAGGACTCAAATCAACGACGCCAGGAGTTGATTTGTATGTCGGCGGCACGGAACACGCCGTCCTCCATCTGCTCTACGCCCGTTTCTGGCACAAGGTTCTCTTCGACCTCGGCCACGTCTCGACGCCGGAACCATTTTTCAAGCTTGTCAACCAAGGCCTGATTCTCGGCGAGGACGGACAGAAGATGTCCAAGTCGCGCGGCAACGTGGTGAATCCGGATGACATCCTGGTGGAATTTGGCGCCGATGCTTTCCGCCTTTACGAAATGTTCATGGGGCCGCTCGAAATGGTGAAGCCGTGGAGCACCAAAGGCGTCGAGGGCGTTTATCGTTTTCTCGGCCGTGTCTGGCGGTTGTTCGTGGATGAACAGAGCGAAACGGAGTTTGAACAAGCTGAAACGACCGCAGAGAACGCAGAGAAGCGCAAAGAATTGCTGGAACTGATCAAACCCAGCCCCGCGATCAAGAATACGCCACCAACGCCTGCGCAGTTGAAAACGCTTCATGCCTGCATCAAGAAAGTCACTGAAGACCTCGATGGTCTGCGCTTTAACACCGCCATCTCGGCAATGATGGTTTTTGTGAACGACGCGATAACGTGGGAGACGAAACCGGTTCCCGTTTTGCGCGATTTTTTGATTTTGCTCGCGCCGTTCGCGCCGCATGTCGCGGAAGAACTCTGGGAAAAACTGTCCACAGTCCACAGTCCACAGCCGGCCCGGACTGGAGACAGTGGGCTCAGGACTGGAGACTCGTTGTCTTACGCGCGGTGGCCGAAGTTTGATCCGGCATTGCTCGTCGAGGACACGCTGGAAATCCCCGTGCAGGTCAACGGCAAGCTGCGCGATGTGATCAAAGTTTCCGTCACCGCGACGCCGGCGGAACTGGAGACGCTTGCGTTGAAGAACGAGAAAGTCCAGCCTTACATTGCCGGCAAGACGATCAGGAAGGTCATCGTCTTGCCGAAAAAACTGGTGAATATTGTGGTGGCGTAACGCAGACATTCTTGTCTGTGGGTTCTGGCGACTTTCCAGTCGCCATTTTTGATGCGAAGCGGCTGCGCAGGCTCTTGAAACACGCGACAGGAATGTCGCGTGAACCCGCAGGCTGGAAAGCCTGCGCTACACGGTTAGTTTTTCTCACCACCCGCCAGAATCGTCTGGAAATGCGGCGGCTGTTCCTCGCGTGCCACCACGCTGATTTCAATTTTCTTGAAGCCGGCTTCGTCCAGCCAGCGGTGCAGATCGCTCTCGGCAAAACCGGGCCAGCGGTCGCCGTAGAGCTGCTGCGCCTTGTCAAAGTTGTGCTTGAGCAGATCGAGAATCAAAATCTGCCCGCGCGGACGCAGAATTTTGTATGCGGCGGCAATCGCCACCGCCGGAATTTCGGCGTGATGCAGCGCCTGGCTCAAAATTACCAGGTCAACGCTGTCGGCTTCAATCGGCGGCTTTTGCAAATCGCCGAGCCGGAATTCGAGATTTTTCAGCCCGTTCTTCTTCGCCTTCGCCGCGCCGAATGCAACAATCTTTTCCGAATTGTCCACCGCAATGACCTTTTTGCAGCGCCGCGCCAGGAGTTCGCTCAACAAGCCTTCACCCGCGCCGAGGTCGGCCACAACCAGCGGCGGCAGGATGCGCAACAGCAAATGCCCGAACGCCTGCCACGACCGGCCCGGGCCATAGACGCGGTCAAACCGCCCGGCGACCTGGTTGAAATAAACCTGCGCCTGCTCCCGGCGGCGGGCAAGGATGCGCTTGAGATTGATCTGGTCGCCGCCGTGTTCCGGCAATTCTTTCGCGCCGCGGATGGCAAGCTGGATGAATTCGCCCGTTGTGCCGTCTGTCTGCGGGTTGAGCTTGTAGAACGTCCGCTTGCCCTCGCGCCGCGATTGCACCAGTGCGCAATCCGCGAGCAGGCCGAGGTGCGTTGAGATGCGCGACTGGCCGAGCCGCGTGATTTCCTGCAGCTCGTTCACGGACAACTCGTCGCGCTCCAGCAGCGCCACGATGCGCAGCCGCGTCGGGTCGGACAACGCCCGCAATGATTTCAAGGTTGAGGACATGATATTATGTTTGCGTAACAGTATTTCACGCGTTTGGAGTTCCGCCTTCAGGCGGCATTGTTCACTGGTGCATTTCCCGGTCCAACCGCCTGAAGGCGGAACTCCGAACCGCGCGCCAAATTTCTCTCAAAAAGCATTTGACGCGCTTCAATTCCGTTATATCATCTTATCTTGATACGTCAATATGACATTTTAACCCATTGATTCATGAGCAAAAACTACATCTTTTCATCGGAATCCGTCGGCGAAGGCCATCCGGACAAGGTTTGCGACACCATTTCTGACGCCGTGCTGGACGCCTGCCTCGCGCAGGACAAGTTCAGCCGCGTTGCCTGCGAGTGCTATGCCAAATCCAACATCGTCATCGTCGGCGGCGAAATCACCACGCGCGCGAAACTTGACTTCACCAAAATCGCCCGCGACACCATCCGCGAAATCGGCTATGTGAACGACGACGACGTGTTCCACGCCGACAAGGTCTTCGTGAACACCATTATCACGCAGCAATCGCCCGACATCGCGCAGGGTGTGGATGCCCGCAAGGCCAAGGGCAAGAAAACTGCCAAGCAGGGCGCCGGCGACCAGGGGCTCATGTTCGGTTACGCCTGCAACGAAACGCCCGAACTCATGCCCGCGCCCATCATGTTCGCGCATCGTCTCGGGCGGGAGCTCACCCGCATTCGCAAGACCGGCAAGGTGCCGTGGTTGCGCCCGGATGCGAAATCACAGGTCTCCGTCGTTTATGTAAACGACAAACCCGTTGCCATTTCCAACGTCGTCATCTCCACGCAGCACTCGGCGGATGTGGAGCACCGCGAGATCGAAAAATTTTGCATCGAACACATCATCAAAAAGGTTTTGCCCAAACGGTTGCTCACGAAGAAAACCAAATTCCTCATCAACCCGACCGGACGTTTCGTCGTCGGCGGGCCGCAGGGCGACACCGGTTTGACCGGCCGCAAAATCATCGCGGACAGCTACGGCGGCATGGGCCGTCACGGCGGCGGCGCTTT
>DLMG01000246.1:0-4286 GCA_002479245.1 Verrucomicrobia subdivision 3 bacterium UBA7542 | reverse complement strand
ATGGGCCGTCACGGCGGCGGCGCATTTTCCGGCAAGGACCCGACGAAGGTGGACCGCAGTGCCGCTTACATGGGCCGCTGGATCGCCAAGAACATTGTGGCCGCCAAGCTGGCTGCCAAATGCGAAATCCAGTTTGCTTACGCCATCGGTTATCCTGATCCCGTCAGCGTCAGTGTGGACACTTTTGGCACGGCGACCGTTCCAGAGAGCAAAATCATCCGCGCCGTCAATCGCGTGTTCAGCTTTCTGCCCTCGGACATCATTGATCAGCTCAACCTGCGCCGTCCGATTTATTTGAAGACCACCAACTACGGCCACTTCGGCAAGAGCGACCCCGCCTTGACGTGGGAAAAAACCGACAAGATTGAAGCGCTCAAGCGTGCGTTGAAATAACTCTCAACCCTCAACTCTCAACCGAATATGCCCGCAATTAAATTGACGCCTCCCCGCGCCAAAGTCGCCAAAACCAATGGCAACGGTACCGCCAAACCGGATTTCAAAGTCCGCGACCTCTCGCTCGCCGAATGGGGACGCAAGACCATCCAGGTTTCCGAGCACGAAATGCCCGGCCTGATGGCCATCCGCGCCAAATACGGCCCGCAAAAGCCGCTCAAGGCCGTGCGCATCACCGGCTCGCTGCACATGACCATCGAGACGGCCATTCTCATCGAGACGCTGGTCGAACTCGGCGCGTCCGTGCGCTGGGCAAGCTGCAACATTTTTTCGACGCAAGACCACGCCGCCGCCGCCGTTGCGAAGGCCGGCATCCCGGTCTTCGCGCACAAGGGCGAAACGCTCGAGGAATATTGGGACTTTACGCTCGCCGCGCTCACGCATCCGGGCAATAAAGGTCCGCAACTTGTCGTAGATGACGGTGGCGACGCCACCCTGCTCATCCACAAAGGTTACGAACTCGAAAATGGCGACAACTGGGTCAACACGCCCAGCGACAACCACGAAGTGGCCGTCATCAAGGCCCTGCTCAAGCGTGTGGCGAAGGAGCGCCCCGGTTTCTGGCACGCCGTCGTGAAGGACTGGAAAGGTGTTTCCGAGGAAACCACCACCGGCGTCCATCGCCTGTACCAGATGCTGGAACAGGGCAAGCTGCTCGTGCCCGCCATCAACGTCAACGACTCCGTCACCAAGTCCAAGTTCGACAATCTTTACGGCTGCCGCGAATCGCTCGCTGACGGCATCAAGCGCGCGACCGACGTGATGGTCGCCGGCAAGGTCGCCTGCGTTTGCGGATACGGCGACGTCGGCAAAGGCTGCTCCCACTCGTTGCGCGGCTTCGGCGCGCGCGTCATCGTCACCGAGATTGATCCCATCAACGCCCTGCAGGCCGCGATGGAGGGTTTTGAAGTCAAGACCGTCGAAGACACGCTCGGAGAGGCCGACATCTACGTCACCACCACCGGCAACTGCGACATCATCACGCTCGAACACATGGCGAAGATGAAAGACCAGGCCATTGTCTGCAACATCGGCCACTTCGACAACGAAATCCAGGTGGACCGCCTGAACAAAGCCGCGGGCGTGAAAAAATTGAACATCAAGCCGCAGGTGGACAAATACACCTTCGCTGGCGGCAACAGCATTTATCTGCTCGCCGAAGGCCGCCTCGTGAACCTCGGTTGCGCCACCGGTCATCCGAGCTTCGTGATGAGCAACAGCTTCACCAACCAGTGCTTGGCGCAACTGGATTTGTGGAAGAACAAGGACACTGCCAAAATCGGTGTTTATCGTCTGCCCAAGAAGCTGGACGAGGAAGTCGCCCGCCTGCACCTGGAAAAAATCGGCGTGAAGCTGACCAAGCTCACCAAGAAACAGGCCGATTACCTCGGCGTGCCGGTTGAAGGCCCCTACAAGCCGGAGCATTACCGGTATTGAGCTGTAGCGGCGGTCTATGACCGTCGCAAAATTTCCGGCGCTCACAGAGCGCCGCTACAATAAAAGGCGGACGGAAAACTGTCTGCCTTTTTTGATTTGGAAAAGTTTAGCTTGCTGAATCGAATTCAACGGAGGCATCTTCACTCCCAACCGAATCGCATGAACTCCGCATCAAACATTGCCTCTGCGAATTTGCTTGAATTGAAAGCAGAGAATATTCTTGGTGCGGTTGGTCTCTCGCATCGAAAAACGAGGAAGCGGCGGAGCAAAGATGTGGACATGGTTTTTGGCCGTGACGATTTCCCGTTTGGTGATTGGAATGTTCGATTCAAAGTTTGCGATGAGCTGAGTCTGGAAGATGTTGCTACGGAAGTCGGTATCGCCCAAGGTAACGGCAACCGTATTGCACTGGTCGCCAGCACTGGAAGAGTGAACTCAACTGCAAGAAACTATGCTGCCTATGTCTCGGACAAGACTCGCTTCCAGGTAATCGTGCTTGATGGTCGTGACCTCGTTCGCATGGAGCGCAACCCGCGATGTGTCCGTCGGACGCTGGCCGCCCAAACAAATTTCGCGCTATTCCTGCCCGCCACCCGCTACCTAGGACAAAGCCGGTGATTCTCCACAGCAGACCATTGCGTGCGGCGCTCGCGGACGTCGTTCACTCCGCACATAATGAGCTTCTGATTGCTTCTCCCTACATCAAGCAAAATGAAGCTAGTTGGGTGTGCGACCAATTGGCGACCGGCTCACCCAACGATGGTTGTCGCCTCAAAGTTCTTACCGATATTCGGAGCGACAGCGTTCTTGGCGGGTCGCTGGACTTAGAGGCTCTTGAACTCTTCGGCCAAAGGCGCAGTTCCGTCCAAATCGTCTCTTTACCACGATTACACGCCAAAGTTTACGTCGCTGACAATCGGCGCGCGCTGGTTACGTCTGCCAACCTCACTCCAAGTGGACTCGACCACAATTTTGAGTATGGCGTTTGCTTGGATGATGCCGCGCTGGTTTCCAAGGTGAGAGAAGACCTCGAAGCTTACGCGCGTCTGGGTAACATACTTAGCGGTGCTGAACTCCATTCTCTTCTCGGAGTTGCACAGGAATTGAAGACCGAGTATGCGCAAATGGAGAAAAGCGCCAGCCGGAAGCTAAAGGCGAGCTTTACGCGTACGCTTCATCGCGCCCGGAAGGAATTTCTTAGCGCCCAAGTCGGAAGTCGGTCCGCTCACAGTCTGTTTTCTGAGGCCCTCATCTACGCGCTCTCCCAAGGGCCGCTTACGACGGAACAACTTCACCCGAGAGTTCAGACTTTGTTACCTGATTTGTGCGACGATGAGGTTGAATTGGTCATCAATGGGCAGCGATTTGGCAAGAGATGGAAGCACGCAGTCAGAAACGCCCAGCAATATTTGAAGCGATCCGGTCAGATTAAGTTTGATGGCATGCGCTGGTCGTTGGTTTTACCGACCAACAATTGAGTCCACCGAGCAGCGCGCATTCCTTAAAACGCTCGCCAACATGGCTGGCGCAGGTCCTTTTCAGTCGAACGAAATCGAAAGGCTCGCCACGGGCGAAATCGGCGCGAGTGCTCGCGGCTATGCCAACAAAATCATGGGCGACACCAACCTTTGTTTAGTGCTCGTGAATGGCGATGACCTTTTGGCGATTGAGAAGAACCCGGCGGTGATTGTTGACGTGTTTAACCGGGAAGCAGTTCACGCCATGCGGCTGAAGACATTGGAGCTTTGACAAGGATTGCTGGGAGTTAAAACCAGTTTAGCCCGGTTGATTTGACCGATTCACCGAGACGGTTTGCATCGCAGGGATTTGCCGGAAGTTCTAATCATTTTTCCGCAACTTGATTCCGGAGGTGATAACCCGGGGAGTTAGGGTTATACCCCATAGCAAAGTCCGGCCCGTCGTGTAGCCTTTTACCAAAATGCAGAGGCAGGATTCATTTGCTGAAATCGCCCCAGGAAAAAAACAAATATGAAATTGTCATTAAAACCGCATCACCTCAAACGCTACAAGGATATCGCGTTGCTTTTTTGGAAATACGGCAATACCGATTTGGCCAAGGAATTTGCCAATGAGGCCGCTGGCGATGAAAAAACACTTTTGGCCGCCAAACCCGGCCAGCCCGCGCCGGAAGAATTGGCCGACGATTTGGAAAAAATGGGGCCGACCTTCATCAAATTCGGCCAGTTGCTTTCCAGCCGCGCCGACCTTTTGCCGGAACGATATTTGAAGGCGCTCGCGCGTTTGCAGGACAAGATCAAACCGTTTCCTTACGCCGAAGTGGAACAAATTGTCGCGAGCGAACTCGGCGTCCGCATCTCCAAGGCGTTCTCGTTTTTTGAAGAAAAACATCTGGCCGCCGCGTCGCTCGGACAGGT
>DLMG01000053.1:3712-5904 GCA_002479245.1 Verrucomicrobia subdivision 3 bacterium UBA7542 | reverse complement strand
AGCGTGGGACTGTTGATGGGGCCAAAGACGGTCTGCTGTTTTTCCGTCAGGGCGCTGGCCGCGCCGGAAAGGAAGGTGGCGGCAAAAAGTTTGATGTCGGCCAGGTTGTCGGACTTGATGATTTCCCCGCGCAACCCGGCGCTGCCGTCGGTGATGGCCCAGCCGGATTGATTGGTATTGTTGTCGAACTCGCGGTCAAGGGCGACGGCATTGAGTTGCATTTCCTCGCCGTCCTGCCAGACGAGCGTCCAACTGGTGTTGCCGGCGATGCGCTCGCGTTGACGGTCGGTCTGCGCCATGCCGTGAACTTCGGTGCCCGCCGGAATGATCAATTTGCCGCCGTAATAAACATTCTCCGTGACCAGCCCGACGATGGGTGTCTGGATGGAAGCCGAGTCCACCGTGATGACGGTTTCGCAGGGAATCAACCGGCCAAAGGGCGCAAACGCCGCGCTCAACTTTTTGGGCGCGGGAACTCCCGCCGTGCTGTCGGCAAACAGGCTGATGGGGGTCAGCAATTCGGCCTGGCGCGGCGGCACCACCGGCAACGGTTGCGGCGATGCGTTCGTAAAGGCGGATGCCGGCTTGGATGGCGATGAGCCGGCTGATGCCGCCTGCGGATTGAATTTCTGCATGGGCCGCACGACCGATTGCACCACCTGGGGTTTGGTGGTGTTGGTGCCGAGCGGGGTGACAGGGATGGCATCTTCGGCGGGCGTATGTTGCTTGCGGAGAACGCCGAAAATAACCAGCCCGGCGGCGAAGATCGCACCGAACACAATGATTTTGCCGGTCTTGGTTTTGAAGTGGTTCAAGAATTCACGGGGTTTCATGGCTGGCCTCTGGGTGGATAGATGGGATGCACGGGGGCATTGGTGACAGTAACGACGGGTGGCACCGGCGGCGGCGGCGAAAGGCGCGTCACCAGCACGGTGAAAGCGTTCTTCAAAGACAGTTCGTTGCGTCCACCGTCCGGCGTGCCGGTGATGGCGAAATAAACGATGCTCCGGCCTTTGGGCGGCACCGTGCCATCGGCATCGCTGATGGATTGGGGATAGAGGCGGTTACCTGCGCGAAGCGCGAAACTGTCCGGCTGATAAATCAAGGGCGCGTCAATCTTGTTGGTGATGACGAGGCGAAAGACCAACGTATCCTCGGCGTTGAAACGAAATGTTTCTTCGATCTGGATTTCGTAGTCGTTGAAGTCGCTGACCAGCGGTTTGCCGTCGTAAGTGGTGAAGCCGACATCGGCGACACTTTCGGGCTGTTGCGCTTTGAGCAACGGAAAGGCTTTGGCCTTGTCGAGCAACGCGAGAAGTTTTGGCGGACTGACTTCGGGCGCATGGCCGACGCCTTCCTCCTCCGGCGTTGGCGGTGCTTCCATGTTGAGCGAAAGCATGGGCGTGTCGCTGACGGACAACTCAAAAACATAGGTTTGATTGTTCCAGCGGATATTCAGGTTGCTCGCGGCTTTGGGTGATAGCGCGCGCACGGAAAGAAACGCCGAGCCTTTGGTATGGGCCAGTTGGAACAGCCCTGGAGTTTTGCCGTCCACCGTGAAGCCCGCGCCATCAATGGCATCAATGGGACTTGGGAAATTGATGGTGGTGACGCAATTGGTGGCGACCGGCACGGACACAACCACATGGTCATCGAGCCAGACTTGCTGAATGGCCGGTGAACCAGCCAGGGCAACGGCGGCGGCGAACACCGAAATGGTGAATGACAGGATTTTAACGGTTGATTTCATATTTGAAGTCTCCTACTGCGGTTGGGAAGCGTCCGTTCAACGCCATGTTGGGGTTGCGGATGAGGCGCAGCCGGAGCGTGAACGGAAACGCCTCGGTGAACGCCTTGTCTTGAAAAATGCCGCTGCGGATGATCTGGCCGGTGACAGCGGCCAGCACCTCGTTGTCGCGGGTGGCCAGAATGTCAATGCGGCCGATCTCGGCTTTCTGATGCAATTGCTTGGAACGAAATTCGACGGCCTCGCTGATGCGCTCGTCCTGCGCCTTGCCCAGCGCCGGTTTGAGAAAAAGCAATTTGAGCAAATCGGGATTGTCGAAATCTTTGGGACTGCGTTCGAGGAACGCGAGCGTCGCCAGTTCCGCCTGCTGGACGTGCAATTCCTTGGCCTCCGAAAATTGAAGCAGCGGACTCAAATAGTAAGTTCCGGCGGGGTCAATGATGAC
>DLMG01000053.1:3437-3662 GCA_002479245.1 Verrucomicrobia subdivision 3 bacterium UBA7542 | reverse complement strand
TGATGACGACGCGCTCGCGCTGCTTGAACTGTGAGACGATGTGGTAACGGTCCATCGCCGAGAGCAGCAACACGGCGACGGTGAAGAAAAACCAGAACCACGGCAGCCGGTCGCGCTGGACCAAAAGGCGGGTTGGATCAAAGCGGCGCGGCGTCGGTCTTGCGGCGTCTGCGCTTTTAGTTTCGGTGGTTCGTAATTCGGGGGTGTCCATAGGTCAGTAATAAT
>DLMG01000053.1:0-3335 GCA_002479245.1 Verrucomicrobia subdivision 3 bacterium UBA7542 | reverse complement strand
CCGGGCCGACCGCGCGCGGAGCGCGGCGGAAGACCGCTGCCAGCGATGATGATTGCGCCCGCGCTGCCCATGTTGGCGGCGGACGACACGGTGCTTAACAGCGCGGCGATGCCCGCCGCACCGGCGGTCACAACCGGCAGACCAGTCGTTGAAGCGGTCGCGGCAGCGCCCGCGGTCGTGGCGGCGGTCTGGAGAAAACTGCTGACACCGCCCCCGAGCAACGCGCCTCCGGGCTGAATGCCGTGAGCGATGACATTTTGAATGATGACGGGCGCGGCAACGGTGCTGAAGATGATCCAGAAGCCGACGACGGCGACGCCGATGGTTTTTTGCAAATCGGGCAGCGTGGAAGTGGGGTCAATGTATTCAAAGCTGGGGTCGGTCATGAAGTCGAGGATGCCCTGGGTCACGAGCGCGGCGAGCGCCCAGCCCAGCGGCCAGAGCAAAACGCCGACAAGATTCATGAGGTAGCGGCTGCCGGTGTGTTTCAACGCCGGTATCGCCATGAAACCGATGAGCAAGGGCGAGAGCGCGTAGCCGAGATTCAGGATGACCGTCTGAAAGATGTAACCCCAGAACATCATCAACGAGGCGAACTCGCCGACGAGCCAGAGGACGGCGGAGATGATGAGGTCGGTGGTGAAATTGTGGAGCTGCGACATGACATTCCACCAGGAAGATTGTGTGGCCGGGTCGCGTTTGATGACGAGCAGTTGATTGAACTGCTGATACACATTGGCCGGGTCAACGCCCAAGCCGGAGAGGATTGAAGTTTGCAGCAAATTTTGCAGGGTATTGCCCCAGGCAGGCAGAAACACGAGCAAGGACGTGAGCAACAACAGGCGCAGGAGCAGATGCAGAATGGCATCGTGCGAGGAATGGTGCATCACCGTGACGATCACGCCGACGATGAAAAGCGCGAAGGCCACGCTCAACAACAACGTGTGGAGTTCGCCACATTTGGCGAGAAACGTGGGAAAGATGCTGTCGAACGTGGCCATGATGAGCGAAGGGATTGAAGGTTATGGGGTGGGAAATACGGTCGGCGCGTTGAGCAACTGGAACTTCGCCGTGTAGTTGCTGACGGATTCCTCGAACTCGGCGTTCTGCTGTTCGGTCAACGCCTGAATTTGCTTCTGCTGGTCGTTCCGGTTCTGGATGTCCTGCACCATTGCCGAAGTCGCCGCCTGATTCACCTCGTCATCGGTGCTGGCAAGGTCGGCGTTCAGGCTGGTAAGAACACCGTGCAACTTCTGGACTTCCGCATCCGTGGTGGCGTTCTGAAGCTGCTGGGTCGTTTGCGCGATCTGGTCCTTGATGGTCGCACGCCGCTGCGCCGCATTGTCGGCGACCGTGACGTAATTGTTCGCCGCGTTATTTATCGCTGCAAACGGTTTGTATTGGTCGGCGGGCCGCTGGACGGTCTGGCCGCGCGGCGTCTGGAAGCTGACGCCCACGGTGGCGTAGATGCCCGAATCATTGTAGGTCAGCGCATAGTTGCCGTCGGCGCTGGACACCAGATTTTCGAGGTTCTTGCCCGGCTCAAGGCTTTGCAAGTCGGCGTTCAATGGCGCAACCATTGACAGCACCACTTGGGACGGGTTGCCGAACAAACTTTCGTAATTCTTGAACTCGCTCAACTGGTTGCCGAGCGTGGTGATTTGCTGCACCTGGTTGTCAATCATGGAAACGTATTCAGCCATGTTCTCGGCCTCATCCAGAATCTGCTGAATGTTGCTGGTGGGGTCATAGACGACCCACTGCGCGCGGGCGGAAAACGCCAGCGGCAGGGCGATAAGGGCGGTTATGATGATTTTTTTCATGTTTGTTGTCCTTTCATTGGTTGTTTGTTTTTTGGGAAAATAATTGTGTGCAGGCTGGTGGCCGTAACGCAGTTACTGTTCGATGCGGAGAAATTGGGTGGTGGGTTGGAAAATCACGCTGTCAATGACTTGCTCTGGCAAATGCACTTCGTAAAGCCGGACACGGCCATTGTCACCGGCTTTGGCCTGCTGCATGGAAATGTAGAGCCAGTATTGTTGCTTGACGGCATCGCTGCGGCCCTTGTCGTAGCCGGTCTGGTAGGACTGGTCGTTCAGTTTGCCATTGGCGTAGTGGAGTCCCTCGCCAAGCAGGACACCGCCCGCCGCACCGCCCGCGATGGCGGTGGGGTTGCCTTTGGAAAGCACACCACCGAGAGCCGCGCCGCCTGCGCCCAATGCCACGTCAGTGGCGGACCGGGTGACGGCGGCGCAGCCCGTGAACAAACACACAACACAGGCAAGTGGGATGAATTGAATGAATAATTTTTTCATAAGCGTTTTGTCTTGGTTAGTCGGATGAATTGGCGTGGGCGATGATGCCTTCGACGATGTTTGCGCTTTTGCGGAGTTCGCGGGCGCGTTTGTCGAAATGCTCGCCGCTGGACGAACTGCAATAGAGCATTTCGCGCGACGAAATGTTGTGAGCCGTGCCGCAAAGATTTCTGCCGGAATCAGTGTGGAAATAAGTGAACGGCGAATACTTCTGTCCCGATTGATGGTCGGGCAATGGGTAGTTCATAATCGCGTGCTTGGTGACTTCGGGCAACGCGATGTCCTGCGCCATGTCCTCCAAGTCGGCGCGGTCGTTCTGACGCATGATGAAAAACTGACGCGAATTGCCGAACACGGCGGAGCGGATGCGCGACTGTTTGAACCGCGCATACTGTTGGACGATAGAAATGTTCCAGCAATTGAACTTGCGAAGCTGGGCGTAGGATTCCTGAACAATTTCCTGCCCGCCAGGGATGTCGAGGAAGCGGGCGACTTCCTCATACACGTTCCGTTTCCGCAAGGCGCGTGGCAGCGTGATGATGTGCTTGCGCGCATGGTTCGTGATGAGGAAGCCTGCCGCCGCCTTCAACTCCTTGGCCGATTCCGGGATGTAGCCCAACTCGAAGTGGGCGATTTTCCCCGTGAGTGAAAGATTGCTCGTGCCATCGAACAGGCAGCCGTAGTTGCCGTCCCGACACCAAGGCAGAATCAAAGTGGCAATCTCAATAATCTGGTCGCGTTCCGAACCCACCGGATCGAGCATCATCAATTCCTGCAACATCCGGTGGGTGGGAAATTCCTCCGGCGTGAAATAGGCGAAAGCGAGATTGCGGACTTCTCGGCTGGTCTTGGGTTCTTTCAAGAACCGGAGCACGTCGCCTTCGTTAAACGCGGCGAGATACTCTGTTGCCTCATTGAGGTGGCTGGCCTTCCAGTCTCGGAAGTCCGCAAAGGTTTCCAAAGTCGTCGCGCCCGGCGGCATCCGCTCCGCGCGGAATTTCTGCAAGGCCAGCGCATGCC
>DLMG01000414.1:7510-7833 GCA_002479245.1 Verrucomicrobia subdivision 3 bacterium UBA7542 | reverse complement strand
CCCGGCGCGACCGGCAAATTGCGATTGTTGATGGGCTTTGCCGAAAATCGCCCGCAGGCGGGAGATTTAATCTCTCACCATTTGAAAATTCAGACTGATCCCAGCGCGTCTCATTCTGGTAGGAGCCGAGGTGACGAGGCTCGAATTTCCCCGGAAACAAAGATTAATTTAGAGACTCCTCACGTCGTCTCCTACTTTATTAACGGACTGCCGCGCATCGGACACGGCGAAATTCCGCCCTGCACGCCGCAGCCGTATTTTGAATTCGCCGATGGCGGCAACACGCTCCGCGTCCGCACGCCGTTCACGCCGCGCCCGTTCGA
>DLMG01000414.1:6165-7400 GCA_002479245.1 Verrucomicrobia subdivision 3 bacterium UBA7542 | reverse complement strand
GCGCTCGGCCATGTCCTTTGCGTGACCAATCGCGGGCTGCACACCTCGGCCAGCCTGAACGCGCAGCAGAACCGGCTCACGACGGACTGGCCCGACACGGTCACGGGCGAACTGCCGTCGGAAATTTTCCACCTCTACGACGTTGGTGAGCGGCGCTGGCTCTCGCCTACTTATCTGCCATTGCGCGACGCCGAAGCCGGATACGAAACAGATTTTGGCGTGGACGGCACGGCGACGTTCCGGATGAAGCGCGGCAAACTTTCCACGGAATTGACGGCGTTCGTGCCGCCCGACGAGCCGGCGGGCTTTTATCTTCTCACCATTCGCAACGACGGCGTGACACCGAGGAAAATCCGCTTCGCGCCGTATTTCCGCATCGCACTGGCCGACCATCCGGAAAACTCCGGGCCGCTGGAAATTGAAACGGACGTGGCGAACGCCACCATCTATTTTACCAACCCGCGCAACACCTTCCGCTCCGGTCCGGCGTTCGCGGCGATTTCCGTGACGCCGGAAAAAATCGAAACCCGGCGCGGTCGTTTCCTCGGCCCGGGACGTTCGCCGGCCCATCCCGCAATGATGGAGACCGGCGAACCTTGGGCCGGGCCAACCGATGACGCGGCGGCCATCGCCAGTTTTCTCGTCACGCTGGAAATTCCCGCCGGAGCGTCGCGCACGATCTCGGTCATGCTCGGCCAGAGCGACACGCGCGAACAGGCGGCGGCGGTTGTGCGGCGCTGCCGGACGGTGGAAGCCGCGCAAACGAAGCTGGCCGCCACCCGTGCCTGGTGGCTCAACCTGATGCGAACCCTGCAGGTTGAAACCACCGACCCGGCATTTGACCACTACCTGAACTGGCTGAAATACCAGGCGCTCGCGGAACGCCTCTGTGCGCGCAAAGGTTTTTACCAGTCGAGCGGCGCGTTTGGTTTTCGCGACCAACTGCAGGACGCGGTCAATTTGATCTGGGTGGACCCGGCTTTGGCGCGGCGGCAGATTTTACTGCACGCACGGCAACAGTTCGTCGGGGGCGACGTGTTACATTGGTTCTTCCTCCAGCAGGATGGCTGCACGGGTTTGGCCGCGCGCACGCACGCTTCCGACAACCTGCTCTGGCTCGGCTGGGCGACCGCCGAATACGTGCGCATGACCGGCGACGAATCCATTCTCGACGAGACGCTGCCGTATCTCGAAGCGGAGACGCCGTTGCCGCCGCTGCCCGAAGGCCGGCACGG
>DLMG01000414.1:0-5984 GCA_002479245.1 Verrucomicrobia subdivision 3 bacterium UBA7542 | reverse complement strand
CTCATCGGCACGGGCGATTGGAACGACGGGCTGGACGCAATCGGCAGCGAAGGCCGCGGCGAAAGCGTCTGGCTCGGTTTCTTCCTCCATTACACTTTGGAACATCTCCTTGACGTGATTGAAAAGCGCAAAGGCGCCGCGCGCCGGCAATTTTATTGCGAGCGGCTGAACGGATTGAAAGCCGCCATCGAAAATGTGTGGCGCGGCGACCGCTATTTGCGCGCGATTCACGATGACGGCACAGAAATCGGCGTGAAGGACAGCGGCGTCTGGGAGATTGACGCGCTGACCGCCGCATGGGCGGTGATGTCCGGCATCAATCGCGAGCGCGGCCGCATCATGTTCGACACCGCCTTGCGCGTCCTCGAACGCGACAACGTCATCCTGCTGGGCTGGCCGGCGCTGCGCGAGGATTCCAAGCCGTATCTGGGCCGGAGCAGTCACTATCCGGAAGGAGTGCGCGAGAACGGCATGTATTGCCACGGCGTCCAGTGGTTGATCGGCGCCGCGCGTTTGCTCGCGGGGCAGTTCGCGGCGGACGGCGATCTTCCGACGGCGCAACTTTACCGCGACGCCACGATCCGCCTGTGGCGAAAAATCGCGCCGGTTTCGCACGTCACGCCTGATAAAATTGAAATTTACGGCGGTCAACCGAACCAGCAGGCAGCGGACCTGCTCACCAACTTTGAGCCGGGCCGCATGATTTGGAACGGCTACACTGGCGCCGCCGGCTGGATGTTGCGGCAAAGTTGCGAAGGCGTGATCGGCGCGGCGCTGATCAACAATCGCGTGGTGTTGCCGGACGATCTCGCAATGCCTCGTGGCGACTTGAAGGTGATTCACCTTCAGCGCGAGCTGGCGGCAAGTCCGTTTCGAGAACGATAAAATTTGAATTATGAGGAAATTATTACTGATGACAAGAGCCGCGCTGCTGCCGACGCTTTTGCGGGTGCATCTTAACTCTGTCCTTCGAACAAAGGTCGCTTTGATAACGGAGCGCGGCTTGTCCCAAGCCGCAGCACTCAAAAAACGTCTTACACGTTGGAATGTTCTTGAGGCTCGCATGGCACCCTGGCTGCTGCGAGTTGGGACAACTCGCGCTCCGGGGACAATGTCAAGATGCGCCGCTCTATTATTGCTTGTGCTGCTGGCGGGCTGCCGGACGTTGCCGCGCCAGCCAACAGCATTCAATTTTCCCAATGTGGATCCGACGCATACGCACACGCGGTTGCTGCTGGAGAACGCATTGCTCTATGCCGGCTCCGCCAACGCCATGACCGATCCGGCGTCCGGTTATCCGTTCGAAGGCTGGAATCAAGTGCCGGCGAAGGGCCTTTACCTGCGCTCGTTCACGCAGTTGACCGCCATCGGCGAGTGGCTGGAGTTGATGGCCAACATCGCCGCCGGTTACGCGGATAATCCCTGCGTGTCCCGGGACGAGGCGAAGACGCGACTCATCCAGATTGTCGGGAGTCTGCGTCACGACCAGCAAGACCCGCGGGTCAGCGCCGAAGGTCTGTTGGTGAATTTCATTGGCTTGGACAACTCGCAACGCATGCCGCCGCTTTCGGAAATCATCGAGAAACAGAAATTCATTGACGCATTCGGGGAAGAAACGGCCGCTGCCATCTGGAAGGCGCTGCGCGAAAAAGGCTGGATTGTTCCGCGCCACGACGACAGGGAAGCGGACATCAAACGGCGCGGCCAATACGGAGCGAAATATTTTGACGGGCCGTTGTCGCCCTTCGCGGACGAGACGGTCAAAGCGCAGATCATGGCGCTGTTGGACCGGCGGGTGGTGCAGATCGTTTTCGGCGACAACGCCAACCTCTCGGCGTCCGTGGCCAAGGCGATGGGCGCGTTGCTCCGCCCGGAAATACGGGATGACCCCGCCATCGGCGCGTTGAGAATCGAGATGGAACTTTTCCTGGAGAACCAGAAGGCGGGCTACGCGCGTCTGTTCGATGCGAAGACCGGCACGTTCGTTTTCGGCTGGGACGCCACGCGGGATCGTTTGTTTGGCTGGGAAGACGCCGCCGGCAACTACATCGTCGGACACATGAATTATCTGGTGAACGAATTTCGCGGCCCGTTGATGTTCGTCGCGTTGCGGCATGATTTTCCGGCGGCGGCCGTCGCCAACGCGGGATTCACGATCAAGCCGTTTCGCACTCAGGCCGGCGATGACATTTACACGCTGGCCACGTGGGAAGGTTCGGCGTTTCAATCGTCCGGCCTGACCCTGTTCATGCAGGAACTGGAGAACGCCGGCTGGCGCAAAATCCTGGAGAACACGGTGGACATCGAACTGGATTTCGCCAGCCGCAACAAGCTGCCCGGGTTACTGTCGGAAGCCTACAGCGGTCAGGGCGTCGAATACACGGGCCGAATTGGCATACCGGACATCACCATCGCCGAAGCGCCGCGCGTCACCAACGCCCCGTCGCTTTACACTTTGGGCGTCGCCAGCCAAATCGCGCCGGACCGGATTGAGCGCTTTCTGGAGATGAACTGGCCGGCGATTTCACGTCTCTTTACGAAACACGGGCCATGGGAAGGTTTCGACACCAGGCGTCGCACCGCCATCAAATACCAAACCACCGCGCACACGCTCTCGCTCATCCTCGGCGGTATCGGCTCCGCGCCGGACAACATGCGGCGCTATCTCGAATTCAAGGGATTATACGGCAACCTGCTCGCGTGGTACGCCCCCGGAAACGCCGTGGATTTCCTGTCGCCGGAAACGCAAATCATTCCCTGGACCAGCGACGGCAGCCCGATCAATTTTTCCCGTGACGAAAATTCATTTCACATCGCCGGCCATCCACTGCGAAATGGCCGCGTTACGCTGACGGTGCCGCAAGCCGAAGGCATCAACCTCGCCGATGGCGAGTTGATTATCCGTTACCGCGCCTCAGCGCCAATCGAACACGCGGTCATCACGCTGAACAAAGTTCAAGGCGGCCCTTATGCCGAACCGCATTTTCCCAACCAGATATTCGTGCGGTTCAGCGCGACGGAAGGCGGGGAAACGGAAATCCATGTTCCCCTCCCGGCCACGCCGGGTCTGGCCCGCACCAAAGAACTCGTGCTGGCTTTGGGAAAAGACAGCGAAGCGGTGGAGGCGGATTTGACAATCACAGCGCTGAAATTCGTCCCGTATCCGGATTTGACCTCGCACCCGTGATAAAATGTTAGCGCAACTCCGCTGACGCGCGAGCGGGAGGCACAAAGCCGCAGAGTTTTTAACCACGGATGAGCACGGATGAACCCAGCGCGGCTTACGCCGCAACCACAGATTTTGGACTGCGGCGGGAAGCGAAGCGCCACGCCGCTTTTGGAAGCAACCGGCAGCACGGAAAGCGGTGTCGCCGCTGCGCTCTGCCACCGCAGTCCAAATCTTTGTCGTCCGTGCGCGAAGTTGCAGGATTGTATTATGGAGTTCCGACAACGGATATCCGTCCATTGACATTCAGGACTTAAATCGTCAGGCTGAAGGGCACATGGATTTTCCCGAATGAAAACAGAATTGCAGATTCGTGCAGAGGACGCTGCTGAACGCTTCCGCGGCGCTCGCAAACCGGTTATATTTGAATTTGCCGGAGTTCCCAAAGCCGGCAAAACATCGACGTTGAACGCGCTTCAAGCTTTCTTGAAGAGGTGCGGGTTCCGGGTCGAAATCGTCATTGAACGAGCTTCCATATGCCCGATCCGAGACAAGACGCACTCAAATTTCAATGTTTGGACGGCTTGCACAACACTGGCGCAAATTCTGGAAAAAACGCAAAACCCACCAAGAATTGATGACCCTGACATATTGATTTTGGACCGGGGCCTGTTTGATGCTCTTTGCTGGCTCAGACTCATGGAGCGTCTGGAGCGGATTCGCCCGGAGGAACGCCAGGGGATCGAGAGTTTTCTGACGATGGCGGATTGGCGCAAGCGTATTTCGGCGGTCTTCGTAATGATGGTGTCACCCGAAGATGCGATGCAGCGGGAAAAGGGACTTTTGCCAGTCGAGCACAAGGAAGGCTCGATTATGAATGAAAAGGTTCTGGCCCAGATGTTGAACACGACCCGGGAGACAGCCAAAAGCTTGAAGAAAGAATTCCGGATTTTTGAAATTGACACCTCAGCCGAACGAAAGGGCGGCGCCAAACAGATTGCTGAAGCGGTGGCGAATCTGGCGCTGAATGTCATTGAGGAACACCTGCGCGAGGATATTCTCTCATTACCGAGAGAGGACATCATCCGGACGTTTGCGGGCAAGAAGTGTTTGAATTCTTCGGGAGCAGCCGCCTTGGTTGAGTTGTTTGTCAAATCAGGCAATTATAAGCCCAGGGAAGAGGTGGAGGCGGATAAAACCCGTGTTCAGGCACTACCCGTGGTTGTTGTCCACAATAAAAGTGGCAGGGTATTGCGCCTCCGCCGGAAAGAACGGACCGACAAAAACCTTCTGAACGAGAAGATTGTCATCTGGGCAGGCGGACACGTGCGAAAGGAAGATGAAGCCAACGGAGACTCAATGTTACAATGTGCCTTGAGAGAGATTCAAGAGGAATTGCGCCTTAGCCTTGAGCCTCACGAACTAAAATTGCGAGGAGCTGTTTATTCCGAACTCGGTGGCGAAGGAACTCAAAAGCACGTAGCCATCGTTTACGAATGGAAAGCAAAAACTGACGACGTCGCAATCGTTTTGAGCAGTGCGGAATTTTTTGAGAGACGAGGCACTGCTTTGAGCGGCACTTTTGTGCCGCTAAAGGATATAGCCCGGGACGTGGATGACGGAAAGATTGCGGAAGAATTGTCAGTGGAAATCGTTCGCGAACTTCTGGCAAAGGATTACAAGTTTTCGCCACGGCTCTTTTGACCGAAAGCAGGTTCGAACCTAAAACCCGGCCGACGCATCAATTGCCGGGCGAATCGGCCGGAAATCACCGCCCCCCGTTTTCGCCAAGGCTACGACGCGGGAAGGGGGGAAAGAGTGTCTGGGATTTGGCTCATTTACTCCCAACAGACGGAATGTCGGCGTGCTCCGTCAGATGCATACAAACCTACGACACGCAGCGACTAAATTTCTTTGAGCTGTTTGCGTCTCTTTGCGGCCATTGACTTTCGTGTATTTGGCGTCTTTGGCGGTTTGCCATCCGTGGTTAATGTTTTCCGGAGGACGTTCCCCCTTCGCTAAAGCTACGGTGGACGGGGGACAAAGTCGCGGCGTTATATCACACAAACTTGCCGGGATTCAGGATGCCCTTTGGGTCGAGGGCGTGTTTCACGACGCGATGGAGTTCGCGCACTTCCTTTGAAACGGCCTGCGGCCACCAGCGTTTTTTGGCCAGACCGATGCCGTGTTCGCCGCTGATGGCGCCGCCCCAGGAAATGACCTGGGCGAAGAGTTCATCGAGAGCGGCTTCGGCGCGTTGTTTGGCGCGCGGCTGGGTCAGGTCCACCATCACGTTGGTGTGGATATTGCCGTCGCCGGCGTGGCCGAAACACGCGACGGACAGGCCGTGTTTCTTTTGCAGCCGGGCAGCGAACTTGAACAGGTCTTCCAACCGGCTGCGCGGCACGACGACGTCTTCGTTAAGTTTGGTCAAGCCGGTGTCGCGGAGGGCATAGGAAAATTCGCGCCGGATTTTCCAGACGGCCTCGCATTGGGCGGCGCCCAGGCCGCGTTCGACAAACAACGGCTTCTGTCGGCGGATGATTTTCTCCAATTCCTTGATTTCGACACGGACGGAATTTTTCTGACCGTCGAGTTCGACGATGAGATGGGCACGGCAGCCATGCAGGGGTTCGCTTTTGGTGCGTTTATAGGCGGCGGCAAGCGTGAATTCGTCGGCCAGCTCCAGTGCGCACGGCAGAAAACCGGCGCGGAAAATGGCGTGGATTGTGCGCAAGGCGGCGGGCATGGAACCGAAACCGACGGCGAGGTTGGCGCGGAACGGCGGCAGCGGAATCAATTTCAGCGTGGCTTCGGT
>DLMG01000106.1:2062-5683 GCA_002479245.1 Verrucomicrobia subdivision 3 bacterium UBA7542 | reverse complement strand
GACAACATCGAGACCAAGTATCCCGTCGGAACAAAGGTCAAGGGCAAGGTCGTCAGCCTCGTGCCTTACGGCGCCTTTGTGCAATTGGAGATGGGCGTCGAAGGACTCGTGCACGTCACCGAATTGTCGTGGACCAAGCGCGTGGCCAAGCCCAGCGACGTGCTCAAACAGGACCAGGAAATTGAGGCCGTCGTGCTTGGCATCAATCGCGAGGAACAAAAAATTTCCCTCGGCATCCGCCAGTTGGAATCCAATCCGTGGGACAATGCCGAAGCAAAATATGCGGTCGGCGCCCGGGTCAAAGGCAGGGTGCGCAACCTCACCAGCTACGGCGCGTTTGTGGAATTGGAAGAAGGCATTGACGGCATGATTCACGTGTCCGACGTGTCGTGGACGCGCAAGATCAATCACCCGTCCGAAGTCCTCAAGAAGGGCGACGAAGTCGAAGCCGTTGTGCTCGAAGTGGACCGCCCGAACCAGCGCATCGCGCTCGGCCTGAAGCAGCTCACACAGGATCCGTGGGAAAACATTGACCAGCTCTACAAGGTCGGCGACGTCGTCACCGGCAAAGTCACCAAGCTCGCGAGCTTCGGCGCATTCGTCGGTTTGCAACACGACATTGACGGCCTTGTGCACATCTCGCAGGTCAGCGAGGAGCGCGTGGAAAAAATTAAAAACGTGCTCAAGGCCGGTCAGGATGTGACCGCCCGCGTCATCAAGATTGACAAAGGCGAACGCCGCATCGGCCTTTCCATCAAGGCCGCCAGCTATACCGAAGAACAACTCAAGGAAGAGCAGAAATTGTTCGATGCGCTCAAACCCGGCGAAGACCTCGTGGCGTTGCAACATGCCTTCGACGCCGCCGATGAAGCGAAGCAGGACGGAAAGTCCGAGTAATCACTCCGGCAGATTGAATTCACACACCGGCGAGCCGGCAACGGCCCGCCGGTTTTGTTATTGGAGGGGCAAGCTCTGCGCGCCCCAATGGTTCAGGGATTCGTGGAACTCATCCCTCCGTTAAACTCAGTGAGCGGTGCCTGTAATGCAGGATTTTGAACTCCGGCGTGTCGCGGATTTCTTCAGCCAGCACGAACCGGTCTTCAAACGGCGGGAAAAACGCGTCGCCTTCCACCTCGCGTTTGACCAGCGTGAGGTAAAGATCGGAACAGCGCGGCAACATCTGCGCGTAAATGTCCGCGCCGCCGCAGATGAAAATTTCATTGGGGAATTCCGACGGATCCAGCCGCTCCAGCGAGTTGAAAATCAGCAGGTCCGTCTTTTGGTCTTTTTCCAGTTTGCTGAAATGAAACTGGTAGGCGCGCTTGAGATAACGCCCGCCGCGCCACTCGTGATATTGCCCGAAAATTTCCGGATGACTTTTGATGAGCCGCTGCGGATGCCGCGTCAGGATCAGATTCTTCCGGTTGGGCAGCGGCTGGCCCAGGCTTTCAAACGTCTTGCGTCCCATGACGATGACGTTGCCCATCGTCATTTTTTTGAACCACTTGAAATCCTCCGGCAGATGCCACGGGATTTTGCCGCCTGCGCCAATCACGCGGTTCAACGACATTGCAACAATGGCCTTGAAGTGTTTCACGAGCAGAGTTTTAACGCAAAGCCGCAAGGGCGCAAAGATTTTTTGCCACGGATGGACACGGATTGGAAAGAGGGGAGCACAATGCTTGACACGAATTGCGCGAATTATCGCTAACTGAATTCGCGTCAATTCGCGTCTCGCCCTTATCCGTGTTTATCCGTGTCCATCCGTGGTTAATGTAAGAAGCTCTGCGGCTCTCTGCGTTCTCGGCGTCTCTGCGCCTCCCGCTCGCGCGCCAGCGGAGTTGCGTTGAAATTCTTCTCAAACCGCAATCGGCGCCTTGATGGCCGGATGTGGATCGTAATTCACAAGTTCAAAATCCTCAAACTTGAAATGGTCAATGTTTTTCACCGCCGGATTCAATTTCATCCGCGGCAGCGGACGCGGCTCGCGAGAGAGCTGCAGTTTCGCCTGCTCGACGTGGTTGCTGTAAAGGTGCAGATCGCCGAAGGTGTGGACGAAGTCGCCCGGCTTCAGACCACAAACCTGCGCGACCATCAGCGTGAGCAGCGCGTAGCTGGCGATGTTGAACGGCACGCCGAGAAAAATATCCGCGCTGCGCTGGTAAAGCTGGCAGCTCAACTCGCCGTCGCTCACGTAAAACTGGAATAAGCAATGGCATGGTGCTAGTGCCATCTTTTCGATATCGACGACATTCCAAGCGCTGACAATCAGCCGGCGGCTGTCGGGATTCTTTTTGATTTCGGCGATCACGTTTGCGATTTGGTCAATACCATGGTCGCTATGTTCACGTCGCCCCACTGGTTTTTTGAACTCGCCAAGGTTAAGGGGTATTTGATTCGCGTCAGGATCAATCCTTCGCATGCTATACCCAGTCCACTCCCGCCATTGCTTTCCATATACTGGTCCTAGATTTTTTACATATGTTTCATCAGCCCATTCGTCCCAAATCGTCACCTTATTCTCTCGGAGATAGCGAGTATCGCTGTCTCCGCTGAGAAACCATAGCAACTCATAGATAATGGAGCGAAGATGGACCTTCTTCGTCGTGAGCAGCGGGAAATTGTTTCGCAAGTCGAACCGTGTCTGCGCGCCGAACACGGAATACGTGCCGGTGCCGGTGCGGTCGGCTTTGGGTTTTCCGTGCTCCAAAACGTGTCGCAGCAAATCGAGGTATTGAATCATTGCGGGGAAAATTTAACCACGAAAGGCACGAAAGGAAATTTTATTTAGCATTAGCCCAAGCCGAATACTGTTTCCAATCTTGTGCGAAAATCCGCTTCTTTTCTTCAGCAGATAATTTGAATGTATCCCAGCGATAACTTGGATATTCCGCCCAAGCAATAACATCGCGATAGTCAGACTTTGCGTTTTCAATTCGTTTACGAAGCGCATCCATTTTTCCGTTGGCCAACTTTAAAACAGCAAGCTGGACTCGGTTGGTTTCATGCTGCCAACTTTTTTTCCATACTCGTCCAAGATAGCCGCCACTTCTGCAAATTGTTCAGCCGGAAAATCCCGGTGGATAATTCGTTCAACTTGTTTGCGGGTAATTTGTGGAACAGGTTGAGCCGCGAAATTTGTATAGAATGCATCAATGTTTCGGTGGAGCAATTCTATTTTGCCATGAGACAATTTTAGGATATTGAGCTGAAAGCTTGCGCGTGCGTCATCAGAGTTCTTTTTGATCTCATCCAAAATTGACATGACCTTTTCAAATTGTTCAGCCGGAAAATCCCGGCGAACCATTTGTTCAACGTCGTCACGAGTAACTTTAGGAGTCGGTTCCATCACGCATGTTCAACTTATAGTTTTGCGCTCGCGGCTCTATTTTGCCACCCAGTTTCTGTCCAGCGTTCTTTGCTCCGCAATTTTTAGCGCCGTAGGGGCGGCATCTTTGTAGCCCATCATCCACAAAAAAACAAAGCTCCGTCAGGAGCGGCATATTCCGATGTTGCTCCTGACGGAGCTTTAAAATTCGCGAAATGTTTTTCTACAAATATATCGCGCCTACGGCGCTGCGGAACTTCGACACGGATTAACCCAGCGCGGCTTACGCCGCA
>DLMG01000106.1:0-1905 GCA_002479245.1 Verrucomicrobia subdivision 3 bacterium UBA7542 | reverse complement strand
CGAAGTTGCAGGATTGTATTACGGATTAAACCCGTGAAAATCTGTGAAATCCGTGTCATTGATTTTTGGGAATTGAAATCGGCTCGCCACGCCAGGCTTTTGTTGCGAAACTGTGCGTGTCATGCGAATCCTCGCCCTCGATCACGGAACCAAGCGCATCGGCGTCGCAGTGAGCGATGAAACGAAAACCATCGCGCAGCCGCTGGAATACATCCCCGCCGAGCCGTTCGCGGATTTTCTGGCGCGGCTCCGGCAATTGATCCGCGAAAAGGAAGTCGAACTGATCCTCGTCGGACTGCCGCGCAACATGGACGGCAGCTACGGCCCGGCGGCGCTCAAAGTGGAGACATTCGTTGCCGCGCTGAAAGATGCCGTTGCCGTTCCGATCAAAACGTGGGACGAGCGGCTGACCTCGGCGCAGGCGAACCGGGTTTTGATTCAAGGCGGGGCGCGCCGCGCCAAACGCAAAGAAAAGGTGGACCAGACGGCGGCGGCGATTTTGTTGCAGAGCTATTTGGACGGTGGCAAGTGACAAGTGGCATGTGACATGATGGATTTTCGTGTCACTTGTCACCTGTCACATGTCACATAAATTCAAACTGACCATCGCCTACGACGGCACCGGCTACGAGGGCTGGCAGGTGCAGAAAACCGGCACCGGCGTGCAGGAAATCGTCGAAACGGCGCTGGCAAAGTTGTTCCCGAGCAAGCCGCGCCTCCATAGCGCCAGTCGCACGGATACCGGGGTTCATGCGCTTGGCATGGTCGCGCATTTTGAAATTCCCGGCGCCGAAGCCAAAATGTCCGTGCACCGGCTGGCGCTGGCGCTCAACGCGTGGCTGCCGGAAGACATTCGTGTGCTTTCCGCCGCCCGCACATCGAAAGAATTTCACGCGCGATTTGACGCGGCGGGCAAACAATATCGCTATTTCGTCTGGAACCACACGGCGATGAATCCGCTGCTGCGTCATAGCGCCTGGCAGGTTACGCGTCCGCTCAATTTAAAAGCCATGCACGCCGCCGCGCCGCTGTTTGTGGGACGGCGTGATTTCAAATCGTTTGCCGCCAGCCGGAATTACGAGATGAAATCCACCGTGCGCCGGCTCACCCGCTGTGACATCAAAAAGTCCGGTCCGAAACTGACGTTTATCATCGAAGGTGACGGTTTTCTTTACAAAATGTGCCGCGGCATCGTGGGGACGCTGGTGCAGATCGGTCTGGGCAAATTCCCGGCGGATGAAATCAAGCGAATGCTGGCGAAAAAAGACCGGCGCGTGGCCGGCATGACCGCGCCAGCGCATGGGCTGGTACTTTGGAAGGTGTTTTATAGCGTGCTTCCGGCGTCCCGCCGGAAGAACAGATCTGCCGGCAGGATGCCGGCAGCACGTTGAGCCATGAACATCATTTTGGTTGAACCGGAAATCCCGCCGAACACGGGCAATGTGGCGCGCCTTTGCGCCGCCACGAAAACGACGCTGCATCTCATCGAGCCGTTCGGTTTCAAGCTTGATGACGCGCAACTCAAGCGCGCGGGCATGGATTACTGGCAGCACGTCGAGTGGCATCGCTGGCCAAACTGGAAGTCGTTTGAGGAAAAACTTCCGGCGAAAGCGCGGCTTTGGTTTGTCGAATCGGGCGGGCCGAAGATTTACACCGAGGCGAAATTCCTGGCGGATGATTATCTGGTTTTCGGACGCGAGACTGCCGGTTTGCCGAAGCAATTGCTGGAACAAAACCGTGACCGGTGGCTGCGGATTCCGATGTTCAATGAAAAATCGCGCTCGCTGAACCTGTCGAACTGTGCGGCGCTGGTTTTATTTGAGGCATTGCGCCAGCAGGGTTTCAAAGGTGAAATCCGTTAAATTATCGGGGCGGCATCCCATTGGAGGGTGTTTCCAAATTCGG
>DLMG01000046.1:1358-14580 GCA_002479245.1 Verrucomicrobia subdivision 3 bacterium UBA7542 | reverse complement strand
ATTGGTGTTGGTGTTGGTATCTTGCGCCAGCAATGCTGGCGCGGCCAGCACCAGTGAACTGCTGATGGCGAGCAGGGTGAGTTTGGTTTTCATGTATTTCCTTTATTTTATATTAGGCAGGCGTGTTTGGTTGCCGGTTTGGTTGCCTGATCAGTTGACAGTAATTCAAGAAGCTGCGCATGCGCTATGGGGTGTTACCCTACCGAAACCATTTTGATTCAGACGCGCCATTCGCGCCGCCTGGTTTCCGCCAACCGGATCCGTCCGAAAAGCACCTTGATCATTGCCGCGAGATCACGAAAAGCATTTTTTCCCAACTCGCAATTGAGTAACTGGCGAACCTCTTGGGGCAGTTCATTCCGTTTCGTTTCTACTCGCGGTCAACGTGCCGACAGTGGGGATTCCACTGTCGGCGTGTTGCGAATGCGCCATTCTCAATTCGATCACTCTTTGACGGTGATGTTGTTTTCGACGTCAGTCACGCCCTTGACTTTCCTGGCGAGATCTCCGGCCCGGTTTTTCTGGTCCCTCGTGTTGACAAAGCCGCTCAACTGGACCACACCCTTGAACGTTTCCACATTTACTCCGTCGTATTTATATTGCGAGTCGTCTGCCAGCGCTGCCTTGACGCGGGAAGAAGTGCCATGGTCGTCAATTCGTTCGCCCGTACTTTGCTCGTAGCGGCTGCCGGTGGTGCAGCCGGTCACGCCCAGGAGCAATGGCAGCGCACCGAGGCCGATGACCAATCCCAACACTTTCAAGGTTTTGCCCGTGTTTACAGATGTCTTTTTCATGACGTTCTCTTTCGTTTTTGATGTTTTGTTCGTTTACCGATATTTACCGATTGCTTCTCCAGATCGTGTTCACCACCCCAAGCGCGCTCTTTTTGTTAAACTGCAAGCGCGCTTGAGGGAAGGAGTGCTTGGATTTGCTCTCAAGTGCTCATGATTCTTCGACCTGCAGGACGGTTTTTAACCATCCCTTTCCCACCAGGTCCGTTGGCGGCCCGTCTTTTAGCGGCAGTCATTCGACCGCCTCTGCTTTTCTTTGCCATATGCAATTACTTCCTTTCGTCGATCAGATATTTTCCACTTGAAATACCTCATGCCCTACTGGGCAGGCACTGTAATGGTGCTGGACTGTACAGTCACCGCGCCCGCGCCGCCGCCCGACCCGGCAAATAAACAGCCTTCCACCGCGGCGCCGGTATTCACCGTGATGCTAACAGCGGCCAGTATGTTTCCCTCGAAGATGCTGGTCGTACCAAGAGTCGCTGAACTGCCGACCTGCCAGTAGACGTTTTTCGCCTGGGCGCCGCCGCTCAGGACAATACTGGTACCGGTACCCATGGTGAGCGTGGACGCCATCTTGAAGATGAACACCGCATTCGCGTCACCCTGGGCGTCGAGAGTTAAAATCGCATTTGCTCCCGTTCCTGATATTTCAACCGAGCTCGAGTTCACATAGAGGCCAGGGGTTATGGTCAGCCCGCCCAGATTCCCTTGCAACGTTTGAGCGTTGACTGATCGACTCACGGCGTCGTTATACGCGGCCAACAAGGCGGCTTGAGCATCAATTATGGCCTGATCATTCACGTGGATCACCCCGTTGATTTCTGACGGCGGGATTCCCTGTGAAGTACCTGGATGCAACCCGACGTCTCCATTGATCTGGTCGCCACCGCCACTGATCGCGGCGGTCGCCATAATTGCGAAGGTGGAGGCGCTTCCAAGATTGATTGACATCAGGTTTGTGTCGGCCCCCGTTCCTGTCGTGAAGCTCCAGACAAAGTCACTTACCAGTGCATTACCGGCCAGGTCCTTGACCCCGGTTGTAATCGTGTTCGTATACGTGGTGTTGGGTTCAAGATTGCTCGCTGGTGTAAAGGTTGCAATCTGGCTTGCTCCAACATAGGCGACTGTTCCTATTACCGTAGTTGCGCCAGGTCCGGTCACCGTGAAGTTTGCCGTGGTGATTGTTGCAGGGTCCATCGCCTTACTGAAGGTGGCGTTGACTGTCTGGTTGATCGGCACACCCGTGGCAATATCCGTCGGGATGGTGGAACTCACGGTGGGTGCAGTGGTGTCGGTTGACGCGCCCGTCGTGAAGCTCCAGACAAACTTGGTTGCCAGTGCATTGCCGGTCAGGTCCGTTGCCCCGGTGGTAATCGTGGCCGTATAGAAGGTATTGATCGTGAGATTGGTTGCGGGCGCAAAAGTCGCCGTGCCGCTCACATAGTTTACCGTGCCGGGAACCGGAGTGATCCCTTGCTGCAAGGTAAAGGTTGTGTCGGTGATCGTAGCAGGGTTCATCGCCTTACTGAAGGTGGCAGCGAGTTGACTGTTGATCGGCACACCCGTGTCATTATCCGCAGGGATGGTGGAACTGACGGTGGGTCTGGTGGCGTCGGTTGACGCGCTCGTCCTGAAGCTCCAGACAAAGTTAGCTGCCAGTGCATTGTCGTCCAGGTCCGTTGCCTCGGTGGTCTTTGCCCCGGTGGTAATCGTGGCCGTATAGAGGGTATTGGGAGTGAGAGCGGTTGCTGGCGTAAAAATCGCCGTGCCGTTCACATAGCTCACCGTGCCGGTAACCGGAGTGGTCCCTTGCTTCAAGATAAAGGTTGTGTTGTTGATCGTAGCAGGGTTCATCGCCTCACTGAAGGTGACAGCGAGTTGACTGTTGATCGGAACACCCGTGGCAGCATTCGTAGGGATGGTGGAACTGACGGTGGGTGGAGTGGGGATCAGGACGCCTTTGCCGCTGGCGGTCGCTTTGCCCTGCACAATGGTATCCTCGATATCAGCAGCAGTGACAGCGTATGTTCCCTCACCCGAGCCGTTAATGCTGTCCGACCGAGTCACTGTTTGAAGGTGAGTAGTAGCGTTGAGTTTGGAACCACTCTCACTGCTCTTCATCAAACCACAAATCTTAAAGCTGGTGCCTGCCTGATTATTAATCTCAATACCTCCCAAGCCAAGATCACTCGCGCTGTATTGCCTGGTAGAGGTATTTAGTTTTCCTGATGTAATATCCACATCACCATACCACATATTGGCGAAACCATTCGTGGTCAGATTGATGATTAGATTATCAGCCTTGTTAGTAGCGATAATATAAGAGTTGCCGTTGGTGTCGTTATCAATAGCAAGGTATGATCCGCTCGGGATCGTTAACTTCGCGCCGGCTTTATTTGTGAACGCCCCCGAAGCATTCAAGGCGGCGATGATTTTCTTGTCATTAAACGACACCCTCTTGATTTTATAGGTAACGGTACTTCCGTTGGTTGCACCATAGAAATATCCGTTGATGTTGGTTCCAACCTCGACCCTATAAGTGGCAGTGCCACTGATATTTAATTTCTGGATCACATCCGCAGAGGCTTTGCCGGCGGCAAAAATCATCGCGCCGACAGCCAAGGAACACGCTAGGACTTTAGTTGTTTTCATATTGTGTTTTTTGTTTTGTAAACTGTTCAACGTTCGGCTGCTAATTTGGCAAATGTTACGTTGCCGGGCGGTTTTTCGCTATGGGGTATAACCCTACCCTGCGTTATAGATGGCGCTTCCCGAAAAACTGATCCGGCTGGCGGTAAATTTCGAAAAGATGAGTCCGGTCACGGGCCAAGCGGGATGCAGCAAATATTCTCAAATTGAGTTGACTGTCGGGCATAATTATTTAGTTTGACAAACAAGTTTGAGACCAAAATTTATCATCACGCTGGGCCTGCTGACATTCCTGGTTCTGGGTGCGGCCCTGCTTTTGAAACGGCAGTTGGGAAACACGCCCGTTCCTCCTGCCAGCCTGGAAGTCGCGCCAGCTGCTCCTCCGGCGGTTTCAAATATTGTGGCGAATGCTGCGCAACCGTCAACGGCCGCCGGCGTGCCAGCCACGGTGCCGGCTATCACCAATGTGGTGCTTTCGGCTAAAGAACGCGCGGATGAGATTGACCGCCTGCAGGATTGGTCCATGAATGACGACGCCGAATCCCTGAACCACATTGTGGCCGACCTGACCAGCCCGGATAAAGAGATCCGTGAGGCCGCGATTGAAGCCACCAAACAGTTCGGCAGCGCGGATGCCATACCGTCCCTGAAAGCCGCCGCCGACAGCACGGAGAACATTGAAGACAAGGCCGCCTATCTGGAGGCCGCCGATTTTCTTTCACTGCCCAGCATGGAGATCACGCCGATAACCGAGGAGCAAGCAGCCCGCCACCCGGCGCAAAGTCAAAAGGGCGCTTCCGGCCAGAATCCACAAACCACGCCTGGGCAAAACCCGCCGAAAGATTCCAGTCATTAATAAATTCCGGAGGCATGGCGCGCTGTGATTGCTTCGTACCGTTCTGAATTCCTTCGCCAGCGTTTGAGACGTCCTTGCCGAAGCCGTTGGCCGTGTTGCAGCCCATGCCGACGATGGCCAGTTTAGGTTGCGATTGTCGGTTGCATTGATGAATTGCTCCGCTCAATTTTTCGTTTTTGATGTTTATTTGTTTCCTGCAAGAGGCCGATTACCAACCTCCATGCAGCTATTCTTTGCCTTTGTTCTCGTGATTTTGGTCTGCCGGGTTCGGTCCGTTTTGTTCGTTTGCGGCCGGTTTTTCCCTGGCCGGCTGCTGCTCTTTCTTGTCCGACGGCTGGACAGACTTTTCCTGTTTTTCAATGTGTTTGTCGGCCTGCGGCTGGGTTGGTTCCTTAATCGCCGGGGGATGATTACCTTCAGGCCTGGCCTCAGGCTTGGATTCCACAGCGGCGGGAACGGACTTGCGTGTCTCGCTCTGCGCTTCGTTATTCTTCGGAGCGGGCGCTGCCGACTCATGCGTGGCGGCGGCTGGTTTCTCAACCTGCGGCAACTGGTGGGCCGCAACCGTTTTCTCACTGGTCGCTGCCGGCGTCCGTTGCTTCGCGACGACCGCGGCTTCCTCCTTGTGGCGCAGTTCCTGAACCGCGACCGTCTGGACCTTCCGCCCGCTTGCCTTTTCGATGGCCGCGGTGGCCGGACCTTTGTTGATCACGGTCTTGTTGATGATGGTGGTGCTATTGACGACCACTGTGGAACGGCGAACGGGCTCCATGAAATGCCGTTCTTCGACAAAGACATACGCTCGTGGCGAGATGACTCTCACGTCGGACGGGTATAACGGCGCCCAGCCAATGTAGCCGCCCCCTTCGTGCCAGGAAACCCAGGCCGGGGCCCATTGCGTCTGCGGCACCCAATACCAGCCATATTGGTCGGTGAAATTCCAGCGACCATAGTGATACGTGGCCCAAGCCCACGGCTCATCGCTGACCCAATACCAGCCGGCGTCGGTTCTCTGCCAGTTGCCGTTACAGTAGGGTTGCCAACCAGCTTCGACTCGGGCTGGTCTCCAGCAACGTCCGTAGGAGCCGACGACGACCCATTCTCCGAGCGGGGTAAGCGGCTCATAAAAGTCGCTTTCGGCGCGAATCTCCACCGATGGCAGCGGCACACTCACCCCGACCGATACCGACGGTTGTCCGTAGGTTGTGTATCCTGTCAGCGCACCGAAGAGCGCACCGCACAGCACGATGCCGAGTTTGCCGCCCAAACGTTTGGTTCTATTCATAAAATTGTCCTTCTCACTTCAAGGCGCGATTTTGTCGCTCACCCACTGGCGCGCCTGGTTGAAACCGTCCTTCGTCGCTTCGTAGGCCGTCTGGAAGCCGGTTTTGACGCTGTCCCAGGTGGACTCGGTGGCGTTCCTGGCCTCGTCAAGCTGCTTGTTCAACTGGGCCGCCTGGTCTCGCAATGCCTGGAGTTTGGGTTTGGCTTCGGCCTTGACCGCGTCGCTGGAGCTGTCGATTTTGGCAGAGAGTTCGTCCAAATCCTTGTTAAGAGCGTCCAACTGGCCCTGCATGGTTTTAACGAATTCAGCCTTTTGCGCGAAGGTAAAATCCTTCATATCCTGCGCAGCTTGTTTGGTTTCGGTTTTGACATTCTCGATCTGTTGAGAGGTGGTTTGCTCCTTCTTGCATCCCACGGCAAAAGCGGCGATGGAAAGGAGGGTGATGACCAATGTTTTATTTTTCATAATGGTGACTTTCGTTGCGTGTTTGGTTTGCTGTTGTGCCTGCTAATTTGGCGAAACTACGTTGCCGGGTGGTTTTTCGCTATGGGGTGTAACCCTACCGCAGCTCGAGGCCTTGTTCAGCCGGGACTGATCAAACTGGCAGGAATCGAGGAACGAACCGGCCACCCACCTCAGATTCAATTGGTTTGATGTGGTCTAACGCGGAAGCAACTCGCAGCCGTGGACAAACCGCTGACGATGATTCTCCCTCTCCGCTCTGGGGAGAGGTGCTCTTTTCTGCAATGTTGAGTGAGCCGGCAACGGGTGGCCGACTTTGAAGCTTTCCGGCAGGTCGCGGAACAGAGCGGGGTTTTCTTTGGCCAACATCCGTCCTTCGCAGTGCGCTGCTACGGAGGATAGACTGCCGGCCAACCAATGTCTCATGCTGGCCAAGATGGCCTCGCGTCCGCACTGGCTCTGAAATTGTGGCTGCTTGTCACGTGGCGACCTGTCCATCGAAGCCTCGGCGAAGTTGGAAGCTTTACGTGCCCAGGAGGGCTGATGGGCAAACACCACCTCGGCGCGGTGGGCGAGTTTGTCCGCCAGTCCCTCGCCCATCTGATGGGAGAGGGTGGCGGAGCCGGGTGAGGGAACCCAGCTTGTCCGAAAATAATCACGCGCCTCATCCACGATGCGCCAGGCCAGATACAGCGGCCTGCCACGTTCTACGTAGACAATAACTGGTCTGCCGTTCAAATTCCCTGACCGGTTCGTAAATTTTTCGTTTCATTCGGTTTTCCCATTCAACTCTCAACTAATCGGCGTGATTCGCGTCAAACGACTCACTTCTTTTCGACGACCGGTCTGGTCTTGACCTCCCGAGTCATGGATAAAACACCGTCTTTATAAACCAATGTGCGGTCCGAACTTTCCGTTTTGGAATACGAACCGACAGTGATTTCCTTGAATCCTTCGCCATAAGCCGCGCTCGCGGCGTAAATTTTTTTCTCATAATCATAGACAATGAGGCCCTCGGTCACGATGTCGCCGCCATGACCATCGCCATAAAGACCATAAATCTTGAGCGCCGACGCCTTTTCGTCGAACGTCAGGATGCTGCTCATCGGCTGGTGGTAAAATTGCGATTGGCCGGTGAACACGATGTATTTGCCGCCAATGGTTTTGGCGGTTTGAGTGATTTCTTCCGTGAAAACTTTCCCGGTTTGATATTTCAGGACCACATTCACCGTGGCATTGGTCCATAGCGGACTGCCGGCGGCGAGTTTGGGCTGCAACGGCACATTGTCGCCCGGTGTGGCGACAATCTCACGAAACCTTTCCGGCGTCAGTTGTTCCTGGCTGAATCCGACGGCAACCGAAAATAGCAAAGCCAATAAAGCAGCGATTTTTTTCATGTTCAGTTTGTTATGAGAACGTTGATATTGCGCGCCTCGTCGAGGATGCGCCAGGCCAGATACAGCGGCCTGCCACGTTCTACGTGGACAATAACTGGTCTGCCGCTCAAATTCCCTGACCGGCTCGTAAATTTTTTCTTTCATGCGAACAATTGTATTTCGAGCCCTGGGACAAAGGCTGTCCAATTCATTCCGTGCCTCAGTCAACCGGTTCTTTCCATTCCACAACTTCCATCTTACCGGAGGCCAGCTTGTTTTGTCCGTTGAGGACGAAGTGCGCCAGAAGGGTAGCGTTGGTGAACTCCATCCGGTAGCAGTAGCTGCGCCGCCAGCCAAACACGCTGCTGCGTTCCACCGGGGTCAGCGAGACAATGTCACCGACGCGTTTTGTAAGCGCTTGAATGTCCCTTTGTTTGGACAGCAACCTCTTCCAAGCCGACGCGGTGTAGTCATCGGCATGTTCAGTGCCGTCAATCAAGTCCTGTATCACGGCGCGCAAGTGGGCGGTGACTTTCGGTTCCTTGTCAGGAATAGGCTTGAACGCGGCCAACTTCGGATTGGGCAGCGGGCCGATGGATTGGCGCTGGAGATACAGGGTGTGATTGGGAAAATCGAACGTGACCAGGTGGCGCGCCAGAAAGTTCAGTCCGATGGCATCCGACGGCCAATCCATCTCCGACAAATTAACAAAGAAATACTTTTTTCCGCCAAACACGCCGTCGGGCGAGCGCGCCTCCCCGTTCGTGGGCACAACCGCGGAGTTGGTCCAGAGCTGGAAATACTTCGGCATCAGCGCTCCATCCCCGAGCCAACCGCTGTCAATAAGCGAATGCGGGCCTTGCCGACCGAGCAGATTTTCCGCGACGGCGGGCCGCGAGTCATCATCGTTCACCGGCACAATGGGAAAGGGCTGGCCCCACGTGGATTTGTCGGCGTGCTGGTCGTCAAGGAAGCGCATTTTGCCCGCGGCAAAATCCAATTGGATGCAGTAGTGCTCCAGAACGTCTATGCCGAGAATGCCCATGACGGGACGGTGCGCGGGAGATGACAGCCTCTTCTTAACATCCCAAGTTACGATTGCCGTGCCGGTCATCAATAACGGAGCGTCTCCTAAATAGAGCTTTGGCGCCGTATAAAAGTTATTGGTGGATATACCGAAGACGCTATGCATAGGCGCTGTGCCGAGGGGCTTTCCCAGCTTTGACTTCAGGGATTCATCAAGAACAGTGGAACCTGCTCCGGTGTCCAAGATCATTGGCAGCTCCTGGCCGTTTTCCAACTGGACCGTCACCATCAACGAGCCGCCGCGCCCTGCGTCCTTGTTGATGGGCACGTCTGCCGGCAGAGACCGATGAATGGACTGCTCCGTCGCGCAGGAACAAAGAAAGATCAGGCTCAAGAAAATGCCGACCGCACAGAACGGGAAGCCTGTTTTCATGGATTCCAATGTTTGCGTGAATTTCATTTGGCCGCACTCCCTTGTCACGCCGAAGCGCCGGCGGAGGCGGATTCCACGATTTTGATTTCGGCGGGGTTGAGGGCGTAAAGGTCATAGACCAGGGCGTCAATCTGGCGATCCAAGCCGTCGCAGCGGTTGGTGTAAAAATCCTTGTCCTTGTCGCTCTGCGCCCCGGCCAGTTGCTTTTTGGCCGCCAGCATCTGCTCGACCAGTTCAACCATCCGGTCGTGCCGCGCTTTGTCCGGCGGGTCTTCCAAATTGATTCTCGGAATTGGAAGGCTTGCCAGCTCCTCGTTTTGGACGTGAAGGGTTTGAAATGTGGTTCGGTAATAGAAACGGAGCGCTTTGGAGTTGATGACACCGGCAACGAACCGGAGATCGCAATTATTCGCGGCATCCGGTTTGGGAATGACAATCAGAACATCCTTCACATAAAACGAATCTGGGTCGTAAGTGCAGGCGAAATCAGCCGAGGTGTCCTTGACCAGCACTTTCGGCTGTTCGAAGCGGCGCGGTTCTCCGGGACGAGCGGTCTGACGGTGTTCCCGCATTTTCTTTGGCACATACCAGACATACTCGCCCTTGTATTTTGACTCGTATCGTTTCACGTCATCCCCGCGAAGCAAACGCTTGTCGTCAGGATGCAATCTCTTCGTGTAGTGCAAAAACTTTTCATCGTCCCCGGTTTTCAAACCGAAGCAGATTTCAAACTTTGAGCCAATCAAGATTCCGCCCCGCATCTTTTCTTTGATCGCTTCGGTCTCCGGCGAAATACTGGTGTCAAAGACGTTCTGAAAGGTTTCCTGAAATGTCTTTTGCGGTATTTCGCGAACGACTTCAAAGGCGGCATCGTTTCCGACTGGCGTTGCCTGGCGCACCTGGATTTGGGCGTTTTTGTCTTTCGTGGATTTCTCGAAAACAAAAATGCCGGTCGCAACCTGCGCGTCGGCAAAGACATTGTAGGGGAACTCGACCAATTGAAGGATGCGGTAGTTTTGCAAAATGAAACGTCGAAGCTCCTGGAAACTATTCAATCTTAACCAGCCGTGGGAAACAATATAGCTGAACAGCCCGCCGGGCTTGAGCAATCGCGTGGCGTTTTCCATGAAGCAGCAATACAAATCTGACTTGTGCGTGAAGGTGCGGTAGTGCTGCCAGAAATATTTTTTCACGGTATCGTCGAGATTATGCGGGCGAACATACGGCGGATTGCCGACAATCGCATCGAAGCCGCCTTCGGATTCCAGCATGGCGGGCGGCGCGACCTTGGGCATTTTCTTTTTCTTGTAGCTGAATGCGCCGTGCAACGGCACGCCGGGCAGATTGAAATCCAGCGGTGTTGCCGTTTCGCGCAATACCCCGCCACCACCGGTCTTGAAGATGTGCGGGAAGCGTTGCTCAAAATCCATCGGATTGAGTTTCTTTTCCTCATCCGATGCGAAGAGCTGGCCGGTCAAAATGTCAGCGCCGATGAGCGAGTTGCCGCAGACGATGTTTTTGTTGAGCGTGGGAAGCAGCGTTTCATGAAATTCCAACTGGTAGTTGCGGGCGGAACCGGGCGTTTCGTCCTGCAACAGTTTCAGGTAGAGCGAGAGTTGCGCCACTTCCACGGCCTGCGGGTCAATGTCCACGCCGTAGATGTTGGCCAGCAGAATTTCGCGTTTCTTTTGCAGGGACAGGTGCAGGCCGTCGTCGCGTTCCATCACGTCGCCCTTTTTCGCCTTGCCGGGGTGGTCGTTGTAAAACTTGGTGTGGTGGCGGATGAGCAGGTCATAGACGCCCAGCAGGAATGAGCCGCTGCCGCAGGCGATGTCGGCAAAGCGCATTTCGGCAATTTGCGCGGGGGTTTTGCCGGCAATCAGTTTGCCGACGGTGTTTTCGACGATGTAGCGGACGATGTATTCGGGTGTGTAATAAACGCCGCCGGCTTTGCGAACCTCGGGTTTTTCCTCCAGCCGGGCGCGTTTGTCGGTGGTGACGATGACCTTGCCAAGAAAGCGTTCGTAAATGCTGCCGAGGATGTGGATCGGGATGGCGTTGAAATCGTAGGGCGAATTGAGATGGGAAAGGCGTTCGCAGATGCCGGAGAAGCTGTCGTCATCCAGCTTGAAGCCGGGCGCGTCGAGGATTTCGTGTTTTTTATAGACGATGCCGTTGTAGATGCCGTCGAGGCGGCGGGATTCGGCGATGAAATCCTGCCAGGCGGTGCCCTTGTCGCCGAAATAGGCGATGTGGTTCTGCGGTTCGATGTGTTTGTCTTCAAGGAAGCGCAGGAAAACGAGGCGATCCAGCGTACGTTGGGTGATTTCGGTAAGTGTTTCGCCGTCGAGATTGGCGTTCCGGTTTTTGAAGGCGCGGGCAAGTTCGTCGCGGAATTCGTCCAGCGCTTTGAGAAATCTTTCATCTATGTCGCCGGGCTGAACATCTTTTGCCCGTTTCTTCGGAAGCGTGGCCGCAAATTTCTCGAGAGAGCCATTGGCAACTGCTTCGCGCGAAAACAACCAATAGATTTCGGCAAATTTTTCCTCGTCTTCGTAATCGTGGAAATGGAACTTGCGTATGTTCCTGGAAAGAACCGTCTCAATCTTCGGTTCAAAGCGGCAGTCCGCGATCTCGAATTGCTCGAAGTCATGCAAAACCGCAATTTTGGTTTTGCCGCTCCAACCGTAGCGGATGGTCTGGAAATAATTGTCCGCCGTGGCGATGTCGCCATGGGGTTTCTTGGCCTCAACGTAGAATTTTACGTTGTCGAAATTCGGCGCGAGGTAAAAGGCGTAGTCGGCCCGCCGCTGGGAGCTTCGACACCTCACCCCGTCCCTCTCCCCGGTCGAGGCGGAGAGGGAGAGACCTCGCTCGACCTTGACTTCCTGCTCGAAGGGGTTCTTTTGGGTCTCGTGGTTCACGTCCCAGCCGAGGGCAAGCCAGAATTTGTCAATGAAGTCGCGGCGCGCCTCCTGTTCCTGATAGGCCGGGGAACGGTAGAATTTCTCGTTGGCCCGAAAATCCGCCACAAGCTGTTTCACCCGTGCAAAGGCCGCGTAAAACTCCGTCACGCGGCTGGCTGCATCAACTTGTCGCGCCGAAATCTGACTCGTCGCGCTGGAATCAGATGCAAGCGGATGAAGGCGGAACCCGGCTGGCATGGTGGAAGCGAGTGTGCGCCGGAGCGGCGGCGGCGTCAATGCCGCGCTGGCCAAAGAAAGGCTAAAGGCTGAAGGCTCCCGCCTTCATTATCATTTCGACGCGGCAAGGAAGGCTGATTTGGGGCGCGCAGAGCTTGGCCCTCCGAATTTGTCGGCCTCGACCTCTGGTGGCGGAAGATTTGAAAAATGAAACAGCCCTGTGACGTTGTGGCTGTGGCACGCGAACCGGAGTTCAGCCCGTGCGGCTGATTCAATCCTTACTGGAGAACCATTGTCTCGTTGGCAACACGGACGGTCCTGCCATCTCCCTCGCCGACACGATTGTCTCGCCTGTCTCGCATGGGCGTGGTGACCGGCTTGCCCAGGCGAGACTCCAACAGCCTCGTGACCAACTGACGACATTCCTCCCGCCGTTGGTCCAGCTTCTTGCGATAAGCCATCCCGAGGCCCACAAAAACCAGCAGACAAATCAGCGATGCCAGCCCCAGCGCGCAAATAAGGTTCACAATGAATTGCGGCGTGTTGTAGGAAAAGTTCTCCACCAAAATCGCCGGATAGCCAAGGCCAGCCACAGCGAGCGCAGTCAAGATGGCCATCAGCCACATCGCGCGTTGCACACAGCGCTGGTCGCGCTGAATCTGAGTGATCTTTTCCTCCAGTGCCTGGTGCTCAGTGCTTTCGCCGTAGCGAAGACAATACCGCAAAAACTCCGTATGTTTTTGATGTTCGCTCATCATCGTTGAGGCAACGCCGTTCGTGCCTGGCATTCCCGGTTTTCCATTTGTTTAGGTGGCATGATACGCGCCGGCCTGGCCGTTTGCTATGGGGTGTTCACCCCATATGGCAGTTCACTCGCCTCGTGGGGTAGAGACGGGCCATGCGGATGTGGGCGTGAGTGGCATTACCCCACGGGGCGAGTCAAAGCCCCAGCACCCGGCACGTCTTGCGAAAGTGGTATGGGGTGTTTCCCCGCCGGAAGTTTCTCGGAGTAAAGGAGAGACGGCGGAGAGTCGCCAGACGATGTTTAATCCCGAACTCCGAAATAGGAATGGTAGCGCACGCGGCCCGCGTGCCGGTTTGGGCGGCTCGCCCAAACCTTCGTCTCACATTCTTTGTCCGATATTGGCGCGAAAAAGTTTGTGGGACGAGATTTTCGGCGAGCCGCCGAAAACTGCAC
>DLMG01000046.1:0-1252 GCA_002479245.1 Verrucomicrobia subdivision 3 bacterium UBA7542 | reverse complement strand
TTCGACTTCGGAATTCGGGTTAATCCCACACGGCCGCTGACGATTCCCAAAGTGGTAAAAAAGGAGCCAGGGCGTAAATCGCCGTTGGCCCCAGGTTCGCTTGACTCGGGAGGGCGTGGCTTGGCTTCGCAAGCTTGCCGAAGTTTGCCCATCGCCGGTCGCCTAATTCGCGTCGCTACGCGCTTTCTTTGTCGTGTTTGGCCATCTTCTTGTGCCAGTCGTCGAGCAAGCGCGCCGCAGTATCGCGGCCACCCAGGCCGAAGGCCAGAGCCACCGCGACCGCCACGGCCCCGATGGCCAGTCCGAACGCGAGGTTGACGATGTCGTTGGCCAGCTCCATCTGCCGCAGCGCCATCGCGCCGGCCAGCAAGAGGATCGCGACCCGCGCGGCCAGGGACAGCAGCGGCGCCTGCGGAGAATCGCTGGCTCGCACCACGCCGGCCACCCAGTTGGCCAACAGCAATCCGAGGCCAAAGATGGCCAGCCCGAGCAGGATGTGCCCGCCCCAGACGACAAAGTCTTTGGTTAATCCAGCCAACATGGAGAAGCCCAACAGATTTGCGGCTTCAATGCTGGCGAACAAGAGCACGACAATGAGAACGAGTTTGCCGGCCAGCGCCGACGGAGAGTGTTCGCCTTCCCGGCCTTGTTTGGACAGACCCAGCTTGACCAGCACGTTGTTGAATCCGACCCCGGCCAGCACGTTGCTCACGATCCCGGCCAGCAGGCGGCCCACGACCCAGGCAATGCCCACCACCAGCACGGCGCCAAAGATGGACGGCACCATATTGGTGATCTTCGCGAGCATTGCGCTGGCGGGCCCGGTGATGGCGTCCAACTGGAGCGCGTTCAGTGCGGAAATTACAACCGGCAAAAGCATCAGGTAATAAACCACCAGAGCGATCAAGCCCGAGAGCTTGAGTTTGCCCAGGCTCTTCGCCAGCCCCCATTTCTCGCTCGCCGTGTCTGTTCCCGCCGAGGCGAGCAGGCTGGCCACGAGGCGTTGCACGATGCGCGCCACCAGCCAGCCGACCAGGAGGATCGCGCCCGCACCGATGATCTGCGGCAGATACGCGAAGAACTTGTTAAACATCACCATGATTGGGTCGAGCAGGGGCTTGATATCGAGTGTTCCCAGGATTGCCGGCAGGAAGAGCAGGAAGGTTAGCCAATAGACCGCCTCGGAAAGCGTCTGGCTCACCGAGGTCTTCACCTTGTCTTCACCGCCGACGGCATCGCCCACCTTTTCGTC
>DLMG01000052.1:1959-2991 GCA_002479245.1 Verrucomicrobia subdivision 3 bacterium UBA7542 | reverse complement strand
ATCATTTCTCCGTGGTCCAGACGACATGAAGGGCTTCCTCTTCGATGAAAACCTGCCCGCGCGGTTGCGGTTTTCGCCGAAGCTTCCCATCGTGCCAACGTCCAAGGCGGGCCGGAATCCAACCGATTCACAGGTTTGGGAATTTGCCCGGAGACATGATTTGGTCATTGTCAGCAAGGACGCGGATTTTTCGGACCGGATCATCACGAACTCGCCGCCACCGCGGGTGGTGTATCTGCGATTTGGCAATCTCCGCAAAGATGAATTTCACGCCTTGCTCGCCCGCGTTTGGCCACAAATCGAAACGCTGCTCAAATCACACAAGCTGGTGAACGTTTATTCCGACCGCCTCGAAGGCATCCGCTGAAAAAACATTTCTCATCCGCCGTCATCCGATTTGGTATGCGTCCGAACGGCGCGCACGGAGTGACGCGCCCTACCATCAGGCATGATTCCCTAATTCAACGCCACGCCGCGGCGGACGTAGGTCGGGATGTCGAGGTCTTCCCCCTTGTGAATGGTCGGCTCGCTTTTGTCAAAACGTCCCTTGGAAATGATCGCCAGCGACAACTGCGCCTGGCGCATTTTCGGATTGGATTTTCGCGCACGAGTTCCGGCGTTTTTGGCCAAAATCTTTTCGCGCTGTTCCGACGTCAAGGACGGCCCCGACGAACCGCAACGCAAATCCGGCCGTGAAACAATGCCACGCGCAGTCACTTGTTCCTCTGAATCACCGGACGCCCCGAGGGGAGGCAAGTCCATGGGAACCGGGCTTGGTTTTGCCGCAATCACCGTCACGGACAAACGGTTTTTCAGCGTTTCATCCACTGCCGCGCCCATGATGATTTGCGCGTGTTCGCATTGACGGCCGATTTGTTCCATCACGCGATTCACCTCGGCCATGGCCAGTTCCTTCCCGCCCATCAGACTCACCAGCACCGCGCTGGCTTCCGCCAGCGCCCGGCCCTCGTCGAGCAGCGGATGCGCCACCAATTTTTCGACGACCTCACGCGCGCGCGCCGGACCGGTGGC
>DLMG01000052.1:471-1833 GCA_002479245.1 Verrucomicrobia subdivision 3 bacterium UBA7542 | reverse complement strand
AGCAAACGCCAGACGCCGCGCACGCTTTCAACGAGCAGTCCGTCAGTAATGCGGAACGTGTCCAGCACGCTGGTGTTCTCATCAATCAGTTTGAAGGTCTTCTGGCACGGCAGGCAGATGACGCCGTCGGCAACGGACTTGAGCTGGTCGAGTCCCTGCTGTGCCTGCTGCTGGCGGCGGTTGCCCTCGCACGCGAACGGCAGCGTCACAAACGCCAGCACCAGCGCCCCGGCTTCCTTCGCCGCGCGCGCGAGCACGGGACTGATGCCGCTGCCCGCGCCGCCACCCAGACCGGCAATCATAAAAACGACATCCGCCCCTTCGCACGCGGTCTTGAGCATGGAAAATTGTTCCTCGGCAATGGCGCGGCCGCGTTCCGGGTCGCCGCCAGTGCCCAGACCGCGCAGGAATTTCGTTTCGAGTTGAATTTTGATGGCGGCGGACGACGCTGCCAGCGATGACGCGTCGGTGTTGACCGCCACAAAGCCCGCGCCCGCAAAATCCCCGCCGTTCAACGTGTCGAGCATGGCGACGCCGGCGCTGCCGACGCCGATAATTTTCACCGCCGGAGCCCTGGCCGGCTCGAGCATTGCCGCTGGAGTCTGGGGTTTGGTTTTCATAATCATGACCAGCCTTTCAATTTTCCACCAAAACCTCTTTGGGCGTAGCGGCGTCTCGGCAGAGCGCCGCCAGCCTCCTGATCTTGAGCAAAGAATGCGGCGCTCTGCCGAGACGCCGCTACGGGGTTTTGATAAAAGCTCATTCGGATTTAGAAATTAGGCATTTTGTTTATGACCGGCGCCAAAAGCTGGCGATGGTGCCCTTGATTCCCTGCGCCAGAGACGGTTTGCCTTCGCGTTTGCGGGTTTTGAACGAACCGAACTTGACGAGGCCGATGGCGCTGACAAATTCCGGCTGGTCGAGCGCAGATTTCAGGCCGCTGATGGAATTGGTCTGGCCGAGCGACACCGGCATTTGCATCACCTGCTCGGCCAGCGCCGCAATTTGCGGGACGCGGGCACAACCGCCGCACAGAAAAATACCCGCGCGCAGATAATCGAAGAGCCCGGCCTGCTCCAAATCCTGCGCGACCAGTTGGAAGATTTCCTCGAGCCGCAGCGACATGATGCGGCGCAGGTGTTCGACATTGACCGTTTTCAACGGCAGGCCGAGTTCGTTCGTAATGGTAATCGTCTGACCTTTGGTTTCCTTGTCCACCAGCGCCGAGCCATGTTCGAGCTTGAGTTTTTCGGCGCGGCTCAAGGGCACTTTCAGGCCGTAAGCCAGGTCGTTGGAAACATGATCTCCGCCAATCGCCAGAACGCCCGTGTGCCGGATGACGCCATTGGTGTAAACGACGTA
>DLMG01000052.1:0-358 GCA_002479245.1 Verrucomicrobia subdivision 3 bacterium UBA7542 | reverse complement strand
TGGACAGCAGCGCGAGCGACGACGCCAGGCCGTTGAAAACAATTTCATCCACTTCAAGCTGCAAACCTTTGACGAGGCGGATGGCGTTTTGGAGTCGGTTCGTGTTGCCGTGAACGACGTGGACGTCCACTTCGAGCCGCGAACCGAGCATCCCGACGGGATCCGTGACACCATCCTGGCCGTCCACAAAAAAATGCTGGCGGATGGCGTGGACAACGTTGTTTTCCGTCGGCAAATTGATCGCTTTCGCGTTTTTAACCACATCCTGCACGTCGTCTTCGGAAATTTCGCGGTCGGCGGAAACCACCGGATGCACGCCGCGATTGTTGAAGCCGCGGATGTGCGCGCCGGTGACGCC
>DLMG01000291.1 GCA_002479245.1 Verrucomicrobia subdivision 3 bacterium UBA7542 | reverse complement strand
CCGGTGTGCGACAGCAGCGGCAGGTTCAACTCGACCATTTTTTTATAAAAGGGAATGAGTCGCGGATCAGCCGGGTCAATCTCCATGATCGGCGGGATCCATTTCACCAGCACTGCGCCGTGCGCCTTCGCCCACTCCAGCCGAGCCAATGCGTCGCGGCGATAGGGATTCACCGACGCGCCGAACAGCAGGTTCGTATGCCGCGCCGCCATTTCAGCGACGAACTCATTCGGCACGAAAACTTCCGTCCGGTTCGTGTCGAGGTTTCCATTGGCGTCCACCACCCCGTCGAGCGCGAGCAAGACAGCCCGGCTGACAAATTTGCTTTGGGCGAGCGATTCCGAAATGCGGTCGCCCACCAGACCGTCGCCCGACTTCAAAATTTCCTTCTGCGAAACGCCGAAGCTGTGCAGATAAATTTTGAACCGCCAGTTGTGCCGCAGCCGGGGCGAAACAAAACAGCCGCTGCCGCCCGCGCCGATTCCAGCGATGTGACAGTGCATGTCCACGATGCCGGCGGGGATGGGTTCAACCGGGCGAAAAGGCCGCGCCGGCAGGCCAACCCAGATGAAGACGACAGCAAGGACGCCCACAAAAATAATTTTCCGGCGGCGTGCGGCGGACGGAGATTTTGGTTTTACAGTTTTCATACCACCATGCTATGGCAAAATCATCGCCGGGCGTGAATCGAAAAAATTGCGCGGCCCATTGAGAAAATGAATCGCCAAAACCTCACTCCGGCGGCTTGCCGCGTGAGGTGGAGCCTTTTACGGGGCCTGCTGCGTGGCGACCTGTCCATCGAAGCCTCGGCGAAGTTGGAAGCTTTACGCGAGATTTTCGGGCCAACGAGAAATTCCACCTTTCCCCGGCCTTCAGCGGCACAGACCAACTCCGCAACACCGAAAACCAACTGCAATCGCTGCTTTATGCTATCAGTTTAGACTACGAAAAGAGCCCCGGGGCGAAGCTCCAACGTGGATTTGCAATCGAACTGGTTAGCAGCGGCGGCAAACCTGGCTTGGCGGTTCCCGGGAACAGCAGAACGCAAGGTGCCAAACGAACACTTAAAGGTTTCCCGCACCTTTGGTCTTTCGTCTTGCCGGGTACCAAAGGAAAAGAAACAAACCTGCCGCCGCCAACACGGTTGCCTCCGGTTCGGGCACGGGCGTAATCGGAAGGTCGGAATTGTAACGCAACGATCCGAAATTCCACCAGGTATTGATCGTCTCGTCATATTGGACAAAATCAATCGCAGCGGACACCACCACCCCGCTGGAATATTGGATGTTGAGGACGTCGAAATAGCCGGACAGCGTGTTGTCGCCACGTCCCTCGCCCCAGTTGATAAATGAAAGACCCGGCTGGGTCGTCGCTTCGAACGGCCACCGCGCGGCGTTGTCATACTCTCCGGGGCTCAACGGGACCCTGCCGGGGGCCACGAAGTCCAGGCCCCATTCCCCGACGTTCGCCTCCCCGATTATCAGATGCAATCCGCTGGTATCAAATGATGAAGCCAGTGAAAAAGTCGCCCCTTGGGCGGAAGTCACATCCACGGTTTCCCCGTGCCCAATCCAGCTTTGGGGCGAACTGGTGAAGTAGAATTCGGAGCCGGCCAGGGACGTGTTTCCTGACAGGCGACACGCCGCCAGGAAAGTGCAAAGATATTTCAAGTTCCTACAGGGTATTTCAATTTCACCGCCAACAAATCTGATTAACGTTATTCTAACCTTCCTCATCCAGGCGGTGAAGCAGATGTTACTCACCGGGTTATTCACAACCCCGGCCGGTCGTAAGATTGGGAGTTTGACCGGAAAAAAGGATCAATCGCTGAATCGCGGTCGCCCAGATGGGTGTCATGGTTTGCTAAACGTTACGACGACGGGATTGACGGGGAGAAAGGTTCGGCGCAAAATCGCCGACACCATGCCAGCCGGGTTCGAGTCAGAGGGTAAAGCGCTTGTGGCGGATTTTCGGGCCAAGCTGAGTGGCAAACCGCTCTTCCCAAAAACTCAATACGACAATTGCCGGTTCCAATAAATCCGATGGAAGCCGATTCAAAATGGCAGCCGGAGTTGATTGACCTCAGTCAGGTCAACGGTGCGTTCAGTTTTGAAGAGGGCTATTCACGGCCCGATTGGCAGGTCATTTCTCAAGCCATCCAACAGAGAATAACCGGACCAGATGACCTGAATACCGCATGGACCGAAGCCGCCAGGCAATGGGTCATGCAGCTTCAGTCGGATCTGGGAGGTGATTATCAGGTGAAAGATTCCCCGCAATTTATCCTGCTCACGGCATTGGACGCGGATCTGAGCGGGGAGCTTCTCGATTTTGCGGAGCGCACCTTGGATCAAATCCGCGCGGGGTTGAAGGATGCGGCTTGGAACTCCGGGCACGGCAAGCACGTGATTCTCCTGTTCCTGGAGGAGGATGATTATTACCAGTACGTTTCTTATTTTCATCGGGATGGGACCCATCCCACGAGCGGGGGCTGTCTGATTTACAAAGGCTATGTTCACATCGCCGCGCCCTACGAACCTTTTGGGCTTCGACAGATGCTGGCACACGAGCTGAGCCATAATTGCGTTGTTCACCTCAAGCGCTCTGGTTGAATGAAGGGCTGGCCATGATGTTTCAGCGGGCGATTGCCGGCAGGCGCCGTCCGGTTTTGGATTACGAGTTGAAAGAGCGGCATCTGGCTTTCTGGAATCCGGAGAACATCCAGGAGTTCTGGTCTGGAATCTCGTTCCAGAAACCGGGCGATTCCAATGAATTAAGCTACAGCCTTGCTGAAATTATGCTGACTCTGCTGTTGGAACAACCGGGCGACTGGGGCGCGTTCCTGAAACAGGCGCAACGGGGCGACGCGGGACAGACCGCAGCGATTGAGTGTCTCGGGACCGATCTGGGAGCCGTGATGTCCACCTTTTTAGGCGAAGGCGACTGGCGTCCGCGCCGCAAGGCAATGGTAACGCTGTGGGAATTGAGCAAGAAAGCAGGGACTTGAGTTTGCTCCGTTGAGGTTACGGCAGGATTGACGGGGATTGAACCGCGAAAAACGCGGAACACGCGAAATTTCCAGTCGCAACTTGTCGCGCCAAAGCCTCGGCGAAGGCGGAAAAAGGCACAGAGGGCGCAAAATTGAGGTTGCTGAACCCTCAACTTTCAACTCTCAACCATCAACCAGCGCGTCATTGACGCGCACGCGGGTTCGGCGCAGAATCGCCGGCACCATGTCAGCCGGGTTCCGCCTTCATTCCATTTCGGCGCGACAAGTCGAGTCATACCATTTCTAGCACGCAAATG
>DLMG01000288.1 GCA_002479245.1 Verrucomicrobia subdivision 3 bacterium UBA7542 | reverse complement strand
AACTATGGTGTAGTTGGTTGTCGGGGGACATTCATCACCCGTTCCCGGGCCGTTCGTTGGCGGCCACTGTAGTGAGTTCCATTGTCCTGACCGTTGCTGTTCGAGTCCCTGTGAAGCGGCCGATTGCGCAGCCAGCGACATCGAAGTCCATTCCGCCATCCGGTTGGCCTGCACGTATCCATACAACAGCCCCGACAGCACCAAGGCCAGGATGACAAAGGCCATCAGGATTTCTATCAACGTGAATGCGTTGGTCGCAAGCCTTTTGTCGGTTTGTGCAAAACGAACCAGCATAATGGATGAATTTTAGTTTTCGCTACCGGCGTTTCTTGCCCGCCAGACAATGGTTTTCAGCATGGCACGTGCCATTATGAGGAGGGATGTCCTTATTTACAGCCCTTGCCCGTTGTGTCGCGTGCCCTTGTGCGCAGGTGCGCTGAAGACTGCCAACGCCACGCCAAATTAACTTTTGAAAAACCGTCCGCTGGACGATTGCCCTTCGTCACTCCAGCCTTCCCTGTCCTGAAATTTGACAATAGTGGCAGCGCGCCAAGGACTTCAAGCAGAACAAAAAAGCTTCCAGGATCAAGTCGCGATTCGCCGGCTCGGCGGCGCTTTCACAAAATTCGTTTCCCGCAAATAAATCGGCTCCAGCTTGTCGCCCGCGGCAAAATCGTTTCGGTTCAAGGCGAGTCGTCCCAACATCGCCGCGCGTGGGAAAACCATCCGGCCATTCGGAAACCATCGCGGCACTTCCGGCCCGATCAAGATTTCCTTCGCGCCGGCCCGTGATTCAACCTCCGCCCGCGGCAAAATCCGCAGCGGCTCGATTTCCCGCCAGCCGTCCGCCGAAATTTCGTACGCCGCCAGATAAAATTCATTCCGTTGCGCGTCAATCAACACGTTCACGCGGCCGGATATTTTTTCCGCCTGCGCCTGCGCCGCCACACATTCCACGCTGCTGAGGCCGAGCAATTTCACGCCGCCGGCCAGTTGCCAGCCCTGCGCAATGGAGAGCGCGACGCGAATGCCCGTGTAAGAACCGGGCCCCAGGCCAACGGCCAGCACTTCAATCTGCTCGCGTTCCAATTGCGCCTCGTGCAGCGCCGACTGGATCATGGCAAACGCCCTCGTTGTTCCGCCGGCGCCGGTTTCCACCACCTCGCTGACGACGAACGAAGCATCGCCTGCGCGCCGGCGCACGACCGCGACACTTCGTTGCCCGGATGAAAATTCAAGCGCCAAAACCGTCATAAATAATTTTTCGTTCCGTTTCGCCGACAATTTCAATTTTCACGTGACGTACGTTAGCCAGCCATTTGGCTGTTGGCTGTTGGCTGTTGGCTGTTGGCTGTTCGTTTGCCAACAAACGTTCCGCCCATTCAATCACCGTCACCCCATCCGGTTGCAGGAATTCCTCCAGTCCGGCGGACACCATTTGCCCGCGCGTTTCGAGCCGGTACAAATCCAGATGAAACAATCGCAGCCGCCCGCCGCCGTATTCGTTCACCAGCGTGAAGGTCGGCGAATGCACCAGCGCCGTGATGCCGAGTCCGCGCGCGATGCCCTTCACGAGTTGCGTTTTGCCCGCGCCCAGATCACCGGACAAGCCGATGACCAGTCCGGATTGCGCCGCGCGCCCCCAGCGCTCACCAAGCGACTCGGTCTCCGCCGGACTATGCGAAATGAACGTAGCCATGAATTAGAATGGGACAGGCATCCTGCCTGTCGTTCCCCATCAAACAAGGCAGGCTGGAAGCCTGCCCCACTTTGTTATGCAAAATGAACGTAGCCATGGGCTGTAAGCGGTTGGGCGCCGGTTTGGTCGCGAATCGTGATGCCTTCGTCCGCCGTGATTTTGCCGATGCAACTCAATTTCAGTTTCGGAAGTCGTTTCTTCCACGCGTCGAGCAATTTCACTGCGTCGGTGCCCGCCACCGTGAACAACAGTTCAAAATCTTCGCCATCGGTCAACGCCGCGACGAACGGCGGTTTGGCGGAGGAACTTTCCTTCGCCCGCAATTGGGCCGCGCGGCTGATGGGAATGGCCGTTTTGAGCAATTCCGCGCCGACGTGACTGGCTTTCAAAATGTGCCGCAAATCGCCCGCCAGTCCGTCGCTCAAATCAACCATGGCGTGAATGGAAAAGTTTTCCGCGAGCCAGCGCGCCTCGGCCAGGCGTGGCTCGAATTCCAGGTGTCTGCCCGCCAGCGAGCCGCCGAGTTCACCCGTCACAAAAATCGCGTCGCCGGTTTTTGCGCCGGAACGCAGCACAGCTTTTTTGCGCGCCACAAAACCGAGCAGCGCAATGGAAATCAAAATGCGTTCCGGATTCATCGTCGTTTCGCCGCCGACGATGGCCACGCCGTGTTTTTGGGCCAATGCACTAATGCCGCCGTAAATGGCTTCGATGAATTTCACGTCGAACTTGGGCGGCAGGGCGATGGTCACGAGCGCGGCGGTGGGCGTGCCGGCCATCGCGGCGATGTCGCTGAGGGCGCGGGCCAGGGCTTTGTGGCCGATTTTTTCCGGCGTCGTGTCTTTGGTAAAATGAACACCTTCGACGATCGCATCCGTTTTGAACAGCAGCCATTTGTCCGGCAGCCCGAAATCGAGCACGGCGCAATCATCGCCCGCGCCGATCACGAC
>DLMG01000287.1 GCA_002479245.1 Verrucomicrobia subdivision 3 bacterium UBA7542 | reverse complement strand
AGGGTGGACACTCCAAGACGCTGGCGCGTTTCACGACGCCCATCGAACTGTGCGAAGCGTCTTGGACTGCGCCAGTCCTCTGGCGCTTTGTGGCGGAAGCGAAACCCTGCGGGATTCCTGCATGAACTCGACTGCGCCAATATCAATATGATCCGTGATAATAGACCCTTCGATGGCGGTGGGGCCGTGCTCAGTTCATCGAGTCTCGGCGGTCCATTTTTCCCCGAAGCGATGACGGGAAAGGGTGAAAACTTTCATTTTACACGCGACACTTCAATCGCGGATTCACGGCCAATTGCAGAGGGGCGCATTCGGGCACCACCACCAAAACACGAGGTTGCCCCGACTTTGGAACGCCGGATTCATCCGGCAGGCGGCAAATCGCGTGTGGGGCTGCCGCATAAATGCGGCGTTCCGGTGGCATGGTCACAAGTTACACCCTTGCATAACCCAAGGCATCCACAGCAATGTGCAGACCGTGGCGTCAGCCAAACTCATCCGTGGTTCAATTCATTCAACGGCCACTGCCTATGGGGAACCGAATTTGAAAACTCGGTAGAATCTCTCAGTATCACTAAAGGGCAGGGCTGTGGTGCCGGGAGGGCCGCTATCGGTCCAGCTTGCGGTGGAACCTGTGGCGGTCACTTCCCCGGACGGCGAGGCGAACCAGGTTACTAGGTCAGGCGAGTATTCGACCTGATAAGTGATGCCAGCGGAGGCGGCCCAGGTCAAGGTGAGGGTATTCTGAGCGGGTAGAGACTGCACTGTGAGCGCCACAAAAGGCAGCGAGACAAAGCCGGCCTGCTGCAAACCGCGTTGGATCTCCGCATTTTGCATGAAAAGCTGCCAAGGGCGCTGGGTGCGATAGTTCTCAATCATAATGACGATGGGTCCTTGATCGATTCCTATCTCAGCCGTGTCATACCACGAGACACTCTGGTTAAACGCGTCAATGAAGCCATACTGCGTCCAAAGGGCCGTCCGGCCGTGGCTGTAGAGGTATTGCAAAGTCGGCAACGAGATGTCGGGGGCGAAGGCCATGGCCCCGCCCGGGGCGGTGGGGGCGATCGTGCCATCATCATTCAGGGCCGGTGGGGCGCCGTGCGCCTCGTAGCCCGATGGATCATCAGAGGCGGTCAATCCCCAAACGTTGGTGCCATATCCCACCCAGCCCAGCGGGTTGGCGATGCAGTACGACTGCTGGGCCAGGGTCGCTCGCCGTGAGTTCTCGAAGTAGGTGCTGTTCTGGTTGGTCATGTAAGCGTCCGCAATATGGCGGAAATCGATCCAGCAGTGGGAGTACTCGTGCCCAAACAAGGGAGGAAACGGGACGAAGGACTCACCGTAATAGGTGACCCAGGTATATCCGCTGGTCCAATAATTCCACGCTGAAGCGGGCAAGGGATTGGTCGCGGTGCCAAGGCCGAGCAAATAGAGAATCATCCCTTCGTCGTAGCCAACCCAATTGCCGAATGTCGTGAAGCCCGTCGTGGGCTGCCAGCCCATCGCCACCGCGCTGGTCCCTTGCGCCATCCACGTCCAATTCACCCCGTTAAATATTGCATCCGCCATCGTCCGAATGCTGGTTTCATTGGCGTTGGTGCCATTGAAATACTGCTTGGCATAGAGTATTCCCGACAGCAACAAGGTCGTGTCAATGGAAGACAGCTCCGAGCCTGATGCGCGCAAGGCGGTGTTCATATCCAGGAAATGATAGAACCATCCATTATACCCAATTACGCCGCTGGTGCCGGGGCCTTGAGGCCCACTGAGGAAGGTGTTCAAGGTCGTCAGGACCCGCGCCACGGCCTGGGTCCGCGTGATCCAGCCATGGTCAACACCAATACCGATGGCGGTGAGCCCAAATCCGACCGCCGAGATGCTGCAGGCCGAGCCGCTCGCGGACCGGTCTGGGACGAGACCGTTGGCTGGATTCGCCGCGTACCAGAAGTAATCGAAATTGGCCTGCTGCACGTAATCCAGGAATGCGTCGTTGCTGGCAAAGGGATTGGGAACTGTGGACAGCGTGACCGAAGGAAGGCTTTCCTGGGAGGCGGTGGTCAGCGCCGTGACCTGGTAATAGTAGGTCACCCCATCGCTGACGGTGAGATCACAGAAGCCCAACGACGTCAACACGCTGGTATTCTTTTTGACGAACGAGCCGCTACTGGAAAGCGAACGATACACGTTATATCCCGCCAGGTTGGTTTCAGTATTCGGGTCCCAGTGCAAAATGACGCTTTTATCCCCCGATATGATCACCAATCCAGTTGGGGGGTTAATGGCGAGTGCAGTGTGAAAAGTGGCCGCCAGTAAGAGAATTTGAAAAATCAGAATTCGTTTCATATGCGATCAGGTGGCAATGGAACTCAACATACCACGGAAGAACGCGAATTCAATGGAAATCAGGAAGCATCGAAATCGGGAAGTCGGGGGCAGCAGATCTCATCGTAATATTGGAAAACCTGAGCGGAGCGACTATCAAAGAGAATTGGCAGATTGATTGATTTTACTTGTTGGTAATATTCCGTTGACAGGGTTTCCGCCCGGATGGTTAATGTAGTCAGGTCATTTTATGTGGATGCAGGTGAAAACCAGTCGCACTTTTACCGAGCCAACCGTGGGTTTGCCGCTCCGGTCATGGCGAAGGAGAATTGTCGCTTCAATCCCGCCACTGTTCCAGCAGCTTCAACATGGAGAGAATTATGAAAATAAAAAACGTTGGACTCATCATCTCGCTTATTAAAACCGGTTTGCGCCTGTTCGCCCTGCCGATGGGATTGCTCCTGGGTCAAACCCTCCTGGCCGCCGTCACGTTCAACGTCACGCCTCCCGCCGTCAGCAACACCTACAACGGAACCATCACTCTGCAAATCGGCGGGTTGACGAACAAGACGGTGGTCATCCAAAAATTTCTCGATCTCAACACCAACGGCGTCATTGACGGCGGGGATTTGCTGGTGCAGCAGTTCACGTTGCAGGATGGGACCAACTTTGTGATTGGCGGGGTGACCAATTTTAATGTGCCCGGCGATTTGAATGCCACGACGGGCGCCATTACCGCGACGTTGAATTTCCAAAATGGGGATTTTGTGCAGAACATCGTCGGCAACTATTTATATGTGCTTTCCAGTCCTGGCGGACATTTTGCGCCGATTACCAACCAGTTTGCGGTCACGAATTTTCCCTTCGCGCAAACGCTCACCGGCAATGTGGTCAGCAACAGCACCAGCACCGCGCTGCCCAATGCCATTATCCTGATGTTTCCTCCCCCGCGTCCGGGAAACAAAGGACCGTCAGGCAATCCATCGGCCGGCGTGGTGGCGAACAATGCGGGCAGCTACACCGTCCAGTTGCCGACGGGAACATATATGCCGGTGGCTTTCGAGGGCAATTATGCCGCCAATATGGCCACGGCGCCGGTGCTTACGCTGGCTGCCAGCCAGACCATTACCACCAATCTGACGCTCACCAACGCCACGACCAGCATCTCCGGCAGTGTGGTTGATGCCAATAATTCCAGCATCGGATTGCCCGGGGTGATGATTCCGGCGATGTCCTCCGACGGACTGCTGGCGATCACTTTTACTGATACCAACGGTAATTTCAACGTGCCGGTCACCGCCGGCACATGGACGCTCCAGGTGCAAGACTCGTCTCTGATTGTTCATGGTTATGTTGGATTGAACAATGGCACCAATGTCAGTGCAGGAGCAACGGGGGTGACCCTGGCCGTCCCCAGGGCCACGGCGCTGTTTTATGGCAGCGTCACGGACAACCTGGGGTATCCGATGGCGGGAATTGACGTGGAAGCCTACGACACCGGCAGCAACCTGTATGGACCGGACGGTTACACAGATACGAACGGGAACTACTTCCTTGGCATCGTGGGCGGCTTGAACGACGACCCGTGGCAGATTCAAATCAGCAGTGACAAAAGCCCCGCCAATTACATTTTTTCGCAGCCGGACCTTGATTCAAACGGCGGCACGAACATCAACTCCGGGCAGGCGGTGCTGGCGAACTTCACCGCCCTGCTCGCCGCCAATTACATCACCGGCAACGTAAAGGCCAACGGCACCAACATCGTGGGCGTCGGCGTGAACGCCAATGCCACCATCAATAGCGTGAATTTCTCTCAATATGTGGACACCGACGCCAATGGCAATTATTCAATGAACGTGGCCAACGGCAACTGGAACATCAGCCTCAATTGCAACGGCGGCGACGACAGCCTGGACAATATTCTCGGCAGCGGCAATTATCAGTGCCCCGACAGCCAGAATGTCACCAATAATAATAGCAATGGCACGGCGAATTTCATCGTCCAACCCTGCGGCGGCATTTCCATCGTCACCGCGTCCTTGCCCGCCGGCGAAATCGGTGTGTATTACGACCAGACCTTGCAGGCTTCCAGTTGCAATATTGGCGCCTACAACTGGACCCTGATCGGCGGTTCCTTGCCGTCCGGTTTGACCCTCGGCAGCAACGGCGAGATTTATGGCATCAATGACGCCAGCGGCACCTACACTTTCACTGTGCAGGTCACGGACAGCGGCAGTTTGACCACCAACGGCCAGTTTTCTATCGCCTTCAGCAACGCCGTGCAGATCACTACGACCACTTTGCCCGACGGTACAAACGGTTCCGCTTACAGCCAGCAGTTGCAGGCTGCCGCCGGCGTGCCCTTTGGCGGCGCATCGCCTTACAGTTGGTCGCTCGCGTCCGGTTCCGCCAGTTTGCCTCCCAACCTGACCTTGGCCGCCAACGGCCTGCTTTCGGGCACGCTCGCCGCCAGTGACACGTTCGATTTCACCGTGGAAGTCACGGACAGTCTGGGCGGCATCTACGATCAGCCCCTGGCGCTCACGATTGTTCCCTCAACGAACTCGCCGCTCACCACCCTGTACACGTTCAGCGGTGGTGATGGCAGCAGCCCAAACGGGCTGGTCCAGGGCAGCGACGGCAATTTCTATGGCACAACAGAATACGGCGGTGCGTACACGAATCAATACAGCGAAGGCCTGGGCACGGTGTTCAAGATGACGCCTCCTGGCACACTCACCACCCTGTATTCGTTCAGCGGTATCGATGGCGCTATTCCTGCCGCCGGCTTGGTGCAGGGCGCCAATGGCTATTTCTATGGCACGACAGAATATGGTGGCGTGTACGAGGACCGATCGGGCGATACCTTTGGCTCGGTGTTCAAAATCATGACCAATGGCACGTTCACTTCTCTGTACTCGTTCAGCGGCAGTGATGGCGCTAATCCTGATGCCGGACTGGTGCAGGGTGCCGATGGCAATTTCTATGGCACGACATCCTATGGCGGTGTGGACTACTACCTGGATGATGGCACGGTCTTCAAAATAACTGCCAATGGCTCATTCACCTCCTTGATCTCGTTCAGTGGCAGCGATGGCATTGGTCCCGGGGGCGGGCTGGTGCAAGGCACGGATGGCAACTTCTATGGCACGACAGAATATGGCGGCACGCATGGCTTGTTGTACGACGGTTATGGCACCGTGTTTAAGATGACGACCAACGGCACGTTGAACACCCTCTACTCATTCACTGGCGGTGGCGATGGCGCTAATCCTGCTGCCGGACTGGTGCAGGGCGCCGACGGCAATTTCTATGGCACGGCAGAATACGGCGGCACCAACGACTCCGGCACGGTATTCAAGATCATGACCAATGGCACGTTGAGCACCCTTTACTCATTCACTGGCGGTGGCGATGGCGCTAATCCTGCTGCCGGACTGGTGCAGGGCACCGACGGCAATTTCTATGGCACGACCGAATACGGCGGCGCGTACAAGGACCAATCGGGCGATACCTTTGGCACGGTGTTCAAGATCACTTCCGGTGGCACGCTGACTACGGTGTATTCCTTTACCGGCGGCAGTAATGGCGCCTATCCCAATTCCGCACTGGTGCAGGGCACGGATGGCAATTTCTATGGCACGACATCCGCTGGCGGTGCGCATGGCGACGGTGCCATTTTCCGGCTCAGCCTGGTGTCCCCGCCACGACCGGTGTTCCAATCAGTGACCAAAGCCGGCGGGACAATCACGCTCACCTGGAGCGCACTGGCGGGGCAAACTTACCAATTACAGTTCAAGACTAATTTAAATCAAACGAGCTGGAACAATTTGGGCAGTGTCATCATCGCAACCAATTCTACGGCGACGGCCTTGGATTCCATCGGTCCTGACCCGCAACGGTTTTACCGGGTGAAAATCGGCCCGTAGTGGGTCGAACAGCAGCTATTCCATCTCTGATGATGGGACGAACAAGAGCGTCACCATCCCGCCGCCGGCGGGAAATCTGTTCTTTCGTCTGGCCAAATGGTTTTGTTCCGGTTGCGCAGCAGTTTTGCCACGCCGGCCGGCTAACGCAAAACCCGCAGCAAACGCCTCGGGTGAACCGGATGCACCGGCGATAGATCGGCTTCGTTGAAGACCAGCAGCAAGGCTTCTTCGTCAATGTTCAACAGGTGCTTGTCGGAAGTCACCAGCAGGGGAATTTCCGCCAGCGAAGTTTCGGCCAGAATCAGGCCGTCGTTAAATTCGTCTTCAGGAATCAGACGTTGCCGGAGCAGGCCGCGAACGAATGGCTCGCAAATGGCTTCCGCCGCGGAATCCAGTCAAAGGGACGGATGCCCCGTTGCTTCAACTGGGTCAGTGCCGTCCGCGCCAGTTCCCGTTCCGCTTTGCTGTCGCCGTGAGTGAAAATGACGTGCAATTCGTGAACCGCCGTGGGCGGCAAGACCAATGCGTAGCCGACAGTTCGCCGACGAACTCGCAGCAATTTTACCGCGCCGTGCCGCAGTAGCGAATTCTCCCACCAAGCCGCGGAATTTCTCCGCGGCTTTTTTGTTGGTCGTCATTCCGGTGGAACGTGACTTGTCGGGCACGGCTTCGTCAGTGCCCTGATTTCAGGGAAGCGGCGGAGCGCTTCACTCCGAATACGTTTTGGTTCGTCAGCCGTCTCGCGCGGTGCCCGCCTGCGCTTTTTGCGAACCGCGCGGTCTTCTAATTTTATCATTCAGGGCAGCCAATACTTGCATCACGGGCGTTAATAGTTCTCGAAACCCTGTTCCGCCAGTGTTATGATATTATCCACTCTTTAAACGAAACCATGTTGTAAATCGGAAAATTGCCCGACGAAAACGACCTCTGCAATTCATTCCCGCGAATTTCCAGATGGGATGAGTTTATCCGTCACCGGCGGGCTTGAAATTTTATCTGAACCATTAACACAAGCGAAATACCAAGGAAACGAAATCCATGAAAACCAAACTCCGAATCGTTGGCTGGACAGTGCTGTTGGCACTCTCCACGCTCAACCTGCGACTCTCAACCGCCCACGCCCAAGGCACGGCGTTCACCTACCAGGGCCGGCTTAATAGCGGGGCGAATCCCGCCGCCGGAATTTACGATTTGCGATTTACGATTTACGACGCGGCCGGCGGCGGCAGTGTCTGGGGCGTTCTCACCAACGCCGCCACGCCGGTCACCAACGGCCTGTTCACCGTCACGCTGGACTTTGGCTCCGGCGTGTTTACCGGCAACGCGCGCTGGCTGGAAATCGCCGTGCGCACCAACGGCGCGTCCTCATTCACCACGCTGGCTCCGCGGCAGCCATTGACGCCCACGCCGTATGCCATCCTGGCCGGCACGGCCAGCAATCTGGCGGGAACGCTGCCCGCGACGCAGATCAGCGGGGTGGTGCCGCTCGCCCAACTGCCCGGCGCGGTTCTTACGAACAACGAAAGTGGTCCGGTCACATTGAACGGCACGCTGACGCTGCCGGCGACTCCCACCGTTTATTCCGGCGGCAATGTCCTGCTGCACGCCGACGCAACTTACAACTTCTTCGCCGGTGCGAGCGCGGGCAACCTGACAACCGGCTGTTCGAACAGCACGGCGGTCGGCTATGCCGCGCTGCAATCCACGACGGCCGGCGACGGCAATACGGCAATTGGTTTCGAGACGCTTCAACACGACACGAGCGGCCAGGGCAACACTGCTCTTGGAATTGACGCGCTGCTCGGCAACTATACCGGAAGCTATAACACGGCCAACGGTGCTTATGCGCTTCCCGACAACTACACGGGGAGCTACAACACGGCGGTTGGCGTCTCGTCTCTGCTTAACAACCAGACCGGCGGCAATAATATCGCCTTGGGCTATTTGGCCGGTTTCTACATTGTCGGCTCCAGCAACATTGACATCGGCAGCGAGGGATTGCCAGCCGACACCGGCATCATCCGGATCGGGACGCCGGGGATACAGATCAACACTTTCATTGCTGGCACGATCTTCGGCGATGGCGGGGGACTTACGAACCTTGCGACCCTCGGTTTGGGCGGCAATTCGGCCATTCAAAGCTTCTTCGCCGGCCCTTTGGCGGGCAATCTGACTATGAGCGGTTCTGACAACACCGGCGTCGGGTTTGCTGCGCTGCGCAACAACACGTCCGGCGGCCTGAATACGGCCAGCGGCGCGTACGCGCTGGGGGCGGGCGGTTTGATCACCGGCAGTGACAACACCGCCGATGGTTGCGTCGCGCTGGCCGCCAACACAAACGGCAGCTACAACACCGCAAATGGCGCTTGGGCGCTTTACGACAACACGAGCGGCAGCGGCAACACGGCCATCGGTTTCGAGGCGCTTTACTTCAACGTGACCGGCCAGAACAACATTGGGTTGGGCTACGCGGCCGGCATCAATGTCCTTGGCAACAACAATATTGACATCGGCAATCCAGGCAGCACGTACGACAGTGGCGTCATCCGCCTCGGCACACCGGGAACCCACACCAATACTTTCATCGCCGGGGTCATCAATGGCAATGGCGGCGGGTTGACCAACCTCAATGCGGCGCAAGTGACCGGCACGATGCCGTCGTTGACATTGAGCGGCAATATAACACTGCCGGCCAATGGCATTATTTATTCGGACACAACACCACTGATTGGAACCTATGGAAGTGGCAATTTCTTTGCCGGCCTGAGTTCAGGCAACCAGACGATGAGCGGCTCCGGCAACGCGGCCAACGGCGCGATGACACTTTACTGGAACACAAGCGGCTCCTATAACACCGCCAACGGCTTTCAATCGCTTTACAACAACAGGACCGGCTCCGCGAACACCGCTATCGGCGCTTATGCTCTCAACGTCAACTGGGGAGGCTCCGCGAACACCGCTATCGGCTATCAAACGCTTTATAATAATTCAGGCGGGAGCAATAATATCGCGCTGGGCAGCCAGGCGGGTTACAATATTACGACCGGCAGTTCCAACATTGACATCGGCAATCCGGGCAATTCCGGCGATAACAACATCATCCGCATCGGCACGCCGGGCACGCACACCGGCAACCTTCTCGCCGGCACCGTGTACATTGACCCAGCTGCACAGAACACCGGATCGCTCATCCCCGGACCTGGTTTGATCTTCGGTGGCACCGGCAGCAGCGAAGGCATTTCCTCCAAACGCACGAGCGGCACCGACCAATATGGCATAGACTTTTACACCCAAGGCATTGTTCGCATGACCTTGGCCAATAACGGCGACGTCGGCATCGGCACGACCACGCCGGGAAATTTGCTGGTGGTGGGCGGTTCCGGCAGTCCCGCGTATTGCAACGGCACCAGTTGGGTGAACGGTTCCGACCGCAATTCCAAGGAGGCGTTCACGGCCATCAATCCGCGCGCGGTGCTGGAAAAGGTTTCGGCGCTGCCGATCACGGAATGGAAATACAAGACGGAGGCGGACGGCACGGAACATATCGGCCCGATGGCGCAGGATTTCCACACGGCCTTCGGCCTGAACGGCACGGATGACAAACACATTGCCACCGTGGACGAAGAAGGCGTGGCGCTGGCCGCCATCCAGGGTTTGAATCAGAAAATGGAAGCCGAAACCAAAGCCAAGGATGCGGAGATTCAGGAATTGAAACAGAGCGTCGCGGAGTTAAAGGTGCTGGTCGAGAAACTTGCCGCCAAATAGGAGGCCAGTATGAAAACACGAGGACAAGAATTATCGGGCGTGGTAGGGCGCGTCACTCCGTGCGCGCCGGTCTTTGCCGACAGGCACCATAAGAAAACGGCGCGCAGAGGACTGACGCGCCCTACCCAGAGCGGACGGATGGCGCGCAGCGTCCTGGAGTGCGGCGGCCCTCCGCCGCTTGGCTATTACGGTAGCAGCCGACGTCAGGAGGCTCATTCAATGCTGGCTGCTGGCTGCTGGATATTTAGTTTGAGCCTCGTTACCTCGGCTGCTACGACGTGGATCAAAAGCGCCAGAGGGCTGGCGCAGTCCAAAACCTGGCGGATGGCGCTGGCTTTCTATTTTCTGCTTTCTGCTTTTAGCTTTCGGGCATCAGGGCAAAGCTATTCGATTGACTGGTACAAAATTGCCGGGGGCGGAGGCACGAGCACCGGCGGCACTTATTCCGTTACTGGTACCATCGGCCAGCATGACGCCGGTGGGCCGATGACGGGTGGCAATTATTCGCTCACCGGCGGATTCTGGGCGTTGATATCCGTGGTGCAGACGCCGGGATTGCCCAATCTGATCATTACCTTTGTTGGGCCGAACAGTGTGTTGGTTTCCTGGCCGAACACGGGCAGTTACACGTTGCAGCAGAATTCCAATCTGGCTGGCGGAAGTTGGACGACCAGCGGTTATTCCATCACGACCAGCAACGGCACGAACAGCATCACTGTCAATCCGCCGACGGGAAACCTGTTTTTCCGGCTGGCGAAATAAATCAACAACTTAACAGGATGCTGAAAAAGCTATGTATTTGAAAATTGACCCTCAAATTCATTGGGAAATTCGCATATTTTTCAGGTAAAAAAGAGTTTTTCAGCAGCCTGTTAAACACAACCGACCCGATCACCGTCCCAATTCACCAACCCCATAACCAACCCATGAAAACCAAAACCTTTCCTGTCTATCTTGCCATTCTGTGCCTCGCCCTGTGGCGGCTGCCGGCTGCCGGTGACACCGGCGCGCATTGCTTTGTCGCCGAGTCCGGCACGGGGATCATTTATGACTATGCGACGAATGGCACGAGGACCATTTATGCCACGAACACAGGACAGCCTTACGGGCTGGCCTTCGACCAAGCGACCAATCTTTTCGTGGCGGACCATGGCGGCAACATCTACAAAATCAAGCCGGGCGGATCAAACAGCGTCTTCGCCATTCCATACAACGGCCCGGCGGGTCTGGCCGTTGACAGTTCCAACAATCTTTTCTTGGGAGAGTCTGGCAACGGCTATATTTTCGAATACGCGCCGGACGGAACGCGGAGCACTTTTGGCCAGGAACCCTGCTTTGATGCTTATTATAATTACGGCCGGCCGGACGGCCTGGCTTTCAGCCCATCCGGAGTTCTGTATGCCACGGACGAATATTTCGGATACCTTTACCGGGGCGTTCCTAATTCGCCTTTTGCCTCCGTGCCGGGGGGCGATCCGTGGGGGCTGGCCTTTGACAGCCGGAGCAACCTGTTTGTCGCGGATTCCTCCTCCGGCAAAATTTACAAATTCGTCAACATTGGCGGAATTCCCAGCTCCTCCTATACGACGTTCGCCACCAACATGAGCCAGCCAACCGGACTGGCCTTCGACAGCAACGACAACCTTTTCGTGGCGGATTACTCCGCGGGCAATGTCTATAAAATTGACACGAACGGTGTGCGAACGACCTTTGCCAGCGGCTTGCTGGCGCCCGTCGCCGTGGCTTTTTTGCCCGTGACACAGTCCGCCGGTCTGCCGCCTCTCGTCATCTCGCTCACGGGCAACAGCGTCATCGTCTCCTGGCCGAACACCGGAAGTTACACGTTGCAGCAAAATTCCAATCTGGCCAATGCGCCGGGATGGAATGCTTACGGCGGCACAGTGAACACCGCCAACGGCACGAACAGCGTGACCATCAGCCCGCCGACGGGGAACCTGTTCTTCCGGCTGACGAAATAAAATAGCAGTTCCAGTTAACATGGGGACAGTTGGATACGCCTCTGGGAAAAGCGGCGGAGGGCCGCCGCAGTCCATGACGCTGCGCGCGACACGATGATGCTTGAAGTGCGCGAAGCGTCTTGGGGTGCGCCAGTCCTTCCGCCTTCGCGGCGCGCCATAGCGCCGCTTCGGCGCGACGGCGGCTGGCGCTGTGCCAGAAAACGAACTGTCCGCGAGATTTCCCCATGAACTTTTGTGCGCCAATGATAATATGAACTGCTATCGAGTCCGGTTGAAGTTTTCATCAGGCCGCGGAAATTCTCCGCGGCCTTTTTTGTCACACAAAATTCTTTGACCGCGCCGTGCGGGTCTGTTTCCTTGTCGGGCAACCGTAGGAATTTTCATGGATTTGCTCCTGGTCGGCATTTGTCTGGCGGTGATTATCGGGTTGTATTTTCACAACAACCCGATGGGACACAGCCGGTGGTTCATAATGCGCCGCTTCATCAACTGGTTTCCGCTCGGCATGACTTACTCGTTTCTTTACATGGGACGCTACAACCTCAATGTCTCCAAAAACGCGCTCGGCGATTTGATGTCGAAGGAGGACCTCGGGCTGATTTTCGCCGCCGGCACGGTCACCTATGCGCTGTCGTTCCTTGTCAACGGCCCGCTCGTGGACAAAATCGGCGGCAAACGCGGCATCATCATCGCCGCCTTGGGCGCGTCGGTGGCGAACGTCCTGCTCGGCGTGCTGACCTGGCTGCTGGTGATGGGAAAATTAAAAGTCAATATGGTCGTCGCCTTCTCGTTTCTCTACTCGGTGAACATGTATTTCCAGAGCTACGGCGCGGTTTCCATCATCAAGGTCAAGGCGTATTGGTTCCACGTGCGCGAACGCGGCGTGTTCGGCGCGATTTTTGGGACGCTCATTTCCATCGGCGTCTATTTCGCGTTCGACTGGGGGCAGGCGATTGTCAATATGACCAAAGCC
>DLMG01000411.1:236-2542 GCA_002479245.1 Verrucomicrobia subdivision 3 bacterium UBA7542 | reverse complement strand
GTTATGAGATAGCACTGCAAAGAACGCAGAGTTACGCAGAGAGCAGAAAGAATTCTCGGCGCTTCTCCGCGCCCTCCGCGTCTCTGCGTTTATTTTGTCCGCCGTCTGCAAGCTGGCTTTCCGTCGATCCGGCGTAGCGGCGTCCCGGCAGAGCGCCGCATTCTGCTCCTTCATTTTCAGATGGCGGCATTCTCCCGGAAGCCGCCACGCTGCGGCGCGTTCATTTTCTCCCTCTCCGCCGTGAAACGGGGGAGAGGGCCGGGGTGAGGTGGCGCTTATTTTATTAAACTCAATCCCCTCGCCCTGTCCCTCTCCCCGCCTTGCGGGGCGAGGGAAAACAATCGTTTGCGCTTCGTTCCATTTATGTTCCATCCGTGTTAATCCGTGAAATCCGTGTTCCGCCAAAACTTCAATGTCGCGCCCGGAAATGGCTTTCATTAGACTCCGTGGCCGTGCTCAACCCGTTTATTCATTGGATTGAAGCCAAAGGGCCTTATGCGCCGTGGCTGTTCCTGGCGCTGTTCCTCGTCGCGTCGTTTCTGATGGTCTGGCGGCTGGAAGTTTTGAGCGCCAAGGGCTTCGAAGGCACGGTGCTCGGCACGCTCGTCATGCCGTATTGCACCGGCATGGGCAACCTGATCTTCACGTTCATCATCGGCCGCACCGGCGGCTCCGGCGCGGACGTGATGACGAACTCGCTGGTCAACAACGTCACCAACATGACGCTCGTGCTCGGCCTGCCCGCGATTTTCTGGCGAATGAGCATATTGCCCCGGCAAAAGAAAAACGGCAAAACCGGCAGCAAGGCTCATGAACTCAACCGGCTTTCGCTGTTGCTCACGCTGATGGCCGTATTATTTTTCACCGGCGCGGTCTGGGCGCTCGGACGCAAGGGGGAATTGAATTTCAACGATGGGCTGGTGCTGGTGGGGCTGTTTTTATTCTGGCAATGCTTCCACTTTTTTGAAGTGCTCAAGTCAAACGTACGCCAGGGCAAATCACTGGGCTGGACGCTGCCGTTCGATCTGGCGCTGCTGGGCATTGGTGCGTATGGCATTTACGTGAGCACTGACTGGCTGGTGCATTGGATTTCCGGCATCCAAACCGGTTTCATCAGCGCCAAACATCTCGGCTGGCTCAGCGGCTGGTTGATGGTGCTGCCCAATGCCACGCTCGCCTTTTACTATGGCTGGCGCGGACAGCCGGAAACGGTCTATGCCTCGCAGGTCGGCGACGCGCACGTCTCGATTCCGCTGTGCCTCGGCATTTACGCGCTGTATCACACGATGGTCATGCCGCCGTTTTTTCAAATTGGAATGTTCATCCTTCTCGGCGCGACACTGGTGCATTTCTTCTTCGTCGCCCTGTTCGGACAATTGCCGCGCTTCATCGGCTGGGTGCTGGTCGCGGCTTATGGTTATTTTCTCTGGAAAGGTTTGCTGGGCTGAAGCGCCACCGCACCGTCACAGGGGCTTTTTGAAGAACTGCGTGTCTCCGGAAACCGTCAGCGGATTGTCCCGCACCTTGTCGCTCAACTCGGCAAACGGCACCTGGGCGTTGAGCCAGCGCGGATTTTTTGCGATGGATTCCATGGATTCGGCGGTGTTGTTACAGATGAGGTAGGCACCCGCGCCCAAAACCATGAACGACTCGAAACCCGTGCCGGCGCCATACCGCGCAAATTCAAAGTCGCCCACGCCGTATCTCCCGCCAAGCAGTTCCGTGCGCAAGGCGCCCAAATCCCTCACGAAATTCTTCAGGAAATCGTCGTTGCGCGGGCCGTAGTAAACCAGCACCCGCGCCTTGTTTTCCGTGAGCGATACCACCGCCCATTCGTCGAAAACGGTCCGGCCATAGCGCGAGTTCATCTGGTTCGCGCAGGTCCTGATGAAACTTTTGGCTTCGTCCAGCGTCATGGTGCGGATTCTCTGAGCCAGAGCAAAGCACGTTTGCCGCCGGGGAACAAGCGAAATTGGAATTCTGTCATCCCTCGAATTTTCATTTCTCGTCATCTTCCTTGCCAAAGCGCCAGGGGACTGGCGCACTCCAGGACGCTTCGCGCACAACAATGGACCGTGGAAATATCCGACAAGTTTTGGACTGCGGCGGCCCTCCGCCGCTTTCTCTCCAACGCATTTCCCCGCCGGGAACGATTTCAAAAAAATGACTGCACTGGCAGCGGCAAATTCATACGCTGTTTGAAACATGCAACCGTCCACCCCGCCCGGAAACCGGCCGGCAATCACGCTCGCTGAAAAAATGAAGGCGTGGTTTCACTGGCTGTTTGTCGTCCTGCTCGCCGCCGC
>DLMG01000411.1:0-135 GCA_002479245.1 Verrucomicrobia subdivision 3 bacterium UBA7542 | reverse complement strand
CTGCCCGGCCGGCCCGGCTGGCCGGAGGCGCTGCTGATTTTGCTGGCCACGGTGAGTACGATCACCGCGCTCGCACGACAGTTGCCGCTGCAAAATGTTTTGCTCGCCGCGTTCGTCATCGCGCTCATGGGCGGC
>DLMG01000342.1 GCA_002479245.1 Verrucomicrobia subdivision 3 bacterium UBA7542 | reverse complement strand
GTTTTCAAGTGACCGGTGACACAGGACGAAAGCTCAATGAGACAAAGGTGCTTTTTGTTCCATCTGGCGCAAACTCATAAATTGTGCTGCTACCATCCGATTCAAACAGGTAACCAGCATTGTTAAAAGCCAATCCTTCAGGTTGATTCAAGCCTGATGCAAAGGTACTTTGCACTCCATTTGTCGAAAATTTAAAGATATTGCCACTGGCTGCATCCGCCTCAAACAGATTCCCCATGCTATCAAAGGCCAGTGCCGCAGGATGCAACCCCGAGGCAAAAGTGCTTTGGACCTTGCTAGGTGTAATTTCGATGATTTTATTGCCTACTGTTGTTCCGACGAATAAGTTACCTGATTTATCAAACGCTAGTGAAATAGGATAGACCAATGCCGTTCCTGAGGCAAAAGTGCTTCGCACCCCTCTTGGCGTGAATTCATAAATAAAAGTCCCATCCGGCCCCGTCTCAAACAGGTTTTGTGCGAGCGCTCCGGAGCACAGCGTCAACAGCAACAGCAACGACATCCATCGGTGGCCTCGGTACCTATACACATTGGGCATATGCTTTTTCAAGGTCTGCGGAAAGGGCCAGACAACCTTTCCCAAACACTTAGTAATACCAATTCCAGCTCGAAGTCAATGGAAAGTGAGTGATTTTAATGGCATCTGATAATATTAATAAACTAAAGTCAATCGTATAAGTCTAATCCATAGCCCCCATCAGCTCAAAACCCGACAATGGCTGGACGGCCCATCCAAGACGATTCAGACGTTGACGGAATGGGGTCAAATCCTTGCGCCAGACGGTCAGGGGCGTGTTTTTCGGTTTGTTTGGTATCGTTTTCCCTCTGAACGGTTGGAAAGTCTGAAAAACCAATCAAATCAAAGGGAACCTTCTGACAAGTTCTGACAAATTTTTCTTCCGTATAAAAAACCCTGACCCACCTATAAAAAATTGACAATTTCTTGGTGAACTTTTTCTAATCTGCTTTTCCCAAAAACAGATTGAATACAAAGGGGATTTTAGTAATTTCCACCAACGCATTGAGCAAATGTCTGAATTAGGAAAATATAAAAAACTCATTCCTAAACCGCGGATCCCAGTTCAATTCCGGGCGGGGGTACCAAACCTGATTTTTCTCCTTTGGATTCCTGTAACAGCTTGAAAATCAAGCAGGTTTCGGTGGTTTTATAAATCCCGTCTGCAAAAGTCACGCCTTGGGGAAAAAGCACCTTCTGCAACCGCTGTTTCTGGTCGCTCGAAAACTCCGTCCACAGCCGCGCCGCGTTGAGAATGACATGGTCTGCGAAATTGAGCACCCCTTCCACATCGTAGCCTTCAAGCTTGGCGTCACGCTCCTGCATTTCCGCCAGCACGATTTGTTCGTTGAGCTTGTCGAGCTGCCGCTGGTAGGTTTCGCGGTCAATCGCCTTTTCGTAGATGAAAGAGTCTTCGAGCTGTTCCTTGCGCCGGTTCAAGTCCTCAATGTGGTGTTTCAAGCTGGTGGTGAGCATGACGTTCTGTGCTTGTTTCTCTTTCCACACGTCGAGCACGATTTCACTGAACAGCTTCAAATATCCCGGTTTCGGCTGCATCCGTTCCAAGAGTTCGACGAAGCCGCGTTCCAAGTTCTCTTTGCGGACGTGGACGCCTGGGCATTCCCTGTTCTGACAACGATAGTAGCCGTGTCGCTTCGTCCGTCCCTTTGCCCAACTCGCTGTCAAGGGTCTCCCGCAACATCCGCACTTCACGAAATGCCGGAGGGGAAAATCAGGATGGCTGCGAAGGCGCGGCATCACGCTCACGCGCTTTCCACTAAGAATTGCTTGCACGCGGTCAAAAACATCCTGACTCACCAGAGGCTCGAAGTCGCCGCGCTGCCGTTCACCCCAGCCTTTCACTTGCAACCAGCCCGCATAAACGGGGTTGCGTAGCATTGAGTCAATTGCTTGGTCAGTCAATGGCTTGCCCTTGACGGTTCGTAGGCCAGCGGCATTTATCGTTACGAGAACCTTCCGCTTGGTGTGCAGGCCAGTTCCATACATTTCAAATGCCTGCTTCACCAACGGCCCGCGCTCCGGGTCGTGAATCATGCTGGGGCATCCATTCCCACCATCGCCGTTGAGATATGCCCGGCGCGAACTCGGTCGCATCGTAGCGCATGGCGATGATCGCATCTGCATTCATCGTTTTTGCCTGTTCCATCATTCGAGAAAAAGCCTCGCTGCGGGCTGTTTCACACACCTTTGCAAAAGATTCGATATTGCCTCCAACTATTTTTTTTAGGCCGCCAAACAACTGCTGTTCAAGGCCAGGTGATCGAACCACGACTCCACGCGCAATTCCAATATAGCTTTCAATTATACGCCCACTGATTTCGTTGCCAGTGGTGGCAATGATGGTTTGGGATTGCCCGATTGATTGCGGCGCGGCAAGCGCGGCGGGCGCGGGCCGGACGAACCGGGTTTTGTCCGGGAAAAACTCATGCTGGCATGTGGGACACTTCACCCGCTCAAATTGCGCCTCCTCCGGCGCCACAATCGTCTGTCCGCAGCCCGGACAATCAAACTGAATCTGGTTCATGGTGACTTGAGTTTGCCGAGCAGCTCGTCCATCCGCTGCTGCCGTATCCTTGTGGCCGCTTCCGCGCCTTCGCGTGCGCCCTGTTCCGCCGCGCCGCTCTCATAGTCCAGACGCGGGTCAAGTGAACGGAACTTCTGCAAAGTGATTTCGTTGGTGTCCTGCCCCATGAGGCCGGCGGGAGTTAGCTTGCCGGTGCGGTACTGGTGCAGCGCCTCCTTGCCGAACGCCTGCTCCTGCTCCTCGTTGCTGAAGTGCGACAGGTAGGATTCAAAATTGTCTCGCAGCCACTGCCGCAGCTTGGTCAAGTCCATATCCTCCGGCTGCTCTGGTTTGCCCCCCGTGTCGTCCGTGTCCGGAATGGCTGGGTTATTTTCTTGTTGCGGCGGCGGCGTTGGTGTTGCGGGTGGGGCAACATCAAGAATGGCCGAGAGTGGTTTCCAGGCAGCCGCGCCTGGCTGGGCGTAAAGCGTCTCCGAAGTCACCGCACCCGCCCGCCAAAATGCCTGCACCTGGCCGAGCGTCCACGGGCCAGTCTCGCTGCCGCCGATCAAGATGTAATAGTCGGCCTTGCCCATACCAGAGTCTCAATTTGAATCTTTCGGTTCGTTTTGTTTGGCCCATTTTGCTATGTCGTCCTCAGAGGCAACCGTTCTTTCCCATGCACTCTCGGCTGGCTGGTCACGCCCACAACGATTGCATTTCAAATCTGAGAACTTGATTGTGACTCCGCAAAAGGGACACTTTTTGGAACACACAGGACTTTGGTTTGATTTGGGTTCCTTGATAATTATCAAGGGCAACGCCACGATGAACAGGAATGTTCCGAACAACCACCAAGCCATGAAACTCTCACCCTTCTTCTGTGCAATCGCTCCCGTGATTACGCCAAGCAGCATTCCGATAAACAGAAGCGCAAACAGTGTTCCAATATCGTCCATAATTTGTGACGGGCTTGGAAAGGAAAAGGCGCGGACCTGCGCGCCCGAATAGAAGGCACCGCGAAGCGCCTTGAACAGAAGCACACAAGCCGCGCCCGATGAGGGCGTCGGCTCGGTTGGCTCTGTTCTGAAAAATTCGCGGTTTTTCTATTCGCCTTCCGACCACGCAAAACGTGATTTCAAGGGCAATGAAACACTTGCAAATCAGGCGCGTCAAGACCGCATACGTCCGATTTGACGGCTTCGCGTTCGCGCTGTTTCGCCGCTGTTCTCAGCGGACAGCTCGCCCGCTCCCTGCCCCTTTTTAGGGGCACAAGCAAACACAGGGCAGCATCGGGGAAGTTGCCGAGCTATGGCTCACCGGCCACCTGTTTTCCGCCTGTTTTTAGGAGGGGCAGCATCGGGGAAGTTGCCGGGCAATCGGCTCACCCATTGCCAGCAGAACGAGGTGGTTTTGCCGATTTCAGTTTCCTTTTTATAGACACCGCAAAACTTCTGTCACCCGGTCACTTGATGGAATGGTGCCGCCACTTGGATCGCCTGTTTTGCGCCTGTTCTCAGGCGCGGGCTGGCCGCGCTGCTTCCGCCTCGGTTTAGGCTTCGCCCTTCTTAGCCTCCAACAGCTTTTCTGGTGCCGGACCGGTCACTTCTTCCGGGTCGAGGAACCACTTCACTGTCACCGCGCCGACGTCCGCGCCCTGGAGCTGCACGGTGTCCATCGGCTTGCCGTAGGCGTAGTAGAGGAGCTGCTTCGGATCGTCGCGCAGCAGGCGCTCCAGCAGCGTCAGCAGCCGCGCTTCTCCGTCCTTGCGCCTCAGGTCGCGCTCGCGGAGGAACAGCCTCACCTCCTTAGAGAACTCTGCGGTGCGCGGCCTGCCGTAGCGGTTGCCGGTCTGGCCCTTCTTAAACTGTGTCGAAGCCCCGCCTTGGTTTCCTTTCTTGAAGCGCCCGCCGCCGCCGGTTTTACGCCGGTTTTGCGACGGTGCGTGCCGCTTCGGCTTCCTGCTCCTGTTCCGTTTCTGTCCTGTGGCGCTCATCTTCTATACTGATTCAATAACACTAAGGGATGTCAGGAAAGTGCAAAGCCCGCTGGTTGCACGCCTCTGCTGAACGGCATAGGCATAACGGGCAGCAAGGCTTCCCGCAGCAAATTGAATTCCTGCAAGCACCCGAGAATCTGGTTCAATTTCGCGACAGTTTGGGGTACCATTTAACCCGTTGCGCCGCAAAACATCACGGGGATGAATTATTTTGTCACCAATGCGTCTAAAATGCGTCTATACTGACAACAACCTTTTTTATGAAAATCGAATTCTTTCAAAAGCACATTCTTGGGACGGCGATTGCGATTCTATGTTTGATGGGCGTCCGTTCACCGTTTAATTCCCCGGCGCAAGCGCAACCCGCTCCGCCCCCGCCGGACAGTGCAACGGCATCAAGCCCGTTGCCACCGAACATTTATCCGACCAGCCCGCTGGCACAGGTCGTCCGGCTTACGCAGGCCGGCGTGGATGAAAGCATCATCATGACTTACGTCACGAATTCCGGCAGCACGTTCAATCTCGATTCGGATAAAATCATTTATTTAAAGGACATTGGTCTGCCGAACGACGTCGTCACCGCCATGATGCTGCGCGACCAGCAGTTGCAGCAGCAAATGACCGCATCGGCGTATCAACCCCCGGCTCAACCCGTTCCCGCTCCCGCCACAACCGAGCAACCGGAAACCGCGCCGCCGCCGCAATCGGTGGAGCAACCGGCGGAAGTCACGGTGAACTATTTTTATGACACGCTTGCGCCGTATGGCAGTTGGGTGGACGTGGACGGCTATGGACGGTGCTGGCGGCCGAGCGTGGTGATTTACAACCCCGGCTGGCAGCCGTATTGCGATCACGGACATTGGGTTTATACCGACTGCGGCTGGTATTGGTTTTCGGATTATTCGTGGGGCTGGGCGCCATTCCATTATGGCCGCTGGTTTCAGCACTCGCGCTGGGGCTGGTGCTGGACGCCGGACACCGTTTGGGGGCCATCGTGGGTGACGTGGCGGTATTCGAACGATTACTGCGGCTGGGCACCACTGCCGCCGCGCGCGGTATATCGGGATGGCGTTGGATTCTTTTATAACGGGCTCGCCGTCGGCGTCGGTTTCGATTTCGGCCTGAGTTGGAACTGTTTCGCGTTTGTGCCGATTGGACATTTTTGCGACCCGCATCCGCGCCGTTATTGCGTGGCACCGGCCCAAATCACGCAGGTTTATAATCACACCACGGTAATCAACAATTTCAATGGTCACGGCCGCAATCTTGCCAACCGGGGGATTGATCCGGAACACATCACCGCCGTTACCCATACCCCCATTCGTCCCGTCGCCATCCGGGACACCACCGCGCCGTCCGGACATGGCCCGCGCGCCGACCAGCTCAGTCGTGATGGCCGTACGCTGATCGTAGGCCGCCCGGGCTCCATGAATAATCCGGCTCCCGGCGGAAACCGAAATAATCGCCCGCCGCAATCCGGGTCTCCGGCACAAAATCGTTCCCCGCAACCGAACAACAATTGGCCGGCGTATCAAACACGACAAGGTGGACCGCCGCAGGAACGCAATGAGATTTCCGCCCCGGCGCAACGCCCGTCGCCACCGGTCAATTATTCAACGCCGAGCCACGACAACCGGACCCTTTCTCCCGGAGGACGTGAGCAACAACCATTGCAATCACCGCGCGCCAACACGCGTAATTCCGAAGCGCCGGTGGTCGCCCCAACCCCCAACCAGTGGCAGTACAATGCGCCCGAAGCCAGCCACCGCAACGCGCCAGCCGCCGCGCCCGTCGAGCGCCCGCAACACAACGAGTCGTCATCGTCACCAAGATCGTCGGGACAAAATCAGAACCAAAACAGTTCTGGCAACAACTCCAACAACAGTCCCGGCAATGGTTCGGGTCGCGGTCCGGGACATTGACTGGCGGCTGGTTTTATTTGTCAAACGCCGTGGCGTGCAAGTTGCGCCCGGCGTTTTTGCTTTTGCAACCCCGCCGCCGCTGGCAAAATCCGCTCGTGGGCATCACGCGGCGGCAATTTGAACAAATGCAGGAACGCCTCGGCGGCGCTTCCCCGCACACGATCTCTCCGGTTTTCGCATCGGCGTTGCGCGCCGCGCCCGGCGCTCATCGCGTCATTCTCGGCGTGGACCCGTCGTTGCGCGGCACGGGCTACGGCGTGATTCGCCTCGCCAAACCCCATCCGCTCGCGCTGGCGCACGGCACGATTTCATGCCCGGCAATGTGGGAACATTCCCGCTGCCTCGTCAAAATTTCGCAGACCCTTCGCGAAGTTTTGCGCGAACACCAGCCGACCGTCTGCGTCGTCGAAGGGCTCTTTTTCGCGCAAAATCTGCAGACCGCCATCGTCATGGGCGAAGCGCGGGGCGCGGCGATCGCGGTCATCGCCGAGGCCGGCCTGGAAATTTTTGAAATCGCGCCGCGCAAGGTGAAACAGGCCATTGTCGGCTACGGCGCGGCGCAAAAATCCGCCGTCGCCAAAATGGTTCAGCGCCTGTTGAATCTGCCAAAACCGCCCGCGCCGGACGCGGCGGACGCGCTGGCGCTGGCCATCGCCCACGCGCAGGAAAACAGCCGTTACAATTTGACGCCATTGAAACGAGTATGATCACGACTCAACGTGCTGCCAGCGTCCCGCTGGCAGATCAAATATTGATTCAGTTCTGCCGGCAGGATGCCGGCAGCACGTTATGATCACCTTTCTCCAAGGCAAACTCATCGAGGCGCTGCCCACCCAGGTCGTCGTGGACGTGAACGGTGTCGGTTATGAGGCGCTTATTCCGCTGTCGTCGTTCGACAAGCTGCCGCAACCGGGCGGCACGGTGAAACTGCTCACGCAACTGGTCATCCGCGAGGACGCGCACATGCTTTACGGTTTCATGACGGTGGCGGAACGCGATTTGTTCCGGCTGCTCGTCAACACCGTTTCCGGCATCGGGCCGAAGATCGCGCTGAACATTTTGAGCGGCATCAGCGTGACCGCGTTTCGCGGCGCGGTGGCCGGCGGCGACGTAAAGGCGCTTTCGCAAATTTCCGGCGTCGGCAAAAAAACCGCCGAGCGCATCATCGTCGAGTTGCGCGACAAAATCGGTCCCGCCACGGCGGGATGGGAGGCCGCGAGCGCCCGGCGCGCGCTCTCGCCGGACGACCAGAAAATCAACGACGCCGTGCTGGCGCTGATGGCGCTTGGTTTCAAACAGATTGACGCGCACGACGCTGTTCGCGCCGCGCAGACGATGCTCGGTGTGAAGGCGACGGTGGAAGACCTTGTGCGCGCGTGTTTGAAAAAAGGAGCGTGATGACTGAAGCGAGTTCATCGCCGGAAAAAACGGGCCCGCCGGCAAAAAAAAGGAAATCCGGCGTGATCGTGCCGCACAAGGCTAAGTGGCATCAGCGCGCCGGCGCGTTTTTGGTGTTCGTTTTGTTGCGCGCGCTCATGGTCACGGTGCGCTGCCGTCTGCGTGACCGCTCGGAATTTTTGGCTCCTAACGCCCCCGGCCCCGTGATTGTTTGTTTCTGGCACAACCGGCTCGTGTCCTGCATCAAAGTTTATGAAAGCCACCGCAAACCACACGCGTCCGGCAGGGGCATGGCGGCGCTGATAAGTGCCAGCCGGGACGGCGCGTTCCTCGCGGGCATTCTGGAATGGTTCGGCGTGCAACCGGTGCGTGGATCAACCAGCCGGCGTGGCCCGCAGGCGTTGCTTGAACTCACAACCTGGGCGGAGCGCGGCTATGACCTGACCATCACGCCGGACGGCCCGCGAGGACCGTGCTACCAGGTTCAGGAGGGTGTGATGTCGCTGGCACAGGTGACGGGTTTGCCGGTGATGCCGGTGGCGTTCAACCTGAATTGGAAACTGCGCGTGAAAAGCTGGGACCGGTTTCAAATTCCGCTGCCATTCGCACGCTGTGAAGTCATCGTCGGCCGGGTCATGCGCGTGCCGGGCGAAGCGACGGACGCGGAGCGCGAATCCCTTCGGCAACAGCTTGAAGCCGACCTGCGCGCCATCTCCCGTGACTGAAATTCGGAGGGGCAAGCTCCGCGAGTCCCAAACTTCACTCTTGGAAAAATCAGTGACTCGTATAACTCGTCCCTCCGAAAGTGATTTGGCGTCACGGTTCTTGACACTCAACTTTCAACCCTCAACCCTCAACTCCGCATGATTGCCCGTGTCAGTCTTGAAATCGCGCTGCGGAAGGAGTTCGACTACCTGATTCCGCCCGGACTGGCCGGACAAATCGAGGTCGGCAGCCGCGTGCAGGTGCCGTTCGGCCCGCGAAAAATTCTGGGTTGCGTGACCGCCCTCGCCGAGGAATCGGCACACGCCAATCTCAAACCGATTCTCAAAGTCATTGGTGTGCAGACGCTCGTCACGCCGAAGGTCCTGAAACTCGCGCGCTGGATTGCCGATTACTACTGCTGCGCGCCGGAAATCGCGCTGAAATCCGTTCTGCCCGAAGCCGTGCGCAGGGAGGAATCCGGCTGGCGCGAGCGGCTGTTTGTCCGTGCGCTGACGGTGAGCGGCGAATTTCCCAAACTACCCAAACGCCAGCAGGAAGTTTGGAACATCATTGAAGAACGGCGCGAGTTGCCGTTGCAGGAGCTGGTCGAGCTGGCCGAAACCACCGCCGCCACCGTCCGCAAACTTGAAGACCGCGGCCTGGTTGAGATCACTCCCCAAATTTCCGAACGTGATCCGTATGCCCGGGAGCACATTCTGCCGTCCCAGCCATTGGCATTGAATGATGCACAAGCAAAAGCGTTGGACAAAATCATCACGGGGATGGATGCAAAACATGCTGCCGGCATCTTGCCGGCAGATCCATCTAAACTTTCGCTGTCGCACTCCCGAGCGGCGCTGCCAGTCTTGTCCGCAGTGTCACCCTTCTTTAAGACCGAGACCGAAGTTGAAAAATATTCCGGCTGGCTGCCGCATTGGCGCCAATCGAACAAGATGTATTTCGTCACGTTCCGCCTGGCTGATTCCATCGCGCAGGATCAACTCCGTGCCTTGGCGGCTGAAAAGCAGACATGGGAATCGCATCATCCAAAACCATTGAACGAAAAGGTGTGGAATGAGTATCACGAGCGTTTTACCGTAACGACGGAACAGTTCCTTGATGCTGGCTATGGCTCATGCAACTTGCGAACGTCCGCCGTGGCTGAAGTGGTTGAAAAGGCACTGCGGCATTTTGACGGCACTCGCTATCAACTCGGTGAATTCGTCATCATGCCCAATCATGTCCACGCACTGGTCCGACCGGCTGAAAACGAAAACCTGGAAGACATTTTGCACTCGTGGAAATCATTTACAGCAAAGCGGGCCAATGCACTTCTCGGAACGGTTGGAAATTTCTGGCGCGAGGAATATTTCGACCATCTCGTGCGTAGCGCAATACAGTACGAGAAGTATCGCGGTTACATCCGGGAAAACCCGGCAAAAGCACGGCTCAAGGAAGGAAGTTTTTGGTTGGGGAAAGGAAGTTTTAACCTTGAATCCGTCCTTGGGCGCCGAACGGAAAATCAGACCTGCCAGCAAGATGCTGGCAGCACGTTTCTGCTGCACGGCGTCACCGGTTCCGGCAAGACCGAGGTTTATCTCCAGGCGCTGGCCCACGCACTCGAAAAAGGCCAGGGCGCGATTGTGCTCGTGCCGGAAATTTCGCTCACGCCGCAGACGGTCGAGCGATTCAAGGCGCGATTTAGCTCCGGCAAACTGCAAACGCTCGTCGCCGTGTTGCACAGCCACCTGTCCGCCGGCGAACGCCACGACGAATGGCACAAAATCCGTCAGGGCCGCGCCCGCATCGTCATTGGAGCACGCTCGGCGATTTTTGCGCCGGTCGAACCGCTCGGCCTCATCATCGTGGACGAGGAACACGAGCACTCTTACAAGCAGGAGGAGGCCCCGCGCTACCATGCGCGCGACGTCGCCATCATGCGCGGCCGGATGGAAAACGCCGTCGTCGTGCTCGGTTCGGCCACGCCGTCGCTGGAAAGCTATTACAACTGCAAACACGGCAAATACGCGCTGCTCGAACTGCCGGAGCGCGTGGACAACCAAAAAATGCCGCACGTGCGCGTCGTGGACATGCGCCAGGCCGCATCCCGCCAGCGCGGAAAGGAAGGCATCCCGATTTTTTCACCGCAACTCAAGGAAGCCATTGCCCAACGGCTCGAAAAGCACGAGCAGACGATTTTGTTTCTGAACCGGCGCGGTTATTCGACTTCGCTGCAATGCCCGAAATGCGGCTACGTCGCACAGTGCCCGAATTGCAGCCTCGCGCTCACGTTTCATCGGCAGGAACAAAAACTTTGCTGCCACATCTGCGGTCATGTCGGGCGCGTGCCGTCGGTTTGCCCGAATGAAAAATGCAAAAATCCCGCGATTCGCTTTGCCGGCACGGGCACGCAGAGGGTCGAGGAAACGCTCGCCAAACTTTTCCCGCACGCGCGCGTCAAACGCATGGACGCCGACACGATGAAGCGCAAGGACGATTACCGGAAAGTCCTCGGCGATTTTCGCACGGGCAAGACCGACATCCTCGTCGGCACGCAGATGATCGCGAAGGGGCTGCATTTTCCGAACGTCACGCTTGTCGGCATCATTTATGCCGACCTCGCGCTGCATCAGCCGGATTTCCGCGCGGGCGAGCGCACTTTCCAACTGCTCACGCAGGTCGCCGGGCGCGCCGGGCGCGGCGACGTTGAGGGCGAAGTGTTCGTGCAGGCGTTCGCGCCGTTTCATCCGGCCATCCAATATGCGCGCCGCCACGATTTCACCGGTTTTTATGAGCAGGAAATCGAGTTCCGCGAGCAACTGAAATATCCGCCCGTCAGCCGCGTGGCGCTGCTCACGCTCAAAGGCCGCAACGAGGACAAGGTGAAATTCAGCGCCGAGCATTTGAAACGCGAGTTGGAAAAAATTCTTAGCTCAGTGCCGGACGTTCTTCAACGTGCTGCCAGCGTCCCGCTGGCAGAACAAACCAGAGGCAAAGTCAGTTCTGCCGGCAAGATGCCGGCAGCACGCTTTGTTTTCCGCGATCTGGTAATTGCCGGGCCGGCACCCGCGCCGTTGCTGCGCGCGGAAACTTTTTATCGCTACCAAATCATGCTGCGGACGCGCGCAATGAGCAAATTGAGCCAGACACTGGCGAAAATCATCGAAACGCTCGCCCTGCCGGATGACGTGACGCTCATGGTGGACATTGACCCGGTGAATCTGGGGTAGAGCATTACCTGACGCTTTTGTCCCCATTTCATGTGACTATCGGGCGCAAGCTTCTCGTGGCATGTTATCACGTTTACATAATGAGGAAATTAAGCCGATTTGTTATCAGCAAAAATCCATTAATCGACTCAGAATGTCGCTTTGCACAACCCCCAACAAAATCTGTCATGAGCCAATTAAAAAATACCGTTTCTTCAATTTTATATGTTCGTAAGGTGATTTGCCGGACCCGCCTTTTTGCTTTTGTCGTCCTGTCCATTGTCTCGACTCATTCCGCACAGGCGTTCAGCGGGGCGAATGTGCTTTGGACCACCTATGAAGCCGAGAACATGACAATCAGCGGTGGAACCATAATCGGCCCCCCGGCACAGGCTGCCAACACCAATGTCACCTTCTCGGACACAATTGCAGGGGAAGCGTCGGGGGGACAAGCCGTCGAGCTTACCGGCACGGGGCAATACGTGCAGTTCACCGCCCAGGCAGCCGCCAATTCCATCGTGGTGCGGTATTGTGTGCCGGATACGGCGAATGGAGGCGGAACCAACTATACCATCAGTCTCTACACGAATGGAGTCTTTGTTCAAAAACTTCCGGTGACATCCCAATATACATGGCTGTATGGAGTTTACGGCAATGGACTTCCCGCGTGGACCAACAATCCTGCGCTTGGACAACCGAGGAACTTCTTCGATGAGGTCCGCCTGAACGGGCTGACCATCAATGCGGGTGACACGGTGAGCATCCAGGAAAATGCCGACGACACGGCGGCTTACTATGTCATTGATCTCGTTGACCTGGAGAACGTCGCCGCCCCGCTCACCCAGCCGACAGGTTCACTGTCCATCACCGGCGCACCTTATAACGCGGACACGAACGGGGTCAACGACTCCAGCCTCGCGCTCCTGAATTGCATCACTGCAGCGTCTGGCGCGGGGAAAACAGTCTGGATACCGGCTGGAACGTACCTAATAACCCACACCATCTCTCTTCCGAACAATACGACGATCCAAGGCGCCGGCATGTGGTACACCACCCTCATCGGGAGTCCGTCCCTTTACAACACGGTTACCAGACGGGTCGGCCTCAGTGGAGCTGGAAATAACATCCACCTGTCTGATTTTGCCATCACGGGTTTTCTGAACTACCGGAATGACAACGAGGCCAACGATGGTCTGGGCGGAGCCTATGGCACCGGGTCAACCATCTCGCGCGTCTGGGTGGTGCATACCAAAACCGGCATCTGGATCGAAAATTCGAGCGGCTTGGTCATTTCTGATTGTCGGCTCCGCAACACCATCGCGGATGGCATCAATCTCAATACGGGGATGCAAGGCACCATTGTCACGAATTGCACCACCCGGAGCACGGGAGATGACTGTTTTGCCATCTGGCCGGAGGTGGGCCCGCAGACATATACCCCCGGCCTTAATGTGTTCACTCACTGCACCGGTCAGTTGCCATTCCTGGCCAATGGGGGTGCGATCTACGGCGCCGTGAGCAATACGATTGAGGACTGCGCGTTCTCGGACATACCTTACGGATGCGGCATCCTGATCGCCGGGACATTCGCTGACGGGACCAACGGATTCAGTGGAATGACTGTTGCCCAGCGGTGTAATCTCACCCGCTGTGGCGGCTACGATCCCAACTGGGCGCAATGGCGGGCCGCCGTGACCCTCTGCCCGCAGTATATCAACATTACCAATGTTAACCTCAACAACTTGAACATCACAAACAGTTTGTCCTATGCCTTGGAAATTGTTTCTCCCAACAACCATGCAGCCCTGTCCAACGCCACCATGAATCTCGTCAATATTTCCACTTACGGTGTGCAAGTCGCCGCAAGCGTCGCCCCGGCAGCCAATGGAGTGTATGGGGTATGGGCCAGAAGCGACGCCGTCGGCAGCCTGAATGTCGAAGGCCTGACGGTCAATGGTGCGCCGATAACGTCAATGCCGGCATCCGGGACTGCTGTGGTCAACCAGTCGGCCAATTTTACCTTTAACTTCGTGACAAATACAATCAGCGTGACGGTGCAGGCGAATCCATCGGGAGTTTCATTCGCAGTGGACGGCACGAACTACACCAGTGGGCAAACATTCAACTGGACGCCGGGTTCGAACCACACGATCGCCACCACCTCACCTCAGAGCGGCGGAACGGGGGTTCAGTATGTGTGGAGTTCGTGGAGCGATAGCGGGACGATGTCGCATACCATTACGCCCACCACCAACTCCACCTACACGGCAAACTTCACGACGCAGTATTATCTAACGATGAGTGCGGGCGCGGGTGGCAGCGTGAGTCCGGACAGCATGTGGACGAACAGCGGGACGGTGGTGAACATCAGCGCCACAGCGTCCAACGGTTACAGTTTCATTGGCTGGACGGGCAGCGGGAGCGGGTCGTATTCGGGGAACAACAATGCGGCTTCGGTTACGATGAACGGGCCGATTACCCAGACCGCCAGCTTCACCACGCAGGTGCAGGCGATGACCTTTGTGCAGCAGCCCGGCAATGTGCTCCAGGGCGCAACCATCACTCCGGAAGTCCAGGTGCAAGCGTTCGACATCAACGGCCAAGCGCTCTCCAGCGCCACGATTACCCTGTCGCTTGGCAGCGGCACGGGAACCTTGGCTGGCACGCTGACTCGTTCCACTGATGGCGGCGGCATCGCCCATTTCAACGATTTGAGTGTGAACCAAGCCGGTCCGAAAACGCTGACCGCCACCGCTGCAAGCGGCACCGCTCCGCCGACCAACAGCAGTTCCTTCATGGTCATCGGTTCGGTGGCGGCGCTGGCCTTTACCACCCAGCCCGGTTCGGCGGTTGTGGACGTTCCATTCGGCCAGCAACCGGTCCTCGAAACGGTGGATGCCTTTGGAAATCCGACCACCACGGGTTTGCCGGCCAGCCTGCAGGTTTGCGTCGGATTGACCAATGGCACAGGCAACCTTCTGGGCACAACCAATTACAACATCGGCACCAGCAGCAGCAACGGGGTGGTGACGTTCAGCGATCTGGCGATTGACACTGCTGGCAGCGGCAATCAACTCGTCGCTTCGACGGCTGTCCCGAATGGCAACCCGGTATCCGGCGCGGTGCTCTGGCTGGACGCCAGCGATCCGAGCACCTTGACGACCAACGCCACGAGAGTTCAGGCATGGAAGAACAAAGGCAGCGGCGGCGCCGGAGCGTCGGGCACCAATCTCTGGTTCACCCAGAACACGACCACGCTCCAGCCGTGGCTGACCAACCAACTGAACGGCAAACCGGTGGTGACATTCAACAAGAACGGAAGTGGTTACAGCGCGGGCTGCACTTACCTGGGTAACATCGGCCAGAACACCTATACCAATGGTGGCAGTCAGATGTCGTATTTCGTCGTCGCGCGCCAATGGGAAAACACCATCGGCTGGCAAGGCCCTGTCAGTTTCAGCACGACGGGACAGACTGACGGGCAAGGTTCAGCCGGCGTAGTGGTTCTGACCGACGGGAGTCAAAGTGCGCCTTACCCGCTGGGCATTCAACGCAATCACCCCGCCACCCCGATGCAGGCGGATGTGTCGGCTGTGGCCGCGAACACGGCGTTCGCGCTGACCTTCCTGGACAATGCCGGCACGGCCAGCTTGTATTTGACCGAATCCGGCGGTCTCACCAGCAGCAACAGCGCGATCATCACCAACGGGATCAGCCCGTACAAATACAACATCACGGACGTGACCGTAGGCGGACGGTTGGAGCCGGATCCGACGACGGTGGACAACGGGTGGGACGGTGACGTGGCCGAGGTTTTGGTTTATAACACGGCACTGAGTGTTGCCGATCAGACTTCCGTGGAAAATTATCTGACGAACAAATGGTTTGCGCCCAATAACAGCTTGTCCCTCAGCAACGCCGTGAGCGCGCCATTCACGGTTTCCCCGGCTGGCAGCCCCCCGCGACAAAACATTCTTGGCATCTTGATAAACGGCGGCGCTTCGGTGACATTGACCTACGCCACCACTCTGCTATTCCCCTACCACGTCGAAACCACGACCAATCTCCTCCCCGCTTCGTGGACCACATTGGCAGGAAGCGCGACCAACGCAAATGGAGCTACGATGATCTTTACCGATCCCAATCCGGTCAGCGGCGGTCAACGCTATTATCGCACCGTTTCGCCCTAGCGGGTGTTGTCAAAATTGAAAAAACCAGTTTGCGTGTGATCCTTGCCGTCTGTATCGGCAGTTATTTAGAATATTTCTTAATTCCCCGCTGCCACAAATCGAAATGATACAGCGCGACGACGACGAGGGAGTGACCGATTCTTTCGTCGGCGACGAGCTTCGGAATTTCCGCCACCGGCACGAGGCGCGTCACCAGGTCCTCGCCGTGATCCCAATCCACATCGTGTTTCAACCGGCAGTTTTCAATCAGGACGGTGTAGGTAATGTTGCTCAGGATGGCCGGGTTCGACCAGATGCGCCCGAGCACGCGCGCGTGTTCGCCTTCGTAGCCGGTCTCCTCGCGCAATTCGCGCAGGGCGGTCGCCACCGGGTCGGTCTCGCCCGCGTCCATCATGCCGCCGGGGATTTCGAGTTCCACCGTGTTCGAGCCGTGGCGGTATTGCTCAATCATCACGAGCTTCTGGTCGGGCGTAACGGCAACGACATTGACCCAATTGACGCTGTCGAGGACGTAAAAATCGTGTTCCTTGCCGGTGCGCGGCGATATTTTCACGTCCGAGCGCAGCTTGAAAATGCGGAAATCGCCAATGGGCGTCGAACGAACTTTTTTCCACGGTTTTATCACATGTTTGAAAAGATTTTAACGCAAAGACTTAACGCGGCCAAGCCGCA
>DLMG01000217.1:603-5213 GCA_002479245.1 Verrucomicrobia subdivision 3 bacterium UBA7542 | reverse complement strand
GAAGAAACGGGGTGCCTGCCGCCATGCATTGGAGTGCGCCCTGCCCATGAAGCGGTAGCCAATCAGTCCGACACGCAAAGTCTTTGCCATGCAAAGTAGAGGTTGAACTGGATACGCCTGCCTTTATAGTGAGCCGCGTTGACCAAGTCAACGGCAACCGCACAAAATGCCAATATGACCTTTACCACTGCTGAAATTGCAAAACACCTTGAAGGTGAAGTGGTTGGCGATGCCGCAGCAACGCTCAAAGGCTTTGCTCCCGCTGACCGCGCCAAGCCGGGCGACCTCACGTTCGCCGAAAATGACGACTATTTCGCCCGCGCCGAACAAAGCGCAGCGACCGCCATCATCGCCGCCGACCGTTTTAAATCCGCGAAAAAAATCCTGATCTGCGTGCCCAACGCCCGCATCGCGTTCGCCAAGGCCATGGCGCTGTTCTTTCCCGAACGAACCTACGCCGCCGGAATTCATTCCACAGCGGTCATTGCGGCGAGCGCGAAGGTTGACCCTGGCGCGCACATCGGACCGCATTGTGTCGTCGGCGAACGCGTGAAAATCGGCGCGGGGTCGGTCTTGCAAGGCGGCAATTTCGTCGGTGACGACTCCAAGCTCGGCCAGGAGGTGAACCTGTTTCCGAACGTCACCATTTATCCGGAAACGGAAATCGGCCAGCGCGTGCGCATTCACGCGGGCACGGTGATTGGCTCGGACGGTTTCGGTTACGTGCAGGACGGCGGCGTTCACCTCAAGGTGCCGCAGATCGGCAACGTCATCATCGGCGACGATGTGGAAATCGGCGCGAATGTGACGATTGACCGCGGCGCGCTTGGCCCGACGGTCATCGGCAAAGGCACGAAGATTGATAATCTCGTCCAGATCGCGCACAACGTCGAAATCGGCGAAGGCTCCCTGATTATCTCGCAGGTGGGCATCTCCGGCAGTTGCAAGTTTGGCAAATACGTCATCCTGGCCGGGCAGGCCGGTTTTGCCGGGCATTTGAAAATCGGCGACCGGGTGACCGTCTCGGCGCAATCGGGCGTGATGACCGACATTCCGGACGGCGAGAAATGGCTGGGCTCGCCGGCGCAACCGGACAAACAAGTCAAACGCCAGATGATAGCCGTCCAGCGCCTGCCTGAACTGCTCAAACGAGTCGCTGAATTGGAAAAAAAACTTGGCGGGAAAACCGAATCCTAGAACCGGAATTGAAACCACGGATGGACACGGATTCACACGGATAAACGTTGGGATCGGTTTATTGTGAGGATTTTATTTTGGAGTGCGGTGGCAGAGCGCAGCGGCGACACCGCTTTTCGGTCGCGGACAGAGCTTCCAAAGCGGCGTGGCGCTTCGCTTCCCGCCGCAGTCCATAAGGATTTGTTGCGTCTCTGCGGATCTCTGTGTTCTTTGCGCCGCTAGCTCGCGATTTATCGGAGTTGCGTTAAATTTATCTACCCGGCCAAAAAATTCAGTTGTCAGCACGCCATCAACCGGCTCATTTTAACCCCATGACCCGGCCAGCCACCCCCTTGCTTTCCGAACCCGGCCAAATTCGCGTTGGGCCGAATACTGTTAGACGTTTTTGCCACACCGCTCAGATGAATAGATCCGTCCCATCCATGATTCGGCAGCGCACCCTGGTCGCCATTATTATTGCTTTGTTTATGTTTGCGCCAAACGGGTGGACCTCTTTGAAACCTTCTGATGTGACGCAAAGAGGACGAGAATTTTTGGTGAGCCTTTTGGACCCCGACTTAGGTCTGTTACCTGAGTATCGTGGTGCGAACGTCTATTGGCTGTTTCATGATAATTATCTGGCCGCGAAGGTGCTGGCCGTCAGCCATCCGAAGATCGCCCAGAGCATCATGGCCGCGATCCACCGCGAAGGCATTTATAAATCGGGCAGGATACAAGTAATTTTTGGAGAAGCCGAAGAACCCTTGCCGTTTCGTCAGCACCAACTGAAGGACGTACGTCGCGCCGGAAACAAAGTCATTCGCACCGAGGTGATGACCGACCGAATTTTCGATGACTGGGAAAGATATGCCGACCTCCTGTTTCTGGCATGCCTCACGGAAAAGAACCAGCCGGCAGCCCGTCAGCATTGGGAAGCAGCCCTGCGGTTGTGGGACGGCAAGGGATTCCTCGATGCCGCCGCCAAGCACGACCAACGTTATTCAACCTACAAGCTTGGCCTTGCGCTACTCGCCGCCAATCACCTATCCCCGCCCGCCAAACCACCGCAAGGCATGCTCGACAAGTTGCTGACCCTCCAAGACGACTCAGGCGGCTGGATCACCGATTACGATGCAACCGGCAAGAAGCTTGGTGTGGCAAATGTGGAAACTACTTGCCTCACCATTCTGGGCATTGAGGCGTTCACCGAGCATAAACAATCTCAAGCAAAATGACCGAAATGACTAACGATCTGGAGCTGGTTCCGTTAAGCATCATCAAGATTTCTTGAGTTTTGGGCCGAGCTCGCGAGCCGATTGTTCTCACCTTCAAGCTGACACCGGGCCGGCTGTTTTCATCTCCCGTTCGCGCAGCCAGGCGAAGATGACCGGCGTCACGATGAGGATGTGGATGAGGCTGCTCACCATGCCGCCGATGATGGGCGCGGCCAGCGGACGCATCACTTCCGCGCCCGGCCGCACGCTCCACATGATGGGCAGCAGGCTGGCAACGATGGTCACCACCGTCATCACCTTCGGGCGCAGCCGCAGCCGCGCGCCGTCCTTCACCGCCTGCAACAAATCGGCACGGCCAAATTCCGCGCCGCGCTGGGCGCGTTTCTTTTCCACCGCCTCCTGCAAATAAACCACCATCACCACACCGGTCTGGATGGCCGTCCCGAACAGCGCGATGTAGCCGACCCACACGGCCACGCTGAAGTTGTAGCCCAGCAGCCATTGCAGGAAGACGCCGCCGGTGAGCGCGAACGGCACGGCCAGAATCACATGCGCCGCCTCCTTGAAACTGTGATACACGATGTAGAGCAGCAGGAAGATGATGAACAACGCCGCCGGCACGATGAGGCGCAGCGTGCGCTCGGCGCGAAGCTGGTTTTCATACTGGCCGCTCCATTCGATGGTCATGCCCGGCGGCAACTGGATTTCGCGGGCGATGCGCGCCTGCGCTTCCTGTACAAAACCGCCAAGGTCGCGGCCCTGCACGTTGGCCTGCACGAACACCCGCAACCGGCCGTTCTCACTGTCAATTTCATCCGGCCCGATGTCGCGGTGAATGGTTGCGACCTGGCCCAGTTGAATGAATTTTCCCGCGGGGGTGGACACCAGCACGTCGCCGAGCCGCTCGATGTCGTCGCGTTCGTCGCGTTCCAATCGAACCTGGATCGGAATCCGTTCGCGGCCGGCAATGGCGGTGGTGACATTTTCGCCGCCCAACCCGGATTGGACGACGTCGAGCACGTCCTGCGCGCGCAAACCGTAATGCGCCATCGCCGAATGGTTCAGTTCGATGTTCAGATACGGCTTGCCCTGCATGCGCGACGCCGCCACGCCGGTGGCGCCGGGGATTTCCCGCACGATGCGCTCGACCTCGAAGGCCTTTTGTTGGAGGGCGTCCAGGTTGTCGCCGAGAATCTTGATGCCGACCTGGGCGCGGATGCCGGTGCTGATCATCAGAATCCGGTTTTGGATCGGCTGCAAAAATCCGGGGATGTAGCCGGGCACGTTGGAAAGTTTTTCCACCAGTTCGGTTACGATTTTGTCTTCGGTCAGACCCGGCCGCCACTGGTCTTTGGGTTTGAGCATGATGGTGGTTTCAATCATCTGCACCGGCGCGGGGTCGGTGGCGGTCTCGGCGCGGCCCAGTTTGCCGGCCACGGATTCAACTTCGGGCGTTTGTTTGATGACTTGGTCCTGCCAGGCCATGATGCGTTTGACTTCCGAAAGCGAAACGTCCGGCAGCAGCACCGGCATGAATAGCAGGCTGCCCTCGTTCAACGGCGGCATGAATTCGCTGCCCATGCCGCGCGGCAGCTTCGCTGCCAGTTGCGGGTTGAGAGTTGAGAGTTGAGACACAATTCTCGACGGCACACCAAAGGCCAGGACCAACGCCGCCGCGAGTGCAATCAGCGCCAGTCCCAGGACGGTTTTGCGGAACCGCAGCGCCCAGCCCAGAATCGGGTCGTAAATCCCCAGCAAAAAGCGCATCAACAGGTTGTTTTCCTCTGCTTGGAACGGCCCGCGGATGAGCGCGGCGCACAGCGCGGGCACGAGCGTTATCGCCAGCACCGTCGAGCCGGCCATGGCAAACGTTTTGGTGAACGCGAGCGGATGGAACAATTTGCCTTCCTGCCCGGTCAGCGAGAAGACCGGGATGAACGCCAGGATGATGATGACCATCGCAAAGAAAATCGGGCGGCCCACCTGCCGGGCTGCTTCGAGTGTCACGTCAATGATTTCCGCGCCGTTGAGCCGGCGGCCCTTTTCCTTTTCGGCGCGTTCGGCGTGGCGGACGACGTTCTCGGTCATCACGATGCCCGCGTCCACGAGCACACCGATGGCGATGGCGATGCCGGCGAGCGACATGATGTTCGACGAGATGCCGAAATGGTTCATCAAAATGAACGCCATCAGGATGGA
>DLMG01000217.1:0-463 GCA_002479245.1 Verrucomicrobia subdivision 3 bacterium UBA7542 | reverse complement strand
GTGACGAGGATGATTTCCTCGGTCAACGCGTGCTTGAGCGTGTCAATCGTCCGCTCGATCAATTCGCTGCGGTCGTAAAACGGTTTGATGCTGACGCCGGGCGGCAGGCCCGATGAAATCCGCGCGATTTTTTCCTTCACGGCCTTGATGACGGCCATGGCATTTTCGCCGGTGCGCATCACGACCACGCCGCCGACCACTTCCCGGCCGTCCACGTCCAGCGCGCCGCGCCGGAAATCGCCGCCCATCTGGATGCGCGCCACGTCCTTCAAGCATACCGGCGTGCCGTGGTTCAGTTGCAAAACGATGTTTTCCAGGTCCGCGTTGGAGTTCACCAGCCCGATGCCGCGCACGACGAATTCCATGCCGTTTTCCTCGATGATTTTGCCGCCGACGTTGAGGTTGCTCTGGCGCACGGCGTCCATGACCATTTGCAGCGTCACGCCGAGCTGACGCATCCGCA
>DLMG01000280.1 GCA_002479245.1 Verrucomicrobia subdivision 3 bacterium UBA7542 | reverse complement strand
GCGGATGTTTCAGATTGGACAAAAGCAAGAACCAGTAAATCGGCGCGAAGATGGGATTGATCCCCAGTGTAATCAGGACGTAACCGATCAAAATAAACGGCCGGTTTCGAAATCGGCCGGTGACACCATTTCTAAACACCTCACCTTCAGAGAAGATGTGAACATAAGGCATCAAATTGTTATAGGGGCCCACCGCACTTCCACAGTGCTTGCAGAACCACGCTCCTGGTTCTTGTGGAGTTGAACAGTGACAGCAAACCTCCTGAGTTTCCGGGGCCTCCAACCTTCGTTCGAACTCGGCGTCCCAAGGATCCGGTTTTTGAGGGGCCTCACGAACCCAGCCGACAAACCGCCATAATCCGGCAAGGAGCAAAAATGCCACGCCCAGCCCGGCCACCATCTGATTTGGATCGTTGGTTCCGAACATAAACGGTTGTTGCAATCTCTCATGCTTTCCAAATTTTTCAAAGGAATTGCTGCCTCGATTTGTCTGAATGGTTAAAATGGCGCGCATGGCCGGGTCGGACGAACTCAACCACATTCAGAACAGCCTCGCCGGCGACACGGAGGCTTATGCTGCGCTTGTCAAACAACATCAAAAAATGGTGCATGCAGTGGCATTTCGGATGACCGGCTCGCTCGCCGACGCGGAGGATTTGACACAGGAAACTTTTCTGCGCGCCTTCCGGCAGCTCGATTCGTTTCGCGGCGAAGCCAAGTTTTCCACATGGCTCTGCAAAATCACCATGAATTTGAGTTTGAACTGGCGCGCGCGGGAAAACCGCCGTGGCGACGTTCATGCGAAATGGGCGGAAAATGCAATTTCTGAAAACGATTCACGCGACCAATTCCCCGATGAACTATCGCGCCGCGTACAAAATGCCTTGAACAAGCTACCGGCAAAACAACGCGCCGCAATTGTTTTGACGGTTTATGAAAATCGCAGCCATGCCGAAGCTGCGAAGCTTTTAAATTGCACGGAAGCGACGATTTCGTGGCGGGTTTTCGCGGCACGGCAAAAATTAAAACGCTGGTTGCAACCAATTTTGCATGAACAACTCTGAACTCGAATCCGCCTTGAAGAAAGCGCAGATGCCGGCGCGACCGGAGGCATTCTGGGAAATGTTTCCCCGCCGGGTTGTGAATCGGCTTAATCGTCCGCCGGTGTGGGACCGCGCCCGGCGGCATTGGCTGCCCCGATTGGCCTGGGGATTGGGGATGGCGATGTGTATATTGGTCGCGTTTGCCATCGGCCATTGGCACGGTCGGATGGAAAAGAACGGTGCTTTTGTGCTGTTGCAAAACGGCAAAATGCTGCGCGAGGTGTTGACGCTTTTCCCCAATCGTGTCCGCGCCATCGTGCAGGATGAGCGTGGTCTGCAACTGGTGCTTTCCGACCAGCCGAACGTGCCAATGTCAACGCCGCTCTGGGTCAAAATCTGCGATGGCAAACAATGTTCGTCGTTGGTGACTTTCAGCGGCCAGGAACTCGAAATCGCCGGCCAAAAAATCACCGTTCTTTCGGACGCGGAAGGTGGCATCATTTTAGAGGGGAACCAATTTGTGTGGTCCAGTTCGGCGCGGAATTTTGCGCAAGGCGGCTTGAAAATTGAAGCCAAGCGTTTGAATTCGATAACCCTGTAACAAAAAATTCATGAAAAAACTTCTCGGAGCTTTGGCGGTTGTAATTTTGGCGGTACGACTGCCCGCACAGTCTGGCATTGCCGCGAAAATGCCAACTCTACGCGTCGCGCTGATGGATTTTATTTGCGAGGACGATTCTTATCGCAGCACTGTCGCAATGGCCGATTTCACGGCGGCGTTGCAGGCGGAAGTTTCGGGGGACACAAATTACGATTGGGTGGAACGCGCGGAATTAGAAAAGGTTGCGGATGAATTTAAGCTGGCCGGCTTTGGGTTGATTGATCGTTCAGAGGCGATCCGCAGTGGGCGTTGGGTTAAGGCGGACTGGGGAATTTTCGGCGACGTTTCAACTAACTGGAATGGCAATCGAAAGCTTTCGCTTGAAGTAGTGGATTTGCAGCGCGCGGATGTGCTTGTCGAAACAAACCTTTTACTTTCGACGACCGAAGACGGACCGTTTCGGATGAAATCCGAATATATGCCGCTTGTATCTGCAGCGTTGCGCTCTTTGTTGGAAAATGCGCAGAAGATTTCCCGGAATTTGGAAAAACAAGATGTGGTCGCTTTTTTATTTTTGCCGCAAAGCGGAATGGGCGGTGGATTTGATAATCTAGAAAATGATTTTCGCCAGTCACTTTCGGCTGCGTCAACAAACAGTCAAAAATTTCATCTCGTCCAATTTCAACGCTCCGGCGCGGCGATGGACGAGGCCAATCTTGTCTTGAGCGGGCTGGCGGAAACCGATTCAAACTCTTGGGAAAAAGTCGCGGATCATTATGTTTGGGGAGACGCGCGGGTCAATGACCGGAAAATTTTCGATTGGAAAACGAGGGATTGGCAGGACGAACGAAAACTGGAGGTGACGCTGAACGTTTGGGATGGCAGAGGCGAACCACAGGTGGTGGTCTTAACCGTGACAAATGAAACTTCCGAAGCAATCGGCAAAAAGTTAACGCTGGCGGTCGGGCCATTGTTACGTCGTGATTTGACAAAACCGATTGCGGAAAATATTCGCAGCCGAATTTCTGATTCATTGGTGGCACGTTACACCGGACTGCCAATGAATTTCTCGTTTGATTCACCCGAGGGCCGCCGGCAATGGTTTGATGCCGTACAACTGCTCGAAACAGCGTGCTTTTTTAATCCTGGAAATGCCGCTGCCCGCGAACAATTGTTGCGTTTGCGGTGGGGAACGGCGTTGCCTGGTTACAATGCAGAAAGTCCCGCCGCCCAGGAGGAATTTTCGCGTTTGCTTTTGACTGGCTATCTTAAGTCCGCCAGCCGGAACGAGTTTTTCTTTGCCCGACGGCGCAGCAAGGCTTGGGGGAAATATGTCGAGCAATTCGGTTTTACAACCGCTCTTGCCAAACCCAATTCGCCGAGCATCGCCACCGAATATGTGCTTTCGGCCTGGCGGCCTTTTGAGATGTTTGGCTATTCGCAGTACAATCAGACACAATGGGGAGTGCCGCGCGACGCCGGCTTGCGCGAAGTGACCGAATGGCAAAATCAATTTGGTTCGGAATTTGTTTCCCGATTGCTGAAAGCGCCTGATCAGTTTAACAGTACATATCTTGAGGCATTGAAAGGATATTTCAAAGGAATTGGTCAACCCGGCGGTGAGCAAAAACTGTTGGCGCAACTTAAACCAGCTTACCAAGGCAAACATAGCGAACCAACAAACAGTCCGCCACCGCCGACGAACACCGGGCAGAAAGTCCGGCTTCCGCGTGTTACTGAACTTGATGCCGCAAAGGCAAGAGATATTTTTTCCGTGCGGCCAATGACGTTTTCACCCCCCCTGGTCGAACCTGACATTCAAACAATTCCCTTCCCTTCTGGCGTTCAGATTAAAGGCGTCAAATCCATGGTTTTTCAAGATGATACGCTCTGGCTGGCAGTTGAAGTTGCCGAGCCACTTGAAATCAAGACCGTGAACGGCCAAATCGAAAAGGAGTTTCAGCCCGTTTCAACTGATCACATCCGCTTGTGGGAATTGGGCGCCAACACTCAAAAGCTCGAACCGGTGACGGGGCCGCTGGCCACAAATGATATCAACCGAATGATGTTTCATGGCAACACGCTTTGGCTGGTGTTGAACGACGATGGGATTGCAGCCCTAAATGTGAAGACCGGCGAGTTGCGACGTTACGAATCGTCGGCCGGGATTATTTCCACGAACCAATTTGCACTGGCGGACATTTCACGCGGAATCGTGGCGATTGGCGGATTGAGCGATTTGTCAATCTTGGAGAATGGAACAGATGCATGGAAGCCATTCCTTCCCGGAATACCGCATCAAAATTTCATGTTTGGCGGCGACTTGAGACGTATTGCAGGATTGAAAGACAAACTGCTTCTTTACAACAGCCAGTTGCTGCTCTGTGATTTTAAATCGAACACGTGGACCCGAATGGTCGATCCACCGTCTCTTGATAAAATGGGCCGCATTAATTCCCTGGCCAGCGATGGGAAGGAAAATCTCTGGATTGCAAGTGATTCCGGTTTGCATGGCATTGATCCAAACACCGGGAAAATACGAAGCCAATGGATTCCTGTTTCTCCAACGGTTCAAGTCGCCGGAAGCCTCGCGTATCCCGGACAGGCGCCACCTCACAAGCCGGATTCCCAACTCGTCAAGGAAATCCGGCAAAAGCTGGAACTTCGCCAACGACTGCTGGAAGCCAGAAAAACAGACACGAATCAGTCCAATTTGTTTGTTCCGGAAAGCCGTTTGTCCGCCGGAGTTTTGTCGGTGTCCCCGGATGATGATTTTCTGTGGGTGTTCACGACGGAAGCTGCGCATCCACTATTGTATCATCCGGGCAGCCAAAGCTGGGTAGGCGGATTCTCCCTTCAGAGCACGGGCAACTCTTCAACCCTGGCGTGCGGCGGCGGGAAACTGTGGCTGGCCGCGCGACCGGGGGAAAATTTTGCGATTCTGGAAATTGACGCGGGCACGTTGAAATCCACACCGCGCGAACGCTGGCTGCCAGACAGTATCTCCAAGGAGGAACTTGCCGCGCGCATTTCTGATTTGCCGAAACATGAGCGCGCTGTTTATTACTTTTTTTCAGGCGACGATGCCGCCGCGGTCAAATTGCTTCAAACCCAGGTGGAAGATGAACTGGACGCGGAGTCTTTGTTCTTGCTCCAATTGTCCTTTGCCGAAATGGGAGAATCAAATCAGGCCAGTCACTTTGAGCAAAAATTGACCGAAGCATTTCCGGACAGCGTATTCACAAAGGTGCTTTCCTTTAATGAATTACACCACAACCATACTATAAAATGAAACCTATCCAAATCTTAAATCAACGGCGCTGCCATGTTTATTTTGCGGCGCTCTTACTAATTGGCGCAATTCGTCTCCATGCCGCCAATTCGACAAACAACACAACATCCGTTTTCCCCGCAAACCCGCCGATGACGATGAAGGCTCTCACGGCAAAATGGCAGGATGTGAATCCGGACAAACTTCAAATCGCGGCGACTAATGGCGATGTGACCGCACAAACTTACTTGGGTTATCAAGATATCACAAGCGATGATTCAGATATCCAAACACAAGGGGTATATTGGTGCCGGTTGGCGGCAAATCAAGGATTCGCACTGGCACAAGATTTTTTAGGGTGGGCTTATGGAAATGGCAAGGGGGCCGATCGAGACTACGATCTCGCCGAAAAATGGATGCATCGTTCGGCAGATCAAGGACTTGTCGCCGCCGAATATGATTTAGGTCGTTTGCTGGAACATGAGTTCAACAAGTCCGGCCAGCAGGTTGCAAACTTTGCCGAGGCGGCCGAGTGGTATCGGAAGGCGGCCGATCAGGGCCACGTCAAGGCCATGTTCGCGTTGGCCGAACTATACAACTACGGAAAGCTAGGTGACGACCAGCGCTCCAACTGCATTCCATGGTATCTCAAGGCCGCCGCTCAAGGCAACGTCGAAGCGCAGGCAGAAATAGGTGAATTGCCCAAGTATTATCCGAACAGCGATCTGCTTAACAAGGTGAATAACATTGATATGCTCCAGCAGTCGGCCGAAAGCGGAAATTTAAACGCCCAATTCCAGTTGGCTGAAAAATATCAAACAGGCGACGGAGTTTCCAAGAATCCAACCGAAGCGTTCAAATGGATGCAAAAGGCTGCTCAACAAGACGGGAGCCGAAGCAGTGTAGTTAGTGACGCGCGATACCAGTTGGGGTTAATGTATGAGAAAGGAGAAGGGGTGGAGCCAGATTTGACAAAAGCTCATGATCTTTTTTTGTCGGCAGTTAAAAATTGCATGTATGCCGGAAATCTCGCCATGTTTAGTTTGGGACAAATGTATGAAACGGGTAATGGCGTGCCACAAAATGATCGCGAAGCGGCGGAATTTTATGCAGGTAAAAATCATAATTATAACTTCCCTGACAAATATCCAAACGGATTTGTTGAATACCTCGGTTCTGGAACAGAAGCCATTGAAAGTCTGTTCCATCTTTGGTCTCAAGGTCGCGGATTTCCAGATGACAAGGACAAAACTGAATTTGGTTATCGTCAACCCAGTGACTTGATTAATGGCTGGAAAACAGAAATAACATCTGCAAATGCAGAGTTTTATCTCGGCGAGATATATTACCAGGGCAAATTGGTTCCCAAGGACATTGCCCAAGCTGCCGATTGGTTCAATAAAGCCGCAACGCAGGGCTCTCCTGAAGCCATTAACCGCATCGGTGAAATGTGGGCCGCCGGGATGAATGGTACGCCGGATCCCAAAGAAGCCGCCAGATGGTATCACAAGGCTGCCGCGAAGGGCCTGGCCGAAGCGCAATACAATCTCGGTCTATGTTATTCAAAAGGAGATGGTGTCCCGGCCAATCCCATGGAAGCCTGGAAATGGTTGCAGTTGGCTGCTGAACAGAAATATCCGAACGCTGCCGAAGAGCGTGATAAAGTGCAGACCACCATGACTGCGGATCAGGTAAAGGATGCCCGCACCCAGGCTGATCAGATCGATGCCGCCGGCAAACAATGAACCCAACCCCTGTTTTCATCAAAGGATTCGCCGCCGCGAATGGTTATAATGATTGGAAATGAGCGCATGTAACCCATGGTTGTTGCTGGTAATTGCCGGTTGCGGGTCGAGCATGGCCTGCGCCCAGTTGCAACTCCTGCCGGACCGGGAGTCGCAATGCGTCTTCGCCGGCGATGCGCGCAAGATCACCGTTACATGGCACAATGCCGGCGACAAAAGCGCAGGCGCCGACGTCCGCACGCAGCTTTATCAAACCAGCTCCGCAACGGCGGTTCCGCTGTCTGAAAAACCTTGGAAACAAATCGAAATTCTGCCGGGACAAACCGTGCTCGAATCCGCCGCTATGGATTTCCCGGAGGTGAAAGCGGAAACGCAATTCCTGATTCAATGGCTGGAAGGCACTAACCACGTCGTCGGAAAAACCGAGGTGCTGGTTTACCCGACAAACCTGCTGGCGGAAATAAAAATGCTGATGGGCGAAAACGTTTTTGGGGTCTTGGATCCGAATAACGAACTCAAGCCCCGGCTCAAGCAAAACGGCGTGGAGTTTTTTGACTTGGGAGAAACCTCTCTGGACGATTTTCAAGGCAAGCTGGCCGTCATCGGCCCGTTTCAATCAAAGGCGCAAATGCGCGAAGGCTTGGCACCGACCATTCAGAAAATTGCCCGGAAAGGTGCGGCGGTGATCTGGATTCAACCGCCACGGGCGCCAAGGGACAAAATCAAACCTTCATTTTACCTCGCGCCGGAGGGCAAAGGTGCAGTTGTTGTTGTCCAGTCGGACTTGGTTGCAAATTTGGCGGAAAATCCCCGCTCTCAACTCAACCTGATTTACTTTTCCAAACTGGCGCTGAATCCCGAACTATTTCTTTTGCCCGATTTGAACACTCAACCACGAAACCAAAACACGCCATGAAAACACGAATTCCATTCATACTGGCTCTGCTGCTGGCCGCGGGTGCGATTGCCCGCGCAGTTCCGCAGAACATTCTCACCGTCGCGGTCTTTGACTTCGAGTCGAAGGACGAAGCCGTGCGGGGTCTCGGGCCCCAGGTGGCCACGCTGGTCAATGCCAATTTGTCCGCCGAGCCGCAAATCATCACGGTGGAGCGTGCCGAACTTGAAAAAGTTTTGAGCGAACAGGAACTCGGCCTGTCCGGCACGGTCAGCCCGGACAGCGCGGCCAAAATCGGCCAACTGACCGGCGCCAAGGTGCTGGTTACCGGCCGGGTGTTCAAAGCGGACGACCAGACCATCATCGTCGCCAAGGTCATCGGCACCGAAACCAGCCGGGTTTATGGCGAAATGGTGCAGGGGCCGCCGACAAAGACAATCGTTGACCTTTCGTCTGACCTTGCAAAAAAGATCGCCGGTGTGGTTTCAGAGAAAAGCGACACGCTGGTGGCCAAGGTGGAAACGCGCGAGGAACGAATTGCCAAAGTCAAGCAGGCGCTCGCCGGCAAGACACTGCCGGTGGTTTTGGTGAAGATCAATGAACGGCATTACGGGCCGCGCATCATTGATCCCGCAGCGGAGACGGAACTGTCGCTGATTTTGCAGCAGTGCGGTTTCACGCTGGCGGACAACAATTCCACCAACAAACCGGCCATTGAAATTTCGGGTGATGCTTTCAGCGCCTACGGCATGCAGAAGGGCAATCTGATTTCCTGCAAGTCGCGCATCGAAATCAAGGTTCGCGACGTCGCCACTGGAAACGTTCTGGTGGTGGACCGTCAAACCAGCGTGGGCGTGGACGTGGCCGAGCAGACCGCCGCCAAGACGGCCCTCGAAAATGCGGCGGACGTGCTGGCGGAGCGGGTGATACCGAAACTGGCCCAGTAGGCTACACGCGGCTTTTTCTCGATTTGCGATAGATGATGGGTTTGGCCGGTTTGGATTCAGGTTTGCTGCCGTCAATCATGCGTTTGAGTTCCTTGATTTGGTCGCGGAGCAACGCGGCCTTTTCAAATTGCAAATCCTCAGCGGCTTTGAACATTTCGCCTTCCAGTTCGCTGATGGTTTCGGTGAGGTCAACGTCCAGTTTTGCGTCGCGCAAGACGGCGTCGGCTTCCTTGCGCTTTGATTCGTAGGTGGCGAGGCTTTCCTCGACTGCGCGGCTGACGCTGCGCGGCGTGATGTTGTGCTCGCGGTTATATTCGATCTGACGTTTGCGGCGGTATTCGGTGACGGCCAGAAACTTTTTGATGCTGTTGGTCATCACGTCGGCATAGAGGATCACTTCGCCGTTGAGATGCCGTGCGGCGCGGCCCGCCGTCTGAATCAAACTGGTTTCGCTGCGCAGAAAACCTTCCTTGTCTGCGTCGAGAATCGCCACGAGCGAAACTTCCGGCAAATCCAATCCCTCGCGCAAAAGGTTGATGCCGACCAGCACGTCGAATTCGCCCTTGCGCAGCGCGCGCAAAATCTCGACACGTTCGATGGCGTCAATCTCGCTGTGGAGGTAGCGCACGTTGACACCGATGTCGCGCAGGTAATCGGTCAACTCCTCGGCGGTGCGCTTGGTGAGCGTGGTCACGAGCACGCGTTCCTTCGCGTCGGCGCGCTTGCGGCATTCCTCGATGAGGTCATCAATCTGGCCTTTGAGCGGCTTGAGCGTGACCTTTGGATCAATGAGACCGGTGGGGCGCACGACGAGTTCCGTGACGCCGGGCATGGGAGCGCCGGCCTCCGGCCCGGCACGTTTTGAAAAATCATCTGACCGAGCCGTGCCGGAGGCCGGCGTTCCGGCACTCTGCCGTGCCCACTCGATTTCCCGCGCGGCGGGCGTGGCGCTGGCGTAAATCGTCTGGCCCTGCATGGACTGAAACTCCAGAAAATTCATGGGCCGGTTGTCCAACGCGCTGGGCAGCCTGAACCCATGGTCCACCAGGACCGTTTTGCGCGAGCGGTCGCCCTCGAACATCGCGCCGATTTGCGGCACCGTGGCGTGCGATTCGTCAATGACGAGCAGATAATCCGGCGGGAAAAAATCAAACAGCGTGCAGGGTTGCGAGCCGGGCGCGCGCCCGGCAATGTGGCGCGAGTAGTTCTCAATGCCGGAGCAAACGCCCATTTCCTCCATCATTTCCAGATCGTATTCCGTCCGTTGCTTGATGCGCTGGGCTTCAAGCAGCTTGCCGTGCTGCTCGAACCAGGCGATGCGCTCGCCGAGCTCCTCGCGGATGGCGAGGATGGCGCGTTTCATCTTGTCGCCAGTGGTGACGAATTGTTTGGCCGGGAAAATGGTGACGGCGTCGAGCGTTTCAATTTTATTGCCGGTCAACGGCTCGAAGCGGGTGAGGCGCTCGATTTCCTCGCCGAAAAATTCCACGCGCAGCCCGTCTTCGCGTCCCGCCGGACGCAGTTCCACCGTGTCGCCGCGCACGCGAAACTGGCCGCGGGTGAATTCAATGTCATTCCGGTCGTAGAGCAGTTCCACGAGGCGCGTGAGGAATTGTTCGCGCGACAATTCCATTCCCGTGCGAACCGGAATGACCATGGCCGTATAATCCTCCTTGCTGCCGATGCCGTAAATGCACGACACGCTGGCGACGACAATCACGTCCCGGCGCGAGAACAGCGAACTCATCGCGGAAAGCCGCAGGCGCTCGATTTCCTCGTTCCGGCTCGAATCCTTCTCGATGAACGTGTCGGTGCGCGGGATATAGGCTTCCGGCTGGTAATAATCGAAATAGCTGACGAAGTATTCGACGGCATTCTTCGGAAAAAAACTTTTAAATTCGGCGTAAAGCTGGGCAGCGAGCGTCTTGTTGTGCGAGATGACGAGCGTCGGTTTGTCCACGTTGCGGATGACATTGGCGACGGTGTACGTCTTGCCGGAGCCGGTGACGCCGAGCAGCACCTGATGTTTCGCGCCGGACAACAGCCCCTCCGTCAGCTTCGCAATCGCCTGCGGCTGGTCACCGGCGGGTTTATATGGCGAAACGAGTTCGAACATGCCACGCGAAAGTAGGAGCGGAGTTGCCGGGTGTCAACGCGGGCTTCGGGGTTGAAACGGCCGGTGTTTGCGTAAGCTGCGCGGTCAACCCAACCATGAGGCCCTGTTGGCAACAGCGAAGCCGGTTTCCGGCCGGCTTTCACCCATCCGTCCCAGCCGTGCTCCGGATGCCAATTAATGCCGGGTTATCAGTTACTGGCTTGCACGCGGAAGAAACTCATCGGCTCGCCATTGATTGGTATGGGCAGCAACACCGGCCCGTTGGTGCCCGGGAACGCATCGCCATAAGGCAGCCAGTCCACCAAGTTGGTGGAGGAATAAATCTGGTAGGTTACCCCAGAGATGCCAAACCAGTTCATCATCAGGTTGGTGGTTTGCAGCCCGGCGGACACGGCGGGTGCGATGGTGATGACCGCTACATAGTTCTGGTTCGAGATGGACATGGTCACGTTGGTATAAACCCGCGAGCCAGGCGCAAACACGAAGCCGCCGCCCGACGGCACGACCGTGCCGCTCCAGCCGGGCAGGATTCCCAGCGCGTAGTTGCCGTTGGTGTCGGTGGTGGTGGTGGACAATCCGCCGTCCGGCTGGATCAGGACGCCGGGCACCGGTTGTCCGTTGGTGTCGGTGATCGCGCCTTGAATGACCGGCAGCGAAATGGTGAACGTGCCCGTGTAAACCTGCGACATGGGCTGGCCGTACAGGTCGTTGATGTTGGTTCCAACCGTGAACGTGTAATTACCCACGGCCGTCTGTAGTGGGAAACTAACACTATAGCTGGAGGAGCTCAGCATGGAAACGGTGAATGCACCTGCGGACAGAGGCCCGTTGGGAGTCGTGAGTGACACGTCGGTTCCGGAGAATGAAGCCGGATTCGGCGCCTCGTTGAAGACCAGGCTCACCGAACTTACGCCGCTGCTGACAATGCCAGAGGGTGTGTACGAGAGAACCTGCAAGGGAGGATTTGTGGAATAGAAAATCGAGCCGTTGGCGCCTTGGAAATCACCCTCGCCGCCGAAAACGGAAACCAGACCGGAGAAGACATTCGCATGCGAATAAAGGGCAATGCGTCCACCGGCGCCGCCGCCACCGCCATATAATTCGCCCTCACCGCCATCCGCGGTGATTTGACCGTTCCCGACCAGCGTGCCAGCAGTCACCCAGATGCTGCCGCCGGAACCGCCGCCGGAATTGTCCTGAATGCCCCAATCCCCATTGGCGCTGAGCTGGCCGTCCACGGTGAGAACGCCGCCCACGTTCAAACGGATTGCACCGCCGCCTTCCGAACCGCCGTAAAGTGGTCCGGATCCAAATCCGCCGCCGCTGCCCTGGTCCACGGGTTGTTGGGCCGAACCGTAGTTGGTGCCGCCGGGTGCAGCGGTTGCGGACGCCCCGCCCAGACCACCATAGCCCGCACCGCTGCCGGATCCGCCGACGGATTGCCCGGCGCCCGGCCCGCTGGCTTGAGCAAAGCCATTTGCATCCACGGCAATGGCTCCGCCAGCCGCGACGTCCACGTTTTGCAGGACCACCAAGTCCAGGTTCGACTGGCCGGACAGGGTGATAAACAGGCCGCCGGCTGTGACGTTCAGATTGCTCAACACTGGGAAGGATGATTGCGGACAAACCACTGCGCCATCACCAACCGTAAGGTTAAAAGGTGAGGCAGGCGTGCCATAAGCGCTGGACAACGGTGTGTTCGTGCCCGACAGGCCGCCATTGTCCACCAGCAATTGACCCACGGACTGGTTGTTGGCCTTGGTGTAAATCGTTCCGGCACCACCATTCGCGTAACCGCTGCCGCCACAAGCCGAGACAGGTCCGGTAAAAGCACTGGTCGTGTATCCCAAGGCAATGCGACCGCCGCCACCCCCACCGCCGAGCCCGTTGCCGGAGCCGCCGTTTGCGGAAATGGTTCCTGATCCGGCAAGGGTGCCGGCGGTAATCCAAAGGCTGCCGCCCGATCCGCCGCCACTGTTGACGTCTCCATTTTTGCCGTTTGCCGACACTCTACCACTGACGGCCAGTGTGCCGGTGACGGTGAGCCGGAGCGCTCCGCCGCCTGCCCCGCCACGCGGAGCAATGCTGCTGCCACTGCCATTGCCGCCACCGCTGCCCGCGATGCCCGGTAATTGAATCGAGTCGTAAGCGCCGCCATATCCGGAAGGGTTGGCCGCTCCAAAACCGCCGTGACCGCCTCCACCTTTGATGCTGCCGGAAGAGGTGGCGCCCGCGCCGATTCCAGATGAGGCTCCACTCCCGGTGCCGTCAACCGAAATGGCACCGCCGGAATTTATGGTGGCGTTGCCGGTCACGCTGACAGTTTGAGCCGAAGTGGAGGCAACGGTCGTCAGCACGCTGTTGGTACTGATTTGAAGGTTTCGCACACTCCAACCGCCGGGCGGGCCTTGTCCGATGGCCCCGCCCGTTACTGACAAGTCGATGGAACTGGCGTTGAACGTGGTGTTGGTTCCCGCATTCCCGCCGTTGTTCAGGATCAACTGGCCATAGCTCTGCGAGTTTGTCTTGAGATAGACTGTTCCAGCCCCACCCCAGTTGGCCCCGCCGCCGTAAGCGGAAACTGGACCTGTGAATGAATTGTTGTTATAGGTAATGGCAATGCGTCCGCCGCCGCCACCGCCGCCGATGCCATCCACTCCATTACCGCCGTTGGCCGTGATGGAGCCGGCACCGGACAGGGTGCCCACGGTCAGCCAGATGCTGCCGCCGGAGCCGCCGCCGCCACCCGAACCGGAACCGTTGCCGCCATTGGCCGAGATGCGTCCGTCCGCCTCCAAAATGCCGCTCACATTCAGTCGAATCGAACCACCGCCCGCTCCACCGACAGAAATCGAGGAATAATTTCCGCCGCCGCTGCCAGGGCTGGAGGGTGATGTCGTGGAATCATAGGTATTCCCCCCCGCAGCATAATTACCGGTGCTGTTTGCGCCGCAGCCTCCGTGACCTGCACCACCACATGGGTAAGTGGAATTGTTGTAATAGTATTGTCCCGCGCCGGGTCCCTGGCCCGCTGCGTAACCAAAAGCATCGGCGATAATGCCACCCCCCGCTTGAATGGTCGCACTCGATAAAGTCACGGTGTAGGAATAATTGTTGGTTATCAGCAGCCAGGCGTTTGAACTCACGAGCAGGTTGCCAAAGGTCAGCGGGCCGGATATCAACCCAATTGCTCCGTTGTGTAGAATCAAATCCGTGGAACTCACGGATTGAAGCGGCGTGTCGGTTCCGGCATTTCCGCCGTTGTCCAGAATGAGCTGGCCGTTTTGTCCGTAGGATTGGATTAGAACAGTTCCCGCCCCGCCCCAATTGGCGCCGCCGCCGCCATACGCCGAAGCATTTCCCGCAAACAAATTGTTGTTGCAGGGAATGTAAATGATCCCGCCGCCGCCGCCGCCGCCAACGGAATTCGCTCCGCTGCCGCCATTCGCCGTGATGGAGCCGGCGCCGGACAGAGTGCCCACGGTCAGCCAGATGCTCCCGCCTGAGCCGCCGCCGCCGCCGTAGCTCGAACCGTTGCCGCCATTGGCGGAAATGGTTCCGTCCATTTGCAATGTGCCAGTTACCGTGAGCCGAATCACGCCGCCGCCGCCGCCGCCAAAGGAATAAGGGGAATAATTTCCGCCGCCGCTGCCAGGGCTGGAGGGTGATGTCGTGGAATCATAGGTATTCCCCCCCAGAGCGTAATTACCGGTGCTGTTTGCACCATAACCTCCGTGACCCGCCCCGCCGCACACGTAGGTGTAATTGTAGTAATAGTATTTTCCCGCGCCGGACCCCTGGCCCCCTGGGTAGCCCGCAGTGTCCGTGAAAATGCCGCTGCCAGCCTGAATGGTGGCGTTTCCCGAAAATGAGAAATTCACGGTGTTGGCAGGTTTGCTGAAGGAGTAGCTGTAGGCGGTCAGCCATGCATTGGAACTCATGAGCAAATTGGCAAAGCTCGCCGAACTGGATGCCGACCCAATCGCTCCGTTGCGTAAAATCAAATCTGCGGGAATCGCGGATTGCACCAGCGTGTTGGTTCCGACGTTTCCGCCGTTGTCCAGAATGAGCTGGCCATTCTGTCCGGTGGGCTGGAGGAAGACGGTTCCCGCTCCGCCCCAATTGTCCCCGCCGCCGCCATAGGCGGAAATCGTTCCGCCGAACAGGTTCGCCGCGGGATAGATGGCAATGCGTCCGCCGCCGCCGCCGCCGCCAATCGAGCCGGCCCCATTTCCGCCGTTGGCCGTGATGGAACCGGAGCCAATTAATATTCCCGTCGTCAACCAGAGGCTGCCGCCGGAGCCGCCGCCACCGCCCGAACCGGAACCGCTGCCGCCGTTGGCCGAGAGGCTTCCGTCCACCTGCAAAATGCCGCTGACATTGAGTTGAATCGCGCCACCGCCCGCCCCGCCGAAGGAATACGGCATCAATTGTCCGCCCCCGCTGCCATACATGGTGGGAGATGTTTGAGGACCATAGGTTGTGCCGCCGCCGGCGTTCGTCGAAGCACCGTTGGCACCGCTGCCACCATACCCGCCGCCACCGCAAGGACGGTAGCTGCCATCATTGTAAGAACCGCCGTAGCCGTTGCCCGTCCCGGCGGCATAACCTGCGCTGTCGGTGAGCAGGCTGCCACCGGATTGAATCGTGATGTTGCCACTGGCAGTCAGGTTGATGGGTGATAACGAGGAGGAGGCCAGGAGCAGGCCGTTGGAAGCAATCGTAAGATTTCCAATGGTCCACGCCCCGCTTGGAATCACGGCCGCATTCCCCCGAATCAGCACATCAATGTCGCTGCTGGAAATGGCAACCAAAGAGTTCGTTCCGGTGCGCCCGCCGTTGTCAAACAACAGCAGCCCGTTCTGTCCGGTCAGTTCGGTATAAACGGTGCCCGCACCGCCGGTCTTCGCCCCGGCCCCGCCATAGGCGGCCGCCGACCCGGCAAAAGTGTTCGCCTCACATTGAATCGCAATTCGGCCGCCACCACCGCCGCCGCCGTGGGTCGGTTCGCCCGCACCACCTTGCGCACTGATGGCGCCTGAACCGGACACCAGTTGCGCTGTGATCCAGATGCTGCCGCCCGCCCCGCCGCCGGAACGGCTGTTGGTGCCGTTGGCGCCGTCGGCCGAGATGGTGCCGTTGATGATGAACGTTCCGCCAGCGCTGACTTGCACCGCGCCGCCCCCGGCGCCCCCAGTGCCGACATAGCTGGCGCCGCCTCCGCTGCCCAAGTCGGTGGGTTGGGCAAAGGAACCGTAGGTTGTGCCGCCCATTGCGTTGCTGGAACTCATCCCGCCAATGCCGCCGTAACCGGCACCGCTGCCGTCCTGCGGATATCCGGCGCTGAGGCCGGCACCGGGTCCGACGCCGCCGCCGTAGCCTTTTCCATTTGCGTTGATGACTCCTCCCACAGCCACCTCCACGTTGCCCGTCACCGACAGATTAAACCCGGCGGGCAGCACGCCCAGCAGCACGTCATAACTCACCAGGACATTGGTGCCGTCAGGGATGGTGGAGTTTGTCGTCCGCTGCAACTGGGTTAGAATGCCATCCGGGCTGGTCAGCAGATAATCCACTCCGTTGCTGTAAACGACCGCCTGTCCGGAATCAGTTACCATGACAGATGCGGTTATGATGTTGGAATTGAGCAACGTCACCGGGTTGGTGTCGTTCAACACCTGGGATTCGTCCACCACGGAGAGAAGATTTGAAATGACGCCGTTGGGGGAATACGAGTGGGTGAGCACGCCGCCTCCGGCCACGAGCAGGCTGGAAAATGCGTGCGGACCGTCCACCGTCACCGTGCAGTTGGTGACGATGATGTCCGCCCCTTCATAATTCGTGTCGTTTGCATTGATTGTTGTGTCATTGGTAAAGGTCGTCGCGAATGCCGGGAGGCGGGCCAAAATTAAGGCGATAACCCCTGCAATCAGGGCGCGGCGGGTCAGCGAAACAAACCGGTGGAAAACGCGGAGAGTTTTCATGAGTAGTGGAGTCTTTCCGGGTGGAAACAATAGAGCAAATTGATGCAGATGTCAAACTCTTTGGGGTTGGGGATTGGGTGCCGAATTGACTCAAGTTAAACAT
>DLMG01000391.1:3826-4212 GCA_002479245.1 Verrucomicrobia subdivision 3 bacterium UBA7542 | reverse complement strand
ATCGCCGTTGGGTGATGGCCAAAATCGTCCACCACGGTCACACCGCCCGCAATACCGCGCACTTCCATGCGGCGTTTGATGCCCTTGAACGTGTCGAACGCGGACTGGATTTGATGGTTCTTCAACCCGCAATGCTTGGCGCACGCGATGACCGCCAGCGCGTTCCGCACGTTGAGTTCGCCGACCAGGTTCAGATGAAATTTGAAGCTCGGAATTTCAAACTCCGTTGCCGTTGGGCCGTAACGAAGGTTGAATGCGTGAATGGCGTTGCCCTCGCCGAGGCCGAAGCGCTTGACCGGGCAATGCGTCACTTCGAGCAAGGACGCGAGGTTCGGGTCGTCGCCGTTGCCGAGCAGCAGGCCGTTGCGCGGGATGAGCCGGATGAA
>DLMG01000391.1:0-3672 GCA_002479245.1 Verrucomicrobia subdivision 3 bacterium UBA7542 | reverse complement strand
ATGCCGATTTCCGGCTGGTAATGGATGAACTTGCTGCGCTTGTCGAAAAACGCGGTGTCGTATTCGTCGCCTTCGATGATGAACCATTCGCTGCCTGCTCGCGATTTATCGGAGTCGGTGAACCGCGCGCCCTGGCTGAGATTGTTTGGGATGCCGCCGATGAGATAGCTCGGATTCAGCCCGTTGTGTTCGAACACCCAAGTCAGCAATGAAGTCGTCGTGGTTTTGCCGTGCGTGCCGGTGACGACGATGGAGCGTTTGCCACGAATGAAGAATTCCGCCAGCAACGCCGGCAGCGAACAATAGCGCAGCTTGTGGTCGAGCACGAACTCGGCTTCCGGGTTGCCGCGGGAAATGGCGTTGCCAATCACCACCAAACCGGGCTTGTGCGCGAGGTTCCGCTCCGCGTAACCGTTCATCACCCCGATCTTCCGCTCCGCGAGGAACGTGGACATGGGCGGATAGACATTCTGGTCCGAACCGGTGACCTCAAAGCCTTTTTCCTGCATGGCCGCGGCGGCGGACGCCATCGCCGTACCGCCGATGCCGACAAAGTGAACCGATTTGACTTCCGATGAAAACATCGCTGGAGATTAACCACCCGAACGCGAAGGCACAAAGTTTTTTGCCGAGGCGGTTTTTGTGCCTTTGTGTTAAACTTTAAGTTTCCGTTCCAAAATTTCCCCGGCGAGCGCCGGGTTCGCCTTGCCCTTGCTCAATTTCATCACCTGGCCCTTGAGGAAGGATCGGCGTTTTGAAACTCTAGAGCCACTGTTGAAAACAATTTGCATTTGTCGCAGCGAAGGCCAAACACGTTCGATTCCTGTTCAACCCACTTGCTTCCACAACCGGGACATCGTCTTTTTGCCTCCGCTTTTTGAGAAGCTCCATAGTATCGGTGCAAATAATAAAAAACCGGCACGCCCGTTCTTTTTTCAAGCGAGGTGCAAAGCTCTCGACCAAGGATCGTCAAGTTGCTTTTAAGATCTGACATTTGGCGATAGCCAAACATTTCCCCTGCGCCGGACTCCATGAATAGGGAGTCGCAATTTCTATAAATTTCCTGCCAGCCCAGAATGTCATCGTAAGCCCCGTTTTCAAACCGGGGCAAACGGTACAACGGCACAGGTTGGCGGCATTTTCCACAAACAACCGGAGAACTGCGATCCATAAAATGGGTGAACAGGTAGAAATACGGCCGCTGTTTGCATTGGCACGCTTGAGGGGTTTCCAAAATTTCACCGGTTTTTTTTATCTGCGGCTCGCGAACGGAGACCTTCAAAAGTTTTTTATATGCCTTGGCAGCGTAGAAAGTGTGGTGGCGCGCATCGAGGGAATCCTTTTCCGGACAAATGCAGGTGTAATGAATCGTGGAACGGCCTTGAATGATGTAATCTTCATTTACGGTCTGCCCGCCTTTGCTTAGTGCGCCAACAAAGTACCAGAAATCTTGAAGAAAAATTTCTCGCTCGATCCCCTGCTTCGGAAAAAAACTGTATTTACATGCGAACATTTAACCCTTCAACTTCCGTTCCAAGATTTCGCCCGCCAAGGCCGGGTTCGCCTTGCCCTTGCTCAGTTTCATCACCTGGCCTTTGAGGAAATTCAACGCGGCGGCTTTGCCGGCCTTGAAATCGGCTGCCGGGCCGGGATTCGCGGCAATGGCTTCGTCGCAGAATTTTTCAATCGCGCCGGTGTCGCTTACCTGCGCCAGTCCTTTTTCCTGGACAATCGCCGCCGGTGATTTGCCGGTCTCGAACATCTCGGCAAACACCTGCTGCGCCGCCGAGCTGCTGATGGTTTTGTTTTCGACCAGACCTGCCAGTTCCAGGATTGCCTCCGGCTTGAATTTGAGGTTATCCAGCGTCATGGTAGGGACGCGTTCCACCGCGTCCCTATCTGTACTGGAAGTTTGGGACGGAGTGGAATCCGTCCCTACCAATTTCTCATTCGCCTCGGCCAGCTTGGCCCGGAGGTTGTTGATGACCCAGTTCGCAATGGATTTCGGGTTCTTCGACTTTTTGGCAATCCCTTCAAAATAATTTCCCAGCGGCACGTCCCACACGAATGTCTGGGCGTCGGAGGCGGGCAATCCGTAATCTTTCATGAACCGCTGCTTGCGCGCCAGCGGCAGTTCCACCACGCGCGATTTTACTTCGGCCAGCCACGCATCCGTCGGTGCCAGCGGCATCAGGTCGGGATCAGGGAAATACCGGTAGTCGTGGGCATCTTCCTTCGTGCGCATCTCCTCGGTGATGCCCACGCCGTCGTCCCAGCGGCGCGTGGATTGAATCAGCTTGCCACCCTTCGTCAGCACTTCAATCTGGCGCGGGATTTCATATTCCAGCGCGCGGCGCACACCGGAAAAGCTATTCATGTTCTTGATTTCAATCTTCGCGCCGAGCTCTTTCGTGCCTTTGGGACGCACGCTCACGTTCACGTCGCAGCGCACCATGCCCTTTTCCATGTCGCAATCGCTCACACCGCCGTAAACCAGGATGTCCTTGAGTGCGTTGAGATATTCGTAGGCCATGTTGGCGCTCGTGATGTCCGGCTCGGAAACAATTTCCATGAGCGGCACGCCGGCGCGGTTGAAGTCCACGCCGCTGTTGCGCTCGAAATGCGTGCTCTTGCCCACGTCCTCCTCCAGGTGCGCGCGGGTGATGCGGACGCGCGACAGGCCGCCGTTGAATTCAAATTCGACGTGGCCGTTGGCCGTGGATGGCTGGTCGTATTGCGTGATCTGGTAATTCTTCGGCATGTCCGGGTAGAAATAACTCTTCCGGTCGAACTTGGCGAAGCGGGGAATCTCGCAATTCAGCAGGAAACCGGTGAGCACCGTCAGGCGCAGCGCCTCGTCATTGGGCACGGGCAGGACGCCGGGCAGGCCGAGGCAGACGGGGCAGACGTTGGTGTTGGGCGGCGCGCCGAACGCGTTGACGCAACCGCACCACATCTTCGATTTCGTTTTGAGCTGGACGTGGGTTTCCAGCCCGATGACCGCTTCGTATTCCATAATTGCAGGCAAAGTTTAACCACGAATGGACACGAATGGACACGAATTTTTTGCCACAAACGAACACAAAGAATTTTCTTGCCGCGTCGAAACGAAATGAAGGCGGGAACCACGGACCTGTCCTCCGTAGCAATACTGCGAAGGAGGATGGCCACGGCTTGCCACGCCGCTATACGCGGATTTTTGGCGAGGCAGACCGGTATTCGGTTGAAGAAACCTGCTCGCTTTTCCGTGCCAGTCCATTTATTATGACTACCATGCAACCCTCAAAGGCAAGTAGCCCGATGCGAATACTGATCGTTGACGACGAGGAAAATATTCGCCGGATAATGGTTGTCGTACTCGAAGCGATAGGGCACGAAACGGTGAGCGTTGAAAATGGCGCCGCCGCGCTGCAGCAGCTTGAAAACGACACGTTCGACATCGCGTTCCTGGATTTGAAATTGGGCGGGGAAAACGGACTGGATTTGCTGCCCGAGTTGTTGAAGGTCAATCCGGAATTGGAGGTGATCGTGTTCACCGCCTATGCCTCGATTGAAACGGCGGTGGAAGCAATGCGGCGCGGCGCGGTGGATTACATCCCCAAACCGTTCACGCCCGAACAAGTCCGTCAGGTGATGGCCCGGTTAATCGAGGCCCGCAAGCTCCGGAGCCGC
>DLMG01000165.1:8987-13673 GCA_002479245.1 Verrucomicrobia subdivision 3 bacterium UBA7542 | reverse complement strand
CAATTCAGATTCGCCAGCACCACACCCGCTTCGGCGCAAACTTCGCGTGTGGGCGTTTCGTCCAAGCCGATGACCGCCGCCATGCCGCCGCGCGTGGCTTCGCAAGCCTCCTGCATGAATCGTCCGCGCCGGCGCACGACGCGCAGACCATCCTCGAAACTCATCGCGCCCGCCGCCGTCAGCGCCGTGAATTCGCCGAGCGACAAACCGGCAGTGGCGTCAAATTTCAGCGACGGCGCCTGTTCCTTGAGCAATTGAAATGCGACCCAGCTCACCAGAAAAATTCCCGGCTGCGCGTTTTCGGTCTTGGTGAGTTCCGGTTCCGGGCCGTTGAAACAAATTGAAGCCAGGTCGTAACCGACTGTGGCATTGGCGCGGTCGAACCAGGCTTTGGCCGGCGGAAATGCGGCGGCGAGGTCTTTGCCCATGCCGACGGCCTGCGCGCCCTGTCCGGCAAACACCAATGCGGTTTTGCTCATAAGCGGCGCATACTAAACACGAATCAGCGCCGCAGAGAAAGCAGAGATTTTATGTCGTGATGTGTGGTGTGTGGTGCGTCAGGAACACATGGTGCGACCAACCTGCGATGACTTCTCCCTCTCCTTGCGACGGAGGAGTGAGGAGAGGGCCGGGGAGAGGAGCTTGTGTTTCCTAACTTCCGCCCTGTGCTCCGCGCCGTGGATTTCACAGCCAACGCGCGGCGTCTGCGTCTCGATCAAACTGATGAAGAGAAGCAGCTTTGGCGCGCATTACGAGCCGGGCGATTTGCCGGCTTCAAGTTCCGCCGTCAGCATCCTTTTGGGAAATATTTTCTCGATTTCTTCTGTCCCTCCGCGCGACTGTCGGTTGAACTGGACGGATTTCAGCACGGCCTGGCCGAACAAAGAAAACGCGACGTGGAACGGGAGCGATGGCTTGCGGCGGCGGACATCGAGGAGTTGCGGTTTTGGAATCACCAATGGCGGGATAACCGTGAAGGAGTGTTGCTCGAAATTTGGCAGGCGCTGCATCGGCGGACGGGCTGCGTGCAGGTGATGCGAAAGGTGCAAAATCATCGTTATATGCCGCCGAAGATTAAGCAGTTGAAGGTGTCAGTTAGAAAGCAGTCGATAAACAAAAAACCATAGCGCCTCCTCTCCCCGGCCCTCTCCTCCAGATCCCGCTGGAGGAGAGGGAGAAGACATTATATCGTGGCTATCCGTGTCTATTTGTGGTCGATATCCATACGTTATTTCCTTTGATAAGTCCCCATCAACTGGCCTTCGGCGAGGACGTGGCCTTCCATCGCCTTGAGTAAATCTTTTTTGGTCGCGCCGGGCTTGAGATCCAGCATCGCGTCGAGCGCGTAAAGTTTGAAGAAATAGCGATGCGGTTTGCCGGGCGGCGGACACGGCCCGCCATAGCCCAAACGCGGCCAACTGTTCAATCCCTGCTTCGCCCCGCCGGGAAGGTCCCGGGTTTTCGCCACGTCTTCCGGAAGTTCGGTCGTGTTCGGCGGCAAATCGTAGAGCACCCAATGCACCCACGTGCCCATCGGCGCATCCGGATCATCGGTGATGAGCGCGAAGCTTTTGGTGTTTGCGGGCGTCCCGCCTTGCGGGATCCACTTGAGCGGCGGCGAAATGTCGCTGCCTTCACAGGAATATTTTTCCGGAATCGGCTGCCCTTCGGAAAAGGCGGTGCTGGTGATTGGGAGTTTCATAACTTTTGGGGGGTTGGGTTTGTCCGCGCCACTGGCCGTGACCAGACAGCCGAGCATTGCGGTCGCAAACAACACGTTCATTTGCGCGTTCATGGCACGATTTTACCCCATTGCGCGCAAACGCAAACGGAAAATTCACTTGCCGCAACGGGCACGTTGACAACAATGCGCACCATGTTTTCACACATCGTCATTTTCTGGACCGACCCGGTGAACCCGAACGCCGCGGCCGAATTCCTCGCTGGCGCGAATAAACTGCTCAAAAACATCCCCGGCGTGTTGCAATTTCACGCCGGCAAAATGACGCCAAGCCATCGCCCGGCGGTCGAGCAGAATTACCAGGTCGCGCTGAACCTCATTTTCCCGAATAAGAAGGCGCAGGACGATTACCAGGTGCATCCGCAGCACGTCGAGTTCGTCGAAAAATACGTGAATCGACTGGTCAAAAAGGTGGTGATTTACGATTTTGAATAAGGTGGCACAGGCTTCCAGCCTGTCCCTGAATCATTCCCGTTTTAGCTGGAGACAGGCAAGCTGTCTGTCCCACTCTATGCCCGCGGATGAAATTTCCGGTGGATGTCCCGCAGCCGGTCGCCGGTGACGTGCGTGTAAATCTCCGTCGTGCTGATGTTCGCGTGGCCGAGCAGTTCCTGGATCACCCGCAGGTCCGCGCCATGTTCCAGCAGATGCGTCGCAAAACTGTGCCGCAGCATGTGCGGCGTGATGTTGCGCACGACCCCGGCCCGCTTGACGCGATTTTTAATCCGCAGCCACAACGTCACGGATGCGAACGGTGTGCCACGCTTCGTCAAAAAGACATTGGCCGGCGACCGTGGCGTGACGAGTTTGGGTCGGCCAACTTCAATGTAACGGTTCAACGCTGCCACGGCTATTTTCCCGACCGGCACCACGCGCTCCTTGTTGCCTTTGCCGATGACGTTGATAAAGCCGGCATCGAGGTGAAGCTGTTCCAGGCGCAAATTGCGAAGCTCCGCGAGCCGCAAACCGGAGGCGTAAGCCAGTTCAAGAATCGCCTGGTCGCACAAACTTCCGGGCGTGGGTTGTTCTGCTGAATCCGGCGCAAGCAGCTTTGTGATTTCGTCGTTGGTCAGCGCCTTGGGCAGCCGTTTCCAACGGCGCGGCAACGACAAATTTTCCGCAACGTTCACGGGCAAAAGTTTTTCGTTTTCGGCGAAGCGATAAAACGCCCGCAGGGCGGCGATTTCGAGATAAACACTCTCACTGCTCAACCGTCGCAGTGAATTTTGGTGGGGCGAGGCTGCTGACGAGCCGCCACCGCTTTGCTTTGTTGCGCCGAGTCCGGCTCGCGCCTGCGCCACCGTAGCGGCTTCGTCGCCGCGAAGGCGCGAGGACGCTCGCCCCACCGGCAACAAATTCCGTTCGCGTTCGTGTTGCAGGAACGCCATGAGATGTTTCAGTTCAACCGATTTCCAATCCGTCAGGTTCTGTTTGGCCGCCCAAGCGATGAATTTGCCGAGCAACGCGGCGTAGGTTTTCTGCGTGTGCTCTGCCTGTCCGCGCTCATGGCGCAGGTATTGCAGAAAATCTTCGACGAGCGTTTGCATGGTTCAAAATGCGGCAAAAGCTTCCGGCCTGTGAATGCCTGCCGACGTAGCGGCTTTCGGCAGAAAGCCGCAAACTCTCTGGCTTGTCAAAACAAGTTACCGGCGGTCTGCCGACCGCCGTTACGAATTAAAGCTTTTTCCCCGTCAATCGCTCGTAAGCCTCCAGATAGGTCGCGCTGGTTTTGGCAACGACTTCCGGCGGCAGCACCGGGCCGGGCGGGGTTTTGTTCCATTCGAGCGTTTCGAGGTAGTCGCGGACGAACTGCTTGTCGAAACTCGGCTGGCCCTTGCCCGGCTGATACTGGTCGGCGGGCCAGAAGCGCGAGGAATCCGGCGTGAGCACCTCGTCAATCAGGATCAATTTGCCGTTGTCCAAACCGAACTCAAACTTCGTGTCGGCGATGATGATGCCGCGCTGGCGGGCGTAATCGCGCGCCGAATTGTAAATTCTCAGGCTCGCCGCGCGCGCCTGCCCGGCAATGTCGTCGCCGACAATTTTTGCCGCTTCCGCGAATGAAATATTTTCGTCATGGCCGGTCTCGGCTTTCGTGGCCGGCGTGAAAATCGGTTCCGGCAGTTCGGACGATTCCTTCAAGCCGGGTGGCAGCTTGATGCCGCAGACGGTTTGCGATTTCTGGTATTCCTTCCAGCCCGAACCGGCGAGGTAGCCGCGCACGACGCATTCGATGGCCAGCGGCTTTGCCTTTTTCACGATCATCGAGCGGCGCGCAAGCTGGGTTTTCAGGGCGGCGGGCAGGCCGGCTAAAGCCGGGACACCGAATACGTCTCCGGTGCGGGAGAGCAAATGGTTCGGCTGGAACGATTCGGTCTGCGCGAACCAGAAATACGAAATCTGCGTGAGCACCTCGCCTTTGCGCGGGATGCCGTTGGGCATGATCACATCGAAGGCGGAGAGGCGGTCGGTGGCGACGAAAAGCAGGCGGTCGCCGAGGTCGAAAACTTCGCGCACCTTGCCGCTCTTGAGCTTTTTGACGCCCGGTAAATCGAGTTGCAGAACCGTTTCGTTGCTTGAATTTGCCATGCGCGGAAATATGACGGCACGCGCGCGGCGTTCAAAGCCCAAAGTCGCCGGAAAATTTATGATTGATGATTTACGATTTACGATTGGTTTCGCGCAGGCGCAAAATCATCAATCATCAATCGCAAATCATAAATGAATCACGCCACCGCTTGCGGCAGGTGTTTGACCAACAGCGGAATGCCCGCCTGCGATTTGTCATCGAGCCGGACATCCACGGAATACAACCCCGCCTCGGTGAATTTCAACTGCTGGATGTTCACGATGAAATTGCGCGTGGCGAAAAGCACGTCGTCCGGCAGCGCGACCACCACCGGGATTTCGATGGGCGGCATGATGGCGTGGCCGTCGGCGTTGAC
>DLMG01000165.1:0-8844 GCA_002479245.1 Verrucomicrobia subdivision 3 bacterium UBA7542 | reverse complement strand
GTGTCGAACGCGCCGAGGAGATTGAGCTTGCCGTGGTCCTCGGTCGCGGCGTCGCAGAGAACGGCCACTTGAATGTTCATGCCGGAATAAAGACACGAATCTCGTGAATTGGCACGAATTTCTTTTCAATCAATTGAATGCTTGACATACATGTTGTCTCTATGTATCGTGACTCTATGATTCGCAAAGAACTGGTTGCCGCGTCGGCTGAACCGCTGGTTTTGTCGCTGCTTTCAAAGGGCGAGAGCTACGGTTACGCCATTATTCAGGAGGTCAAGGCCCGCTCCGACGGCAATCTCCAATGGACGGACGGAATGCTTTACCCGGTTTTGCACCGGATGGAACACCGGGGCTTGATCAAATCACGCTGGGGAGAAAGTGAAACCGGGCGGAAGCGGAAATACTACTCGCTCAAAAAAGACGGCAAAACAGCGATGGCCAAACACCACGAACAATGGTCGCTGGTCCATGCCGTTTTGTCCGGCCTGCAAAAGGAGCAATATGTTTGATCTCGAACAATCCATCTCCGAATGGCGGCAACAGATGCTGGCCGCCGGCATCAAGACTCCCGTGCCGCTGGAGGAACTGGAGATTCATTTGCGCGAGGACATCGAGCGGCAGATGAAATCGGGATTGAACGCGCAACGAGCTTTTGAAAAGGCGGTTCAACAAATCGGAAAGGCGAATATGCTAAAAAGTGAATTTGAGAAAGTTGACGCAACGAAGGTCGCAAACCTGTTGAAACAATGCCGGATCATCATGATTGCCTGCCTGGGTGTGGAATCGTTGTTCTGGACAACCTGCCTCCTTTTGAAAATTGGGCGTTTTTCGGAAATAACCGCCGCGCAGCAAATGTCCGGGCTGGCGGCCATTGCCGTGATGATTTTGCTCGCGGGCATCGGGCTATTCGGCCACGGGCCTGTCATCTTGAGCCGGAAAGTGAGGGCCCTGATTTGCACTTCAAATGGCAGGCTGGTGGGGCTTTTGTGGGTGTGGTTTTTTTGCTACATCACCGAGCCGGTTGGATTCCTCTTCATCCTTCCCAAATTCGATGGGGGACCTCTTTGGATCATGCTGCCCCCGGCCGGAATTCTGTTTGGCTTCATTGGCGGACTGGAAAAAGCCGCTATGAAAAAAACGGCGATGGCTGCTGCGTGAGTAACCAACGGAAGCCCTGTCAAACCAGATATGTTCAACCTCGACCAGGCAATTTCAGATTGGCGGCGGCAAATGCTCGCCGCCGGCATCAAAACGCCCGTGCCGCTGGAGGAACTGGAAAGCCACCTGCGCGACGAAATTGAGCAGCACATGAAATCGGGGTTGCCCGGGCAACGCGCTTTTGAAATTTCCGTCCCACACATCGGGCCACCTGAACTGCTGAAAAATGAATTCAAAAAATGCGAAAGGCCGTTTATGAAACAAAACTTCAAAATCGGCATGGGAGTTGCCGGCATATTTGTGGGAGCGGCTTTGACGGTGCCGGGTTCCATCCAGTTGCGAGATGAGTTGGTCTTGGCCAACGGCAGACTCGGCTTGTGGTTGCTCGGCTGGTTATTGATTGTCTGGTCACTTCAGCAAATCATCCACCCCATTGGCCCCATTGTCTGGTCACTTGTGCAAATCATCCGCCCCAAAGTGTTCAAAGGAAAATTTGAAAAAGTTGTATTAACACCGGTGAAACAACCCGTGAAAACCGGCGCGGGCATTGTCGTCCTATTGATTGGCGTGGCATTGATGCTGCCGGCGGCCGCACAAGTCTGTTCGGAAGGTTTGATAAGATTTGAGGCTTTGTGCTGGATGATTTTTGGCTTGGCACTGCTCCTCGGCGGAGGGCTGGTAGCCTTTACCCCTTACAAACACCGCGTTGCCTAACTGCGCGCCTCCAGGAATTTTTTCAATTCCGCCGCCGCCTTGCCACCGAAACCCGGCACGACGGCGATTTGTTCCAACGTCGCCGTCCGCAGCCGCTGCACCGAGCCGAATTTTTTCAGCAGCGCCTGCTTGCGCCGCTCGCCGATGCCGGGAAATTCATCCAGCACGCTCTCCGAAATGCGTTTGATGCGAAGCTGCGCGTTGTAGGAATTGGCGACCCGATGACATTCGTCGCGAATGCGCTGCAATAATTTCACTGCCGGATGATTCAGTCCCAGCCGCAGCGGTTTGCTCTCGCCCGGCACATAAATTTCCTCAAACTCCTTCGCCAGCCCGATGACCGGGATTTTTTCGAGGCCGAGTTTTTTCAGTTCCGCACACGCGGCGTTCAACTGTCCCTTGCCGCCATCAATGAGGATGAGGTTGGGCAGATTCGAGGTTTGGAGTTCCGGCTTTAGCCGGTTTGCCGCCTGAAGGCGGGACTCCAAACCCTTGGCACTCGACTCTCGACCCTCGACCTTCGACTCATTTAGCAGCCGCGAATATCGCCGCTTCACCACCTCCGCCATGCTCGCGAAATCATCCTGGCCCTCGACGGTTTTGATTTTGAACCGGCGGTAATTCACCCGGTCGGGCCGGCCATTTTTGAAACTCACGAGCGATGCCACGGCAAACGTGCCGCTGATGTTCGAGATGTCGAAGCCTTCAATCCGTTGCGGCAGCGCGGATAAACCAAGCACTTTTGCGAGTTCGGCCAGATCGTGCTGCGGATCCATCGCCAGCGGCAAGGTGTAAGGCACGCGCTCGAACTTTCGTTCCTTCTTTGTCGTTTCCTTCAAGTCGCGGATGAGGTCGCGCAGGCCGGCGGCCTTCTCGTAATCCTGCGCGGTGGCGGCCTTGCGCATTTCGATTTCAAGCTGTTCCTTCATTTCGTGGCACTGGCCGGCGATGAAATCGCACGCGGCGCGGACCTGTTCCAAATACTGTTCGTGCGTCACATTGCCGATGCACGGCGCGGTGCAGTATTTGAGGTGCGCGTAGAGGCAATGCTTGTAATCGGCCGCACCCGGCGCGAACACGCGGCAGCCGCGCAGATTGAACTGCCGCCGCACCAGCGCCAGCGTGTTGCGCAGGGCGCCGGAATTCGAGAACGGCCCGAAGTAACGCGCACCGTCGTCCTTTTTCAGCCGGGTGAAGGCGAAGTTCGGGATGGGGTCGTTCATATTCACCTTGAGCATCAGGAACCGTTTGTCGTCGCGGAAACTGATGTTGTAGCGCGGATGAAATTCCTTGATGAGTTTGCCTTCGAGCAGGAACGCCTCCGGTTCACTCCGCACGACGTGAATGTCGAAATCATGGATCGCATCGACCAGCGCGTTGAACTTCAGGTCCCAGCCCGGGCGGCGCGACGAATGGAAATACTGGCTGACGCGCTTGCGCAGGTCGCGCGCCTTGCCGACGTAAATGACCGTGCCGAACCGGTCCTTCATCAGGTAGATGCCCGGTTTATGCGGCAAGACGCCCAATTTTTTGCGGATGGCTTCAGTCACAGGCATGTGGAAAATCTCACGCAAAGGCGCCAAGACCGCAAAGTTTATTTAACCACGGATGTACACGGATAAACCCAGCGCGGCTTATGCCGCAACCACAGATTTTGGACTGCGGCGGGAAGCGAAGCGCCACGCCGCTTTGGGAAGCAACCGGCCGTGCGGAAAGCGGTGTCGCCGCTGCGCTCTGCCACCGCAGTCCAAATCTTTGTCATCCGTGCGCGAAGTTGCAGGATTGTATTACGTATATTCCAAAACCGAAAACCACCATGGTTCTATTTCGACTGTGAACTGTGGACTGTGGACTCCGGACTTTTCTTCATGTGCCTGTGGACGAAGAAATAATACAGTCCGCCGAGCACCAGCACCGCACCCGCAAGCCAGAGCGTGACGCGATGATACTCGCCTTTCATCAATTGTTCGTCCTGCCCCATCTTCACGCCCAGCCAGCACAACACCGAGCACCAGATAGCCGAGCCGAGCAGTGTAAAGATGGAAAATTTCAGGTAATCCATCCGCACAATGCCCGCCGGAATGCCAATGAGATGCCGCACGACCGGCAACATGCGCGAAATGAAAATGCCCATCGGGCCGTAATATGCCGCCCAGCGTTCCGCGCCTTCCACTTTTCCGGCGGAAATGAAAACGTATTTGCCAAAATGCAGCACGAGCGGTCGGCCGGCAATCCGCGACGCCCAATACATCAACGTGGCGCCAAACCACGACCCGATGGTGCCCGCCAGCACGATGCCCCACAGGCTCAACGGGATTTGCCCGGTGTGCGCCCAATGCGCCGCCGGCGGAATCACGATTTCGCTGGGCAGCGGGAACAGCGAACTTTCCACCGCCATCATGAGCGCGATGGCGGGATAACCGCCCGTTTGCAGCGCGTGATTATACCAATCGCCCAGCCACTGGATGATTTGATGCATGGCGGCTGGTTATAGCGGAAAAGCGGGCTGAAGCAATCCGCGAATTCGGTAGGAGTCGAGGTAACGAGACTCAAATCTTCAAGTGCGAAAGGCAGACTTGGTAGGACTAACGGGACATCACGCAGTTAGCTTGGCCAAACAAAACTCCGGACGGAACATCAATTCGCTCCAGGTAAAATCAACTCCATCCCCGCTGAACCGGGCCGCTGCGGGTTAATCTTGCCGCAACGCTTGGGGGAAATCCATTGCGCCGTGCTTGAGACGGAGAATTTCCAACCGCATTCCGTTGAAACGATAAAAGATCAGATAGTTCTCAAAATCATTCACGCGCCACGAGCGGATATTTTTCAAATCCCGGCCGCGAAATTTTCGCAGCCGGCCTTTGAGCGGTTGCAGCGCGAGTCCCTCAATCGTCAGGTCAATCGCCTCCAGAAAACGGGTGGCGGCGGCGGGGTTGTGTTCCAAGATGCGCTGGAAGTAACCGAAGGCGTCCAGCTCGGCGTCGTGACGGACAAAAATTTCAATCCGGTTCACGCGGCGAGGGCGCGACGACCGTTGCGGGTGGCCAGTGCGGCAAAGTGGCCGCGTTTGTATTTTTTCAGCGGACTGCGGAGTGAATGACGCAACGCCGCTTCAAGCTGCGGATCGTTGTCTTCCTGCTCGACCAGTTCGTACACGCGCAACGCCTCGCGGACCACCTCATCTTCGGAGAGGTAGCCGCCGCCCTTCATCTTTTGGCCGACGAATTTTTCCTGATGCGCCGTGAGCAAAACCTTCATGGCTGAAAGTTAAATGTTGATCTCCATGGTGTCAAAAAGTTTTAAGTGTCGAAACCGCAAAGAACACAAGGAACACAAAGACAAGACAGGGATCTTGCATTTTTGCCTGCGTGAACATCCGCTGGAGCGTTTCAAGCGCGGCGTCGGGCTTCTGCGCCGAGTCGAAGGCGCTGGCTTCGCCGTAGTAGGCGTTGGCAAATTCAGGATTGGATTGAATCGCGTGCTCGAAAAGTGAAATGGCTTCATCAGTCTTGCCGCGCTCGTGGCAAACCGCCGCCAGGCTGTTCAAGGCCCAGGCATCATTCGGTGCGATTTCGAGTGCTTTGCGCAGAAACTTTTCTCCTGTCTCTTTGTCTGACTTTTCCCGGATGTAAAGATTGGCCAGCACAACCCAACTCCACGCATCTCCCGGATCGAGCCGGAGAACCTCAATCAAATGATTCGTCGCATTGTCAACGTCGCCGGTCTCGACATAAGCCATCGCCAGGTCGCGGCGTGCCTTGTGCAGCGAAGGTTGCAACTCCAAGGCGCGCTTGAGAATGCCGATGGCCTTTTCGTAGTTGCCCTCGGCTGCGCGTTTTCCGGCGCGTTCGGCGAGCCGGGCGGCTTCAGCTTGGGCAGCCGTCGATTCTTCAGGATATTGAATTACCACCTCGTCGCCTTCGACTATCACCGTCACAGGTTGCGGTAGAAAACCAAACTGCTTCAACACGAGTGGAGTAATGGCAGCCAGGTCGGTTGCATTTGTGGGCGGTGTCTTTCCCTCGAATTCATAGAGGGCGGCGATTTTTAACCGCATGGTCCGGATTTGGCTCACCCGCCGACTCCCTTCATCAAATCAGAGGGGGTGATGCCCAAAGCTTTGGCAATCAGAATGACGTTCTTGATGCCGGGATTGCGGACGCCGCGTTCAATGTCGCTGAGATAAGTGCGGTCGAGGTCGGCTTTTTCCGCGAGGGCTTCCTGGGAAAATTCTTTGGCCCGGCGGTGTTTGGCCACGCTCTGGCCAAACGAGCAAAGGATGGGATCACGCTTTCGCATGCCCCATACTTCACACCTTTGTCGGAAATGAGTCTATCGGTGATAAGTGACAATTTTTTTGTTCGCGGTGAGATCTAGATCTTCCAAAGCTCTCATCGCATTAAACCGTCGGACTTGTTTCCGGTTCAACCGCACGGGGAATTTTAAGGACGCAGAAAATAATTCCGCTGCTTTTCGCTGATGGGCATTTCGAGTTTTTCCATCACGGCCAGCATGTCTTCCTGGACTTCGCTTTGACTTCAAAGCCAAACAGGCGCATTATTGGAACATGACGGGTAAACATAAATTGCCTGACGTTTTCTCGCAGCATCCGCAGGTAATGAGCGGTGCGCTGGTCTTCAAAGGAACGCGCATTCCGGCGCAGACGTTCTTCGATCATCTCGATCACAGCGGCACGCTCGAACAGTTCCTCGAATGGTATGAAGGCGTGACCCGCGCGCAACTGGAAGCCGCGCAGGAAATCCGCCTGGCGACCGCCGCGTGAAAATTCTTTTCGACCAGGGCGTTCCCAAACCTCTGCAAACGCATCTGGCGGCCCACGAAGTGCGCCGCGCGTTTCAACTCGGCTGGGCGGACAAGAAAAACGGCGAATTACTCGCGCTCGCCGAACAGGCCGGTTTTGACGTGCTGGTGACGACGGATCAAAATTTGTTGCATCAGCAAAATCTTCGCTGGCGAAAACTGGCCGTGTTCATTTTGGGACGCGGCAACTGGCCGGAGATTAAACCGTACGCGGAAAAGATCGCGGCGGAAATCAATTCCATCAGGCAACCCGGCGTCCACTTTTTTGCGATTGAACCGGACAACAAATAATTTTCACGCCTTCAGAAAATAATTCCGCTGTTTTTCGGTGATGGGCATTTCAAGTTTTTCCATCACGGCCAGCATGTCCTCCCAGACCTTGCGCTTCTCGCTCATGGCCTGGTTGCGCAGCAGATACGCCGGATGATACGTGGGCATGAGCGGCGTGCCGCGATACGTTTTCCAGGTGCCGCGCAGCTTGGTGATGCCGATGGTCTTGCCCAGCAATCCTTCCACCGCCGTCGCGCCCAGCGCCACGATGACCTTGGGCCGGATCAAATCAATCTGCTCGTGCAGATACGGAATGCACGTGGCCATCTCACCGGAGGTCGGCTTGCGGTTGCCGGCGGATTGGCCGGGCGTGTCGGGACGGCATTTCAAAATGTTGGCGATGTAAACATCCGCGCGGCTCAAACCTGTCGCCTGGATGATTTTGGTAAGCAACTGGCCGGCCTTGCCGACGAACGGTTCGCCCTGCTCGTCTTCGTCCGCCCCCGGCGCCTCGCCAACGAACATGAGCTGCGCGTCAATGCTGCCGACGCCGAATGCTACATTCTTGCGCGACGACGCGAGGTGGGGGCATTTGACGCACGCCAGCGCCCGCTCGCGCAACGCGGCAAAGGCCACCGCTTTTGCCTGCGGATCCAGCGGCGGGCTTTGGCTGGGAACGGTTTCGCCCGGCAACGCGAGCAGGGCGGTTTGCTCAGCAACGGGCTGTGGAGCGCCGGTCTCCGACCCGGCAGGTTTCTGTCTTTCTGCGCGTGCCGGGCCGGAGGCCGGCGTTCCGGTTGCGGGCGGTTGCGCCAAGGCGCGGAGGGTTTCGGGCGATACGGCGACGTGGCGCACGCCGTGCGATTTCAAATCTTCCAGATGTTGGATTGTCGCGTCGAGCAGTTGTTCGTAGGCATCGGCCATCGGGCTTATCGTAGCGACTGCCCGGCAAAGCACAAAAATTAGTTGTTCACAATCGGCGCCGGGGCCAACCGGATCATTGCCCAAAAGATTAGAGACGCCCCTCCCGCCTTCGGCATTGCGCGCCTTCGCATTTCGCCGTAATTAGACCGTGCCCATGAAACGAAAAATCGCTTTTCAAACATTGCTGATTTTGTTTGCGTCCCTGTTGTTCCCCGGCTGCACTTCCACCCGGACGGTCACTGTTTCTCTGCCCGCGCCTTCCAAAATTTGCCCCTTCAAGATCGACGGGTTGTTTTATGAAACCGCTGCCAGCCGGACAGCGCTCCCGGTCGTCCCCTTCGCCAAGGCGCCGGACGGTTCGGGACAGCAGGCGGAAACCAAAATGCCCGACGGCCGGGTGGTGATAATCTCTGTGAAACCGGATGGGAACGACTTTTCCATCCGACTTTCCGCGACGCCGGACACGGACATCCTCCGGTGGGGATTGGCCGTGGATGCCGCACCGGACGAAGACTTCACCGGTTTGATGGAGCGCGTCGTGGACGGGCCGCAGCAGGCTTCGTGGGCAACGAACCTTACCGCTGCCCTGAACCTGCGCGGCGAGACCGTGGACATGATTGTCAAGCCGACGCTGTCGGTCTATGCGCCATTTTATCTTTCGTCGCGCGGCTATGCGGTTTTTGTGAAAGGCTGCTGGCCGGGCCGGTTTGATTTTTGCGCGAGCGTTTCCAACCAAGTGAAGATTGAATTTGAAGGGCCGTCATTCGAGGCGAAAATCTACACCGCCAACAATCCCGCCGCGCTCGTTCGCGCACACGCGCTCGACGCCGGGCCGCCGTTCCTGCCGCCAAAATGGATGTATGGCACCTGGCGCTGGCGCGACGAAAACACGCAACGGACAAATTATTACGACGGCACGCCCGTCACGGGTCCGTTCAATTCCGAGTTCATGGAGGA
>DLMG01000264.1 GCA_002479245.1 Verrucomicrobia subdivision 3 bacterium UBA7542 | reverse complement strand
TTTGCGCACGAGCGCCTGCTGTTTTTCCACGTGCAGGTTGGCGTCCATCACGACGAAATTGAATTCGCCGCTGATGGCCATGTATTGCTCCAAAATGCGGCCCTGAAAAATGCGGAAGCTTTCGTAGGGATCGCTCGACAGCCCCAAATCCATGCCTGCCTCGAAAAATTTCAGCTTCGGACGGCCTTCGAGAATGCGATTGAGCGACACCTCCAAATCCGCCTTGAAGAAAATCGTGAGGTCGGGCTGGGCCGCGAAATTGTAAATGCCGCGCACCCATTCGGACGGGCAGCCGCGTACCACGTCGCGCGCGAACGCGGTGAAAATGTAACGGTCGCACAAGACCACGTAGCCCGCGCGCAAAAGCGGCAGCAAATGACGTTCGTAGCGGTCGGCGAAGTCCGTGGCGTGGATGAGGCTGAAGGTCGTTGGCGTGAGCAGTTCGCGCTTTTTGCCCTTGCTCGTGGCCGACTTCACCAGTTCCGACGAATTCCACTCGCTGAAATAGACCTTGATGCCCTCGGCTTCCAGCCAGCGCTTGAGCAGATAAATCTGCGTGGACTTGCCCGATCCGTCGAGGCCCTCGACGGCGATCAGTCGTCCCGGAAAATTCAGCTCGGCAAAAGTTTTCATCATTCAAGCCGTCCGCATTTTTTGATTCTACGCAATCTGATGCGGCTCACAAGCGCAAGTTGATAACAGAATGCCCGCAATCGCATTGTTAAATTCGTGTGAAAGTTTGGGAAACGATTCGCAAATTAACTTGTTCCCATTGTTACCATTGTTTATGTTAGCTTCCGCGCACTATTTTGAAGCGCGTGTTTATGCCAGCACGGAGCGAAATCGGCTACGATTCTAAAATTGAAGGCGACTTCATTGTCACGCGCATTGATGCGGCCTTGAATTGGTTTCGCAAAAACTCCCTTTGGCCGATGCCCATGGGCCTGGCCTGTTGCGCCATTGAATTGATGGCCGCCGGCGCGAGCCGGTTCGATATTTCCCGCTTCGGTTCGGAGGTCATGCGCTTTTCGCCGCGGCAATCCGACGTGATGATCGTCGCCGGGACGGTCACTTACAAGATGGCAACGGCAGTCAAGCGCATTTACGACCAGATGGCCGAGCCGAAATGGGTCATCGCCATGGGAGCCTGCGCCTCCACCGGCGGCATGTACCGCAGCTACTCCGTGCTGCAAGGGGTGGATAACATCATCCCGGTGTATGTTTATGTGGCCGGCTGTCCGCCGCGGCCCGAAGCGTTGCTGGATGCGCTGATCAAGCTGCAAAACCAGGTGCAACACGAACCGCTGCTGGCCACGCTCAAGAAAGCCTGATTTTTTACCACGGATGAACACGGATAAACACGGATACGCCTCGTTTGGAGTTCCGCCTTCAGGCGGCAGGGCACAGGCGTCCTCATCCGCGCTCCTACAGAACCGCGTGAACGCGGAACTCCAAACTTTTGCAATGTGAACGCGCTCGACCTCGCCAAACAACTCCAGGCCAAATTCGGGGACGTGCTCTCCGAACCGGCAGAGTTTCGCGGCGAAATCACCATCCAACTCGCCAACGCAGAACGAATCGCGGAAGTGTGCGAATTCGCCAAAAAGGAATTGGGCTTCGATTATCTCGTGGACATCAGCAGCCTCGACAATTACGGCGAAGACCCGCGCTGGACGGTCGTTTATCATCTGCGCTGCCTCGCGAACGGCTGCGAATTGCGGCTGAAAACCGGCGTGAGCGAGGAAAAGTCCGAATTGCCGACCGTCATCGGCGTGTGGCGCACGGCGAACTGGCACGAGCGCGAAATCTACGACATGATGGGCATCCGGTTTCGCGGCCATCCCGATTTACGCCGGATTTTGATGTGGGAAGGCTACCCGTATTTCCCTTTGCGGAAGGATTTCCCGCTCGCCGGCAAACCAACGGTCGTGCCGGAAGTCGCCTTCACCAAAACTGCGCCGCTCGAAGGCGGGCCATTTGTGACTGCGCCGGGTGGCAAGGACGCCATTGAACGCGAGCCGCGGGTACGAACACCGGAGAAATGATTGAAAAATGAAAATTTTCTTTATTATTATTTTGGTTTTACTCCAAGTGTTTCTTGTGGTTCTTGCAATTTCTTCTCCTGTTTTCGTTGATCGGCAGAGTGCGGCGCATGCCTATCTCAAATGGCATGAAAATCAAACTCCAGAAAACGAAGCTGCTTGGTTACAGGAAAAAGTTGCGATAGATCACGAAATCATCGCGATCAAAGTCGGCGTTGTCATTTTGCTGGTGATAAACCAAATCGGAATAACCGTGTTGGTTCGGCGTATTCTGCGTTTGCCAAGAAGTTAATGCCTGAGATCCGAGACATCGAATATCGCGAGCCTGCCGCCCGAGTGGCTGAGGCGGAAACGCAGTCGCTTCCACCAGCCGAGGAATTGCGCGATATGCAGGGCGAGAAAATGGTCCTGAACATGGGGCCGTCGCATCCCGCCACGCACGGTGTGCTCCGCATCGTGCTCGAACTCGATGGCGAGCTTATCACCAAGGCCGACCCGGACGTGGGTTATTTGCATCGCGGCGACGAAAAAATCGCCGAGAACATGACCTACACCCAGTTCATCCCTTACACGGACCGGCTGGATTATCTCGCGCCGCTGGCCAACAACGTCGCCTACGCCCTCGCGGTGGAAAAATTGCTGGGCATCGATAAAAATCTGCCGCCGCGCTGCCAGTACATCCGCGTGATGTGCTGCGAACTGGCACGCATTTCGTCGCACCTGCTGGGGCTGGGCGCGTTTGGATTGGACCTCGGCGCGATCACGGTTTTTCTGCTCACGTTCACGGAGCGCGAAAAAATTTACAACCTCTGCGAATCGCTCACCGGCGCGCGGTTCACGACCAGTTACACGCGCATCGGCGGCGTGTCGCGCGACCTCCCGCCCGGCTGGTGCGACGCCGTCCGCAAGTTCCTCAACGAAGTCGTCGTCAACCTCGCGGAGATGGAGACGCTGCTCACGCGCAATCGCATCTGGGTGGACCGCACCCGGGACGTGGGCGTCATCTCAAAGGCGGACGCGATTGACTACGGCCTGAGCGGCCCGAACCTGCGCGCCAGCGGCGTGGATTACGATCTCCGCAAGGCGCAGCCATATCTTTGCTATCCGGATTTCCAATTCGACGTGCCGCTCGGCTCGGCCGGCGACTGCTACGACCGTTACCTGGTGCGCATGGAGGAAATGCGCCAGAGCGTGCGCATTTTGCATCAGTGCCTGGACAAAATTCCCGGTGGCTTCGACAACCAGGCCAAAGAGCCGGTCAACGTGGCCGACGGCAAAATCGTTTTGCCGTCGAAGGACAAAGTCATGTCGAGCATGGAGGAGTTGATTCATCAGTTCATGCTCGTGACGCAAGGCATGAATGTGCCGCCCGGTGAAATCTATTTCGGCCACGAGAACCCGAAGGGTGAGCTCGGTTTTTACATCAACAGCCGCGGCGGCGGCACGCCGTATCGGATGAAGATTCGCTCGCCCTCGTTTGTGAACCTGAGCATTTTGTCGCGCCTGTTGCCGGGCCACATGATGAGCGACATAACCGCGATCCTCGGCTCGCTCGATTTCGTGATGGGAGAATGCGACCGATGAACGGCCAAAGTACATTTTCAGAAGCGCCTGCCAAGCCGGAGCAAATCCTTGGTATTTTTCAGGACTGGCAACGTTTAGAGCTTGGCCGCTTGCCGGACGAGAAAGACGCACTCACGTTCAATACGACCGTGCATGAATGGTTGGACTCGGCTGACTTTCTCGACTGGAAAACGGTCAGCAAAGGCTTGAACGAATTTTTCACAACGAACTTTTCCAAAGATGAGTGGCGAACTGCGATGAAGCCTGAAAAGAAAAAGACTCTGCGAGATGTTTGCACGTTGATCTCCAGCCGCGCCACGTTGCCGACTTTGAATGAGGCGAAGTTCCTTGGTGCTTCGTGCAAAACGGCATCAGCTTTCTTGGCTTTACGCGCCAGGCTTCAACTGGCTGGTGTGGATGCAACGAAACTTCTTCCTTCGGCGAGACTCGATGATTTTCTTCGCTTGCACACTCAAGCGATGGCTAATGCGATCTTGAAACTGGCACCAGGACGGATGCCGAAGGTGAAAGCAAAATCCAATCTCGCTCATCGGCTTTTTGCGTGGACTGCCTTGGCGTGTTTGGTGATTCTGATTATGAGCGAGATATTCTCGGCCAATTTCTGGTCGGTAATAAGCTGCATGGCTCTGATTCTATCGTTTATCGGCTTGACTGTTTGTTCGCACTTTCCGCCAGCAAGAGTTCAGATTGAAGGATTGGAAACATTTGCCGATTTGAGCCGCATGATTGCCGGCGAAATTGAACCGAAAAAAGCTTGAGCGATTTGAATTTGAAATGAGTTTCACCGTTCCAGCAAATTTAGAAGCCGAGATTGACAAGCTGATCACGCATTACCCCGTGAAACGCGCGGCGTCGCTCATGGTGCTGCACGCCATTCAGGAACATTTCGGCTGGATTTCGCAGGAAGCGGTCGAGTGGACGGCAAAGAAACTCGAATTGCAGCCAATCAACGTCTATGAGCTTGTGACGTTTTATCCCATGCTCCGGCAGCAGCCGATGGGCAAATATCAAATCAAGGTCTGCCGGACGTTGAGCTGCGCGCTGGGCGGTGCGTATGAACTCCACAAACATTTTTGCGAGAAGCTGGGCCTGGACGCGCATGCGCACGGCCCGCAAACGACGAAGGACGGAAAGTTCACGGTCGAATTCGTCGAATGCCTCGCCAGTTGCGGCACCGCACCGGTGATGATGGTGAACGACGACTTCCACGAAGCCGTCAGCCACGCGAAGGCGGATGAAATTGTGGGAAGGTGCAAATGAGCCAGGTTGAACAAATTCTAAAAATTGCTCAGGAGATTCTTGACGTTCCTGAACGTGGCAAATTCTTTGTCAGACAAGGGCCAGGAGTTGGAAATGGGAAAACAACTGAATTCATGGCCGCGTTAAGGACAAGGGTGATAGATGAATTGGGGGACGGTTTGGCGGAAATGTGCATCTGTGGGAACAATAAGTTGTGTGTGGATTATTATTTGCCCGACGAGTCCACCATCATTGAATTTGAGTTCAGTCTCTCAACTCCACACTCGAACCTCGAACGCGACATTCTAAAGAGCGTTTTGGCAAAAGACGCTGGCGTGAAAGTGAAAAAACTCGTTCTTGTGGGTGAACCTGGATCAATTCATCGCCACAAGGGCGCAAGTTCTCAAGCCTTCATTAATTGGCTTCGGCAGAAAGAGGAAATAGAAATTGAGATACACGAACTTCAGAATAACCACTCTGGTATGACGACCCGAAAATGATGATGCAAATCGTAAATCGTAAATCTGAAATCGTAAATGGCCGTTGGCTGCCCGACATGGATTTGAACCATGACAAACAGATCCAGAGTCTGCTGTGCTACCGTTACACCATCGGGCAAGCCGGAGCGTTGGACAGGCTAAAGGGTTTCTTCAGCCAGTCAAGCCGGCAACGTGGCACAGGCTTCCAGCCTGTGTATCAGTCAACATTTCCATCACAGGCCAGAGGCCTGTGCCACATTTGATATGCCCTCGGAATACCGCCTCATCCTCAAATACGCCGATGAACCGGGTTACACGCCGGACATCGAATGCTATCTGCGTCATGGCGGCTACGACGCACTCAAGAAGGCGCTCGCTCTTCAGCCGAAGGATTTGCCGGACGGCGCAAAACGTTCCGGCCCGGAACAAATCCGCCAGGAAGTCATGGCCTCCGGCCTGCGCGGACGCGGCGGCGCGGGTTTCTCGTGCGGATTGAAATGGAGTTTTGTTGACCGCAAGAGCGGCAAACCGATTTATCTGATTTGCAATGCGGATGAATCCGAGCCGGGCACGTTCAAGGATCGCCAGATCATCCATAAGGATCCGCACCAGCTCATCGAAGGCATGATTATCTCTTGTTTCGCGAACGATGTGCATCTGGCCTACATCTACATCCGCGGCGAAATGCCCGACGGCGCGAGATTGTTGAACCGGGCGTTGCAGGAGGCGCGGGCGAAGAATTTTCTCGGCAAAGACATTTTGGGCAACGGTTACGATCTGGAAATGCACGTCCATCGCGGCGCGGGCGCTTACATTTGCGGCGAGGAAACCGGCCTCATCGAATCGCTCGAAGGCAAGCGACCGTATCCGCGCATCAAACCGCCGTATTTCCCGGCCGTCCTCGGCCTGTGGATGTGCCCCACCATCGTCAACAACGTGGAAACGCTCTGCAATGTGAAGCACATCGTCGCCATGGGCGGCACGGAATTCGCCAAACTCGGCACGCCCAACAACACCGGCACCCGCATCGTCAGCCTCAGCGGCCACGTGAAGAAGCCAGGTTGCTACGAAATCGAAGTCGGCAGGGCGACCATCGGGCAATTGATTTTCGACGCGAATTTCGGCGGCGGTCTCCGGGACGGGCGAAAATTGAAGGCGGTCATCCCCGGTGGGTCGTCGGCAAAGGTTTTCAAGGCGGGCGAGAAATTCAAAATCAAGGACAAGGAAGTGGACATGCTTGATTTGCCTTACGATTTCGATTCATTGATTCAGGCCGGCTCGATGAGCGGTTCGAGCGCCATCATCGTGATGGACGACTCGACCGACATCGTCGGGGCGCTGGCGAACATCGCCGAATTTTACGCGCACGAAAGCTGCGGCCAGTGTACGCCTTGCCGCGAAGGTTCGCTCTGGATGAGCAAGGCATTGCACCGCCTCACGCACGGCGAAGGCCGCGCACAGGACGCGGATTATCTGGTCAAAATTGCCGACAACATTCCCGGCGGCCGGACGATCTGCGCCTTCGGTGAGGCTTGCGCCTGGCCCGTCCAAAGCTTTGTGGCCAAGTTTAAGGACGAATTCGTGGACAAAGGCGCCGCCGATGAAGAGCGCCGCGCGAAAAAATCAAAAGGTGCTGGGCCGGGTATGGAAATGAAATTGGCCGCCAGCCAGCAACATTGAGATGAGCGTATTTAGTTTTCAACGCAAAGACGCAAAGACGCCAAGTCGCAAGGGTTTTTGGCCAGTGCGTCGTGATTGCGTGGGGAGCGCACGCGGCCCGCGTGCAGGTTCGGGCGGCTCGCCCGGACCTTCGTCCAACCATTTTTTACGGTGCATCGCCGAAGAAAATTTGTTGCACAAGATTTTCAGCGGGCCGCCGAAAACAGCACGCCAGCGGCGTGCGCTCCCCATACCTTTTTTGCTTTGCGCCTCTGCGCCTCTGTGCCTTTGCGTTAAATTATAAAAATGTCAGCAGCACCAACAACCGAAACGAAACCTGCGCCGCCTGCGATTGAAAAGATCAAGGTGAAAGTGGACGGGCGTGAAATCGAGGTCCCGCGCCTCACCGCGGACTGGTCGGGCAAGCTCATGCCCACGACCATGATCCAGGCGTGCGAACTGGCGAAGACGGACGTGCCGCATTATTGTTATCATCCCAAGCTGCCCATCGCTGGCAATTGCCGCATGTGCCTCGTCGAGTTCGGCACACCAGCACTTGGCCCGGACCGCAAACCAATTTTAAATCCCGACGGCACGCCGAAAGTCGTCAAATCACCGCGTCCGGCCATTGCCTGCGCCACGCCGGTTTCGCCGGGCATGGAAATTTACTCGAACACACCCGGCGTGAAGCAAATGCGCGAGGGCGTGCTGGAATTCCTGCTCATCAACCATCCGCTCGACTGCCCGATCTGCGACCAGGCCGGCGAATGCAAGTTGCAGGAATACTCGGTGGATTACGGCCAGTCGGCCAGCCGCTTCGTCGAGCCGAAGGTCCACAAGCCCAAGAGCGTTGACCTCGGTCCGCGCATCATGCTCGACGACGAGCGTTGCATCCTCTGCACCCGCTGCATCCGATTTACGAAGGACATCGCGGGCGACGACGCGCTCGGCATCATCAATCGCGGCAGCTTCAACACGCTCACGGCATATCCGGGCAAAGCCTTCGACAACAATTACACGCTGAACACGGTGGACATCTGTCCGGTCGGCGCGCTCACGTCCAAGGATTTCCGCTTTCAGATGCGCGTCTGGTTCCTCAAAGAAACCAAGAGCGTCTGCACCAGTTGCGCCACCGGTTGCAACATCCTTATTGGGTCACGCGAGAAAAAGATTTACCGCTACACGCCGCGCGAGAACGACGCCGTCAACGGCCCGTGGATGTGTGATTACGGCCGGCTGAACTACAAGTGGATTGGCCGCGAAGACCGGCTGACGAAAGTCCAAAGTCCAAAGTCCAAAGTCCAAGGTCAACCCGCCTCCTGGTCGTCGGCGTTGACGGAAATTGCCGAATTATTGAAGAAAACTCCGGCAGGTTCGGTAGCCATCATCGCCTCGGCGCGGCAGACAAACGAGGAGCTGTGGCTGATTTCAAAACTGAAGGCAAAGCTCGGCGCCATCAGCGATTCGGTTTCCCGCATGGGCGAAGGCGACAAATTGCTTGTAAGCGCGGACAAAAATCCGAACACGAACGGGGCGCAATTGACTGGTATTGCCGCAAATCTGATGGGAGCAAACCTGCCGAAGATCGTCGAGGGCATCCGCAACGGCAAAATCAAAACGCTCATTGTCTTCGGCGAAGACGTGACCAGGCACGGTATGGGCGCGGATTTGCTGGGCAAACTGGAGACGCTCATTGTGAGCGACATTTTGCCGAACGCGACAACGAAGCTGGCGCATTATTTGTTGCCTGGCTGCGCCCATGCCGAGAAGCGCGGCACGTTTACAAACACGAAGGGCCGCGTCCAGAAATTCATGAAGGCGGTCGAACCGCCCGGTGACGCGCGGCCGGAATGGGAATTTTTGCACGACTTGGTCTGCAACGTCACCGGCCAGGACGGTTTTCTAACCATTGAAGGTTTGTTCAATGAAATGGCGAACGCCGTGTCCGCGCTCAACGGTCTGACGTGGGCGGGCATTGGCGATGCGGGCGTGACGGTAAAGATATGACAACACTTTTAACGCAGAGGCCGCAGAGCCCGCAAAGGTGCGCAGAGAAGAATAAATATCTCTGCGTTTCTCGGCGTTCTTTGCGTTCTCTACGTTGAAATAAAATTTGGAAATGGACTGGCTCAACAACCTCAGCGCGACGCAGCAATTCGCCATCTTTACGGCGGTGAAGATCCTGGCCGCGTTTGCCATCCTGATGACGATGGTCGCGTACATCGTGCTCGTCGAACGGCGCGTGTGCGCGTTCATGCAGGACCGGCTGGGACCGAATCGCGTCGGGCCGTTCGGCCTGCTTCAACCAGTGGCGGACGGGGTGAAGTCGTTCTTCAAGGAAGAGTTCACGCCGGCGCACGTACGCAAAATTTATTTCATCCTGGCGCCGGCCATTGCCCTGATGCCGGCCATTCTCAATCTCGCTGTCATTCCATTTGGATCGCAGATCGGCAGGCAACCGATGGTGCTCGCCAACCTGAACGTCGGCATCCTCTATACGTTCGGCATCGTGTCGCTCGGCGTGTACAGCATCGTGCTGGCAGGCTACGCGGCCAACTCGAAATATCCGTTCCTCGGCGGCATCCGCTCCAGCGCGCAGATGATTTCCTACGAAATCTCGATGGGCATGTCGGTCATCCCGGTCTTTTTGCTCGTCGGCAGTTTGAATCTCAACGACGTGATCGGGTATCAAACGCACGGTCTTTTCAGCTGGCTGGTGTTCAAGCAACCGCTGGCATTCGCGATTTTCCTGGGCGCGGCCTTTGCCGAAACCAACCGCACGCCGTTCGATTTGCCGGAAGCCGAGCAGGAACTGGCCGGCGGCTACAATATCGAATACAGCTCCATCAAATTTGCGCTGTTCTTCATGGGTGAATACGCGAACATGATCCTCGCGTCGGCGATGATGGTGACGCTGTTTTTCGGCGGCTGGACGCTGCCGTGGTTCGGCCTCGACCAGACCGCGACGACGTTGCTGGGTGGCATCGCGCACATCGCGATTTTCCTGGCGAAGGTGTTTCTGTTTCTGTTGGGGTTCATCTGGGTGCGCTGGATGTGGCCGCGCTTCCGGTACGACCAGTTGATGGATTTGGGCTGGCGCCGGTTTTTGCCGCTGGCGCTGGCAAACATTGTTGTGACGGCGGTGATTTTATGGCTGAGAAGTTGATTGTAGCCGCGTTTGTAAAAACGCGGGTGATTATGAATTTGGTCCGCCGATTCACATCGGCGGCTACGGAAGATTGAAGTTTGAAATGATCGTCAAACGCAAACCATTGAATCTTTTGGAACGGCTTTATCTGCCGGCGATTGCCGGCGGGTTCAAAGTCACGCTCCGTCACTTCTTCAAAAAGAAGGTGACGATGCAGTATCCCGAGGAGAAATGGGCCGTGCCGCCGGGCTACCGCGGGGCGCCCTATCTCGTGCGCGATCAGGAAGGCAACACCAAGTGCGTCTCGTGCCAGCTTTGCGAATTCGTCTGCCCGCCCAAGGCCATCAAAATCATTCCGCCCGGCCCGGCCGGCCGGCTCGCCGACCGCCCGAACGCGGAAAAGATGCCGGCGGAATTCGAGATCAACATGCTCCGCTGCATCTTCTGCGGCTTTTGCCAGGAAGTCTGCCCGGAAGAGGCGATTTTCCTGCAAAAGGATTACTCGCTCACCGGCGCGAGCCGCGCCGAGATGATTTACAACAAGGAAAAACTCCTCGCGCTGGGCGGCACACACCCCGGCATCCAGAAGTGGAAACACAAGCTGGAAGAGGCGAAGGAACAGGAAAATTTTCCGGTGAAGGTTTAAGGCAACCGCGAATGGACACGCATCAACACGAATCCGCCGTAGCGCAGGTTTCTAAACCTGCCGTGTCGCCGATTTCTAAATCGGCTTGGTCGTCGAGTGCAAATGCGGCGCGGGTTTGGAAACCCGCGATACAGCAGACTTGGAAGTCTGCGCTACAAAGCACACAAACCTTCGTGTTCATTGGTGTTTATTCGTGGTTTTAGAGTCAAAAACATGTCACTACCCGACATTTTATTTTACGTGTTCGCGGCGCTGACGCTGTTGTGTGGCGTGCTGGTCATCGCGAATCCGTTCAGCCGCAACCCGGTTACGAGTGCAATGTTTCTCGTGTTGACCATCATTTCGATGGCCGGGTTGTTCGTGCTGCTGCACGCGTTCTTCCTCGCGGCGGTGCAAATCCTCGTCTATGCGGGCGCGGTCATGGTGCTGTTCCTCTTCGTCATCATGCTGCTCGATTTGAAGGATGAAGAACGCCGCAGAATCAAAAAGTTCAGCCTGATCGGCGGATTGGTTTCCGTCGGCTCCATCGTGACGATTTTTGTGAAATCAATTCTGGCGGCGCAGCCGGGCGCAAATTTGTCCGCGCCCATGCTGGAGGGGGAAACGGCCGCGCTCGGCAAGCTGTTGTTCACGCAATATCTGCTGCCGTTTGAAGTCGTCTCCGTGCTGCTGCTGGTGGCGATGGTGGGTGTGATCTTATTGAGCAAGAAAGACCTGAAGTGAAAAACGAAAACGGAGTATTGGAGAGTTGGAGAGTTGGAGTGCTGCAAAAATGCAGGCCCCATCACTCCATTACTCCATTACTCCATCGCTCCGCCGTATGACTCCCGGACTCGAACATTATCTGGTCGTCAGCGCCCTGCTGTTTTGCCTGGGTTTGCTCGGCGTGATCACGCGCCGCAACCTGCTGGTGATGTATATGTCGCTCGAGTTGATGCTTAACGCAGCCAATCTCGCGCTCGTCTCGTTTTCGCGGTTCAACAATAACCTGAACGGCCAGATTCTGGTCTTCTTCATCATCACCGTCGCGGCGGCGGAAGTGTCCGTCGGCCTGGCGCTCATCGTCGCGCTCTACCGCAAACGCCAGACCGCGCACGTCGAAGACCTGACCACGATGAAACTTTGAAGAAATGAAAAAACATCCAACAACCAACATCCAACGCCGAACATCCAATGAACGGTGCGCGACGACTTTCGATGTTGGATGTTGGATGTTGGATGTTGGATGTTCCCATTTCAACTGATGAACTTAGAAGCACTACCCTGGTTGATCTTGTTTCTGCCGCTGCTCGCCGCGACGGTGATACCGCTTTTCACCTTGCGTTGCCGCACCACGAGCGCGCTCCTGTCCATCGGCGCCATTGTCACCGGTTTTGTCCTCACGGTTGTTTTCATCGCCAACAATGGCTGGACACCAACACCTTCCGAATTGACGACCAACTGGCTGTCCATCGGCAATCTGAACATTGACTTCGGGCTGAAGCTCGATGCCTTGAGCCTGATGATGATGCTCATCGTCACCGGTGTCGGCGGGGCGATTCACATTTATTCCTTCGGGTACATGCGCGAAGACCGTGGATTCTCACGCTTCTTCGCGTGCCTGAGCCTGTTCACGTTCTCGATGCTTGGCATCGTGCTGGCGAACAATTTCATCCAGCTTTTCATCTTCTGGGAACTGGTCGGCGTGTCCAGCTACCTGCTCATTGGTTTCTGGTTTGAAAAACCCAGCGCGGCGGATGCGGCAAAAAAGGCGTTCTTCACCAACCGTCTCGGCGACTTCGGCTTCCTGCTCGGAATCCTGGTGGTGTGGACTGCGCTTGGCTCGCTGAATTTCAGCACGCTCCAACAAACCCTTATCGCCAATCCCGCGGCGCTCGGAACCATTGCCAGCATTGCCGGACTTTTGATTTTCTGCGGTGCGATGGGCAAGTCCGCCCAATTCCCGCTGCACGTCTGGCTGCCGGACGCGATGGAAGGCCCGACGCCCGTCAGCGCGTTGATTCACGCCGCAACCATGGTGGCTGCCGGTGTTTACATGCTTTGCCGGATCATCTTCCTGCTCGACCCGACGGCGCTGCACGTCATCGCGTGGATCGGCGGTTTCACCGCGTTGCTCTCCGCGCTCATCGCCATCCAGCAAAACGACATCAAGCGCATCCTTGCCTATTCAACGCTGTCACAACTCGGTTACATGGTCATGGCCGTGGGTCTGAGTGGCCCAACGCCCGCGATGTTCCACCTGACCACGCACGCGTTTTTCAAGGCGCTGCTGTTCCTCGGCGCCGGCTCGGTCATCATCGCGCTGCATCACGAGCAGGACATCTGGAAGATGGGCGGGCTGCGCAAAAAAATGCCGGTGACGTTCTGGACGTTCCTGATCGGTGCGCTGGCGTTGTGCGGCGTGCCGCCGTTCAGCGGTTTCTACTCGAAGGACGCCATCCTCGCGCAGGCTTGGCACACGCATAACTACCCGCTCTTCGCAGTCGCCGCATTCGTCGCGGTGCTGACCACGTTCTACATGTTCCGCCTGTTCTTCGTGGCGTTCGTCGGTGAGCCAAAGACGAAGGAAGCCAGTCACGCGCACGAATCCCCCGGCGTCATGATCTGGCCGTTGCGACTTCTCGCTGTGTTTGCGCTAGTCGGTGGTTTCATAGGCATCAGTAATATTATTCTAAAACACTATTTTGATTCTGGATTGATCAAGTTCACTCCACTTTCATACAGAACATGGGAAACTTACGTAAGCGATGATCCCAGTTCACCATACTGGCTGAATTACTTCAATGGGTTGCTTGATTCGGGGCTTAGATTTCTCTTCAAAATTCCAATGATGCATAAAATTCTTGAGCCGTTTTTGGACTCGCCAGCCGCGTCGTTTATTGGATTAGGAGCAGTTGCCATCGGATTCATTCTCGCTCGAAGTCTGTATCGCAACGCCGCGAGCGATCCGCTGCCCGCGAAGCTCGGTGGTTTTGCCACCGCGATGAAGAACCGGTTTTACTTTGATGAAATTTACGAGGCCACTTTCATCCGCGCGCATGATTTCATCGCCACGGTGATGGATTGGATTGACCGCTGGCTGGTGGATTGGGGCGGCATCGGTCTGGTTCGCGGCGGCACGGATTTTTCCGGACGCGCGCTGCGCCTCATGCAAACCGGCAACCTCCAGACCTACGCGTTCCTGTTCGCGCTGGGCGTGGCCGTGGTGTTGTGGTTCGTTTTAGGAAAATGATAATTGCCAACGACAACAAACGAATTGAAGTGAGTGGTGGCTGGTCCGCCCTCACCCCAGCCCTCTCCCCCAGGAGAGGGAGAATCGTCGTCAGTCGGCTGGCGAAACAAGCGTGGTTGGGAATTTCGAGAGGCGATCTTTGCTGTTCCCTCTCCCGGGGGGAGAGGGTCAGGGCGAGGGCGAGCGTTCCCGTTCATTTCGAATTTCGACCCTCGGAACTCGATTTTTACAATTGATGTCCATTTTAACTTATATTTTGGGTTGGCCGCTGCTGGCGGCGGTGGCGCTGGTGTTCGTGCCGCGCAATTACCGCGTCATCATTCGCGCGGTTGCTGTCCTCGCCACGTTCATTTCGATGCTGCTGGCGGTGAAAATGTTTTGCCAGTTTGTCACCGGCCATGCGGGCTACCAGTTCGAACAGCAAATTCCGTGGGTCGAATCGCTCGGCATCAGCTATCACGTCGGCGTGGATGGCTTGAACGTCGGGCTGATTTTGATGGGCGCGATCGTGGCGTTTGCGGCGGCGTGTTGTTCGTTTGAAATCCAGTCGCGCGAGAAGGAGTTTTACATTCTGCTGCTTGTGATGACCGGCGGCATCCTCGGCGCGTTCGCGTCACTCGATTTGTTTTTCTTTTATTTTCTGCACGAACTCGCGCTGGTGCCGACGTTCATCATGATTGGCGTCTGGGGCCGCGGCGAACGGAAGAACTACGCCACGTTCCAGATCACGCTTTACCTCAGCATTGGCGCCCTGATTGCGCTCATCGGTCTCATTGCGCTTTACCTGCAAGTGCCCGCAGACCTGCGCACTGCTGGTAAAATTGGCTTCGACATCCCGAAATTAACTGAATTTTTCCGCAATAACCCGATGGCTGGTGGCGCGCAGAATTTCATCTTCCCGTTGTTGTTGCTCGGTTTTGGCATTTTGGTTTCGCTCTGGCCGTTTCACACCTGGGCGCCGCTGGGTTATGGTTCCGCGCCGTCGCCGACGGCAATGCTGCACGCGGGCGTGCTGAAAAAATTCGGGCTTTACGGTTTGATTCGCATCGCGCTGCCGCTGATGCCGCAGGCGGCGCAACACTGGATGCAAATTCTCGCCTGGCTCTGTCTCGGCAATATTCTTTACGTCGGCTGGGTGGCAATGCGGCAGCGCAACCTGAACCTGCTCATCGGCAATTCGAGCGTGGCGCACATGGGCTTCATCTTCCTCGGTATCGCCAGCCTGAACCTCATCGGCGTGACGGGCGCGGTGATCATCATGATTGCGCACGGATTTCTCGCGGCGCTGTCGTTCGGCTTGAGCGGCTACATTTACCAGCAAACCGGCACACTGGAGATGGGTGAACTCGGCGGGCTGGCGCGCAAACTGCCGTTCGTCGGCCCCGCGCTGTTGATGGCGGCACTGGCCGGCTGCGGTCTGCCGGGGTTCGCGAATTTCGTCGGTGAAGTCACGGTGTTCTTCGGCGCGTGGAAGGTCTTTCCGGTCGTGACTGGTTTGGCGCTTTGGGGCGCATTGATGATTAGCGCGCTCTACATGCTGCGCGCGATGCGGAACGTTTTGCACGGTCCGCTGCCGGAAAAGTGGTCGGGCATTCCCGACGCGTCGAATGTCTGGCGCAAACTGCCTTACGCGCTGTTGCTGGCCAGCCTGCTGGTGTTCGGTTGTTTTCCGCGATTGCTCACGGAAAAAATCACTCCGGATGCGGAGAAGATCGTGAAAATGGTGACGGAGAACGTGGGTGGATTGGTCGCTGGTGATGCAAGTAGCCGCGGACGTGAGTCCGCGCCATCTAAACAATCGGATAGTCAGCGCCGACTCACGTCGGCGGCTACGGAACCAAAATGAACGCATCCCTGCTCAATCTGGAAATCTGGGTGATCGCCCTCGGCCTCGTGCTGATGCTCGCGGATTTTTGGATGCCCCTCGAACGCAAGCGCTTCCTTGGCTACGCGGCAGCAGCGGCGCTGGCGATGTTGCTGGTCACGAACCTGGGCGTTTGTGCCACCGGCACGGCATTCAGCGGCATGTTCGTGGAAGACGGGCTGGCCGTGTTTTTCAAACGCTTCTTCCTCGTCGCCGCCATCCTCGTGCTTTTCATGTCGGTGGAATTCTCCGATCGGCTTACCGCTGGCATTTCAGAGTATTATTCGCTCATCGTCTTTGCGCTGTCGGGAATGCTGTTCGCGGCATCCGCCAACAACTTCGCGATGCTTTTTGTCTCGATTGAGCTGATTACCGTCACGTTTTATGTGCTCACGAGCTTTCAACGCGGTCGGCTCGTGTCGCTGGAGGCGGGCGTGAAATACCTGATTCTCGGCGCGCTGTCGTCGGCGTTCATGGTTTATGGCATCGCGCTGGTGTGGGGAACGACCGGCAAGCTAAACTTCAACGAACTGGCATCAGTCGCGTCCCAATTTGCCGACAACAAAATCTTTCTGTTCGGCATGGTGTTGGTGCTGGCCGGCCTTGGTTTCAAAATCGCCGCGTTTCCATTCCAGATCTGGGCACCGGACGTTTATCAAGGCGCGCCGACACCGACGACGGCATTTCTCGCCGTCGGCTCAAAGGCCGCCGGGTTCGTTTTATTGCTGCGCGTTTTGTTCACTGCAATTCCAAGTGTGACGGCGCATTGGGCAAATCCGTTGATCATCATCTCCGGCATCACGATTCTTTACGGCAACTTGTGCGCGATACCGCAGCAAAACCTGAAGCGGCTGCTGGGCTATTCGAGCATCGCGCATGCGGGTTATCTGCTGCTGGGCGTGGCGGCGCTGAGCGCGAGCGGCCAGGCGGCGATTCTTTATTACCTGAGCGGTTATCTGTTCACGGTGCTGGGGGCGTTCACGGTCATTTGCCTCGTGATGCGGCATCTGGACAGCGAAAACATTTCCGCGCTGGCCGGATTGAACCAGCGTTCGCCATTGCTGGCCACGACGATGACGCTGGCGATGGTGTCGCTGGCGGGCATTCCGCCGCTGGCCGGATTCTTCGGAAAATTTTTGCTGCTGAAAGCTGTGATACAACAAGCCCAGGTCACGGGAAACCACGGTTATTACTGTCTCACGTTCACGGCGCTGGCGGGCGTGGTGATCTCGCTTTACTATTATGGCGGCGTCATCCGCGCGATTTACTGGAGCAAGGACGCACCGGCGGATTTGTCGCCGATCATGCTTTCCGGTCCGGCCAAGGTTGCCATCGCAATTTGCATCGCCGGCATGTTCTGGATCGGGTTGTTTCCGAACGTGATGGTCAACCTCGCAAACGAAGCGGTGAAGGCACTGGCCCGGTAAATTTAGACCGCACGATGCTCCAATTGAAATGAGCCGCCTCATGTCGGCTCCTGCAAACTCGGATTACACCACCCGCATCTGGACGGCGTCCATGATTTGTTCGCCGATAAGGATGGAGCAGATGATGACCACCGTGGCACCGGATTTCAGCCGTCCCCGCGGGACTCGATTTTCCCAAACCTTTTCCGGCATTGAAATTTCGGGCTATTTTCGATTATTCCTTCGGAACAGAACGCCGGCTCAAAAATTGAGATGCGCCCATCGAGATGAAAAAAATTGAAATGGACTTGCCATTATCCGGCAGGGCCGCCATATTGCATTTCAAATTCAAGACTGATTTTATGGCTGACGCTGCAAATCGCTATCCCGAAAACGTCCCGGGCAAATACTACGTGGACAACCAGTGCATTGACTGCGACCTGTGTCGCGAGACGGCGCCGGATAATTTCAAACGCAACGACGACGGCGGATACTCGTTCGTCTACAAACAACCGGCATCGCCGGAGGAAGAAGGGCGTTGCAAGGAAGCCAAGGAGGGCTGTCCGGTCGAGGCCATCGGCGACAACGGCGCCTAGTCTGGCGCCACCGCGGTGGAAATGCCGGA
>DLMG01000356.1 GCA_002479245.1 Verrucomicrobia subdivision 3 bacterium UBA7542 | reverse complement strand
CAGTTCCCGACGGTCTCCATGGGACTTGGTCCGCTTTTGTCCATTTACCAGGCGCGATTTAATCGCTATCTCCAGGCGCGCGGTCTGGCCAAATGGACGGAGGAACCAAAGGTCTGGTGTTTCGTCGGCGATGGCGAATCGGACGAGCCGGAAACGCTCGGTTCGCTCACACTCGCGTCGCGCGAGAACCTCGACAACCTCGTCTGGGTTGTGAATTGCAATTTGCAGCGCCTCGACGGTCCGGTGCGTGGCAACGGGAAGATCATCCAGGAACTCGAAGCCGCGTTTTTGGGCGCCGGCTGGAATGTCATCAAGGTAATCTGGGGCAGTGATTGGGACGATTTGCTCGCGCGCGACAAATCCGGCCTGCTCGTCAAGCGCATGGAAGAGGCGGTGGACGGCGATTACCAGAAGTATTCCGTCGAGCCGGGCAGCTACACGCGCCGGCATTTCTTCGGCAAATATCCCGAATTGCTCGAACTGGTGAATCACCTTTCCGATGACCAGATTCGCAAGCTGCAGCGCGGCGGTCACGACACGCGCAAAGTCCATGCCGCCTACCAGGCCGCGATGGAGCACAAAGGCCGGCCAACGGTGATCCTCGCCAAGACGGTGAAAGGTTACGGTCTCGGCGAAGCCGGTGAAGGCCGCAACATTTCGCATCAGCAGAAAAAGATGAACGAGAAGGAGCTTCGCGAATTCCGCGCGCGGTTCAACGTCCCCATCAGCGACGACGTCATTGCGGAAACGCCGTTTTATCGTCCACCGGCGGACAGCCCGGAGGCAAAATATTTGCTCGAACGACGCAAGGCGCTCGGCGGCTTTTTGCCCGCGCGCAAGGTCAATTCCGGTTTGCCGACACTCGACGTGCCCAAGCCTGATTACTTCGCCGAGTTTTTCAAAGGCTCGAGCACGGGAGTTTCGACGACGATGGCTTTTGTGCGGCTGATCAGCGTTTTGCTGCGGCACAAGGGTTTGAGCCGAAACATCGTGCCCATCATTCCCGACGAGGCACGCACGTTCGGCCTCGACGCGCTGTTCAAGGACATCGGCATTTACTCGTCCAAAGGTCAGGTTTACGAGCCGGTGGACAGCAGTTCATTGCTTTACTATAACGAAAAGAAAGATGGACAGATTCTCGAAGAAGGCATCACCGAGGCTGGTTCAATGGCGTCGTTCATTGCGGCGGGCACTTCTTACGCGACCCATGGCGTGCCGATGGCGCCGTTTTATATTTACTACTCGATGTTCGGCCCGCAACGCGTGGGCGACTTGTTCTGGCTGGCTGGCGACATACGGGCAAAAGGTTTTCTGCTTGGCGCAACGTCCGGTCGCACCACGCTCAACGGCGAAGGACTCCAGCATCAGGACGGCCACAGCCTGCTCCATGCCGGCACCGTGCCGACGTTGCTGGCCTACGATCCGGCGTTCGCGTATGAAATCGCCGTCATTGTTGCCGATGGCCTGCGCCGGATGTATGCCGAGGGCGAGGACATTTTCTATTACCTCACGCTCTACAACGAAAATTATCCCATGCCGCCGATGCCGGCGGGCGTCGAAGACGGCATCTTGAAGGGGTTGTATAAATTCAAGCCCGGTGCGGAAATTTCCCAACCTGGGAGCGCCGGCGTCTCGCCGGCACACACGAAACTCGCCGGCGTCTCGCCGGCGCTCCCGGGGCTTAAGGCCCACATTTTTGGCAGCGGGTCAATCATCAACTCGGCGCTCAAGGCGCAGGAAATCCTGGCCGAACGCTACGGTGTATCTGCGGATGTCTGGAGCGCGACGAGCTACAAACTGCTTCGTACTGACGCGCTGCGGTGCAAACGCTGGAACATGTTGCATCCGACGCAGCCACCGAAGAAATCCTACGTCGAGACGTTGCTGGCGAAAGAGCAGGGGGTGTTTGTCGCGGTTTCGGATTACATGCGGCTGGTGCCCGACCAGATTGCGCCGTGGGTGCCGGGCGGTTTGATGACGCTGGGTACGGACGGTTTTGGCCGCAGCGACACGCGGGCACGATTGCGGCGCTTCTTCGAAGTGGACGCCGAATCCACCGTCATCGCCACGCTCTTTGCGCTGGCCGAAAAGGGCCTGGTGGAACGGGAAGTCGTGGCCAGGGCGATCAAAGAATTGGGCGTGAACTTGGGAAAGGTGCATCCACAGATTGTTTGAGCCAAAGGGGCACATCTCTACATTCATGACAGGAACGAATCGCGCCTTGAACGCCGTCCGCACCGGCCAAAGACAAAAACAGCTTTTAAGATAAAGGCTGTTTGAAGGAGACGCTTTTTCGCTATTAACCGCTCACGTTAATGGGCAACCCCCTTAAGGAACCGGCCCGTTTACGCGTTAGATGATATTATCAATTGTTTTCAATTAATAGACGATTATGCTGTAACCAGAAATGCGGAGTATGCATTCTAAACTGGCAACCAAAATCAGTGGTAACATTAACCCTTTTCCCAGAGGAGGCGGTATGGTTTTTTCAAATCTATTTAAGCGTTGTTCTAAGACTGGAAAGATACGCGGCATCAACATGAGCGCGTGGCCAAAATGGGCCCTGCTTTTTGCCGGATTAGCCGCATGCGTATGGTATCTGTTCCGTGTAATTCCAAAGCCGTCACGCGCGGCGTATCCCTGCCTGCGCGCGGCAGCGCCTCTACGGATTGGCTTTCTGGCGTATTGTGCCGCTCTTGCGGGATATGCATTCTCATTCGCCAAGGCCAAGTCGCTTTTAAGGGCCAAACGGCATTCTTGGGCCGGCCTCTTTTTTGTGGTGTTCGTTTTTATCGGGAGCGATGCGCGCGTATCTTTTGCAGCGTCCGGCACGCCCAAGGGGATTTTCCCCGGCCGCGTCGCATGGGTGTATAACACCGATGCGGCATTATGGACTGGCGCAGGAAACTACTGGGCCGCGGCCGTCAATCCACAGGCGGAATATGACAAGTCCTTTACCGCGGGGATCGCGGCGCTTTCCGGCGGGACGAACGACGCCGATTCCTGGGACAAAATATTCCGCTGGTTCAACAATGCCCACGGTCGCGCAGGCGCGGGATATCAGGCCGGCGACATGATCGCCATCAAGATCAACCAGAACAACTCTGCTGCTCCGGCCGCAGACCATGGCAATGCCATGAACGCCAACCCCCAGACCTGCGTCGCCGTGGTCACAAGCCTGGTGAACGCGGGCGTTCCCCAGGCAGACATCTGGATCGGCGACCCGAGCCGCGCCGTCACGGACAATATTTTTAACGCGCTCACCAACGCGTTCCCCAATGTAAATGTAGTTGACTATTTCGGCAACAACGGCCGCGTCACCACCGGCGTCACGAACGGCGTTTTCCCCAACAGCGACGTCAAGAATGCGGAAGCGGCGTGTTTTTACAATGCACGATACATTATTTGCCAGCCCCTGCTCAAAGGCCATACCGGCCAGGTCATCACGTTCGGGTCAAAGAATTTTTACGGGATTAACGGCATCCTGCCCGACTGGACAAAAAACGTCGGGCATCCCGGCGACAGCGCTCTTACCGCATATATGACAAACGCGAATTTCGGGGGCAAGGCCGTTTTGTGGTGCATGGACGCGATGTATCCGAGCCCGGCGCTGGACGGCGCCCCGTACAACGGCGTGGCCCTGACGCCCTTTAACGGCAAGCAGATGTCTAGCTTCATCATGTCGCTCGACGGCGTCGCCGAGGAATGCGTTTCGTACGACTTCTGGAGCACGATTTCCGGTCAGACCGGCGGGACAAACTACTTCAGTTACGCGGCCAATGCCGGTGCAGGCGTTGCCGACCATTGGAACAATTCCACGGCAAAGCAATACGCGAAAAACCTGAATCCGAATGCCAACGGCATCGAACTGGTGTTGGTGCGCCCCGACCTTAATAGTTCGGGCACGCTCTCAGCGCCGGCACTGGCCATCGGCCTCAGCGGGACAAACGTCGTGATTTCCTGGCCTGCCTTGGCGAACTGGTCGCTGGAGACAGCGCCGGCGTTGGGATTGTCCAGCGGCTGGAACGCGATAACGACTGCTCCCGTGGTCCTGAATTTGGAATGCATCGTCACGAATGCGGTCGGCGCGGCGGCGCAATTCTACCGCCTCGAACAGCAACCCTGAGATTTGCCTTCGCGCACAATCAAATTGTTTTTTAATCCAGCGGGCTTTCGGACAAATCCTGGCGAATTCCGGTGGAATGTGCGTAATCTGGTTTGGAAACAAGGGCAACCGACTTCACCACCTAAAAGAGTAGGCTTGTGTCAATACTTAGGAGCGTCCACTAGCCAATAATATGCTTCTGTTTTGTCTAACACCATACACTGTGCGTGTGCAAAAATCGTGAACATTTTGTTACGAGGATAGGTAAAAGAAAATTTGCCATCGGAGTTGGAAATCATTTTTTGGACGACGACTGGCAAAAAGTCCGCCAAGTAATCCGCAACTGTTGGGGAATTATCCAAGTTTTGTTCGCCGTAAACCAGTCAAAATTAGCTTGGGCTTTGTCTGCGTTTCCTAAAGCGGTAGCGACTTCTTGCTCTGCATTTGTGAGTTCTTGTCGCTTTGACGCCATTTCCAAATCAATAGCGGGTTGCTTCTTTTGCAAAAAGTCAGTCACTTGTGATTTTTCAACCAACAGAATTTCAACGTCCCCAAGCTTAAAATTTTCCGCGCCTTTAGTGACGATGAACACTTGACCCGACACCGTGGTTGCTTTGGGTTTGCACCCCGCCAGTCCGAGTATTCCGACGGTTGCGGCAAGCGCGATGATAATTTTCATTTTCATGGTTTCACTTTCAAGCAGATGAAATTCAAACGCCATTCGCTCAAATCGTCCATCCCAAAATGAATTCAGGAAAAGAGTTCCCCTTCGTTCCGCCTGTTTCCATTGCGGCATTCGGATTGCGGATTGTAGAATGGGGACTGCGCTCGTCCTGGCATCGGAAGAAAAACCGGATGGTCTTGGACTGCGGCAGCCCTCTGCCGCTTTGGGGATATGATGCGCCAACGAAAGCGCCGGAGGGCCGGCGCACTCCAAGACGCTATCGCGCCATTTCCCGCCAACCCATTCCCTTCTGCCCTGGTATGTTTTCCGTAGCAGCCAGCGTGAACCAGTTCAAACTTCTCCGGCTTAAATAATGAGCGGACTCATCCCGCTTTGCGGGACTGCTTCATACTGTTTCACCGAAGGGCGCTCTCCGCAATTCGCCATCCTGTTCCCATTTCAGCCCAATGCCATCCAGCCAGAAAAATGACCGCTGGAACCGTATGCAACAGCAACCGATCCATGATCATGGGCATCAGCAAGGTGAGGTCCCACGGTGTCACACTGAACGCCAGCGCATAACTCAGCAGGTGCAATCCCAGCAAAATCCACAGGGCCAGCACATATGGCCGTGTCAACGCCCGCCATCCCAGCAGCGCCATCACCCCTGCCATGATCCACAACAGACCCCAAACATTGAATTCTGCTATTTGCACCAGCATTGCCGGGATAATTTCTTTCAATCTTGGCAAATGGGTCACCAAAGCCGATGACAATAATTTCGATCCGTAATCTTCATGGGTGCGCGGCAGGCTCCGGCTCCAGATCAACCATGCCGCATCCATTGCCAGCAAACCCATGAAAAAAGCCGCTGCTCCAACCCAGTCGCGCCGCCGACCGCTACAAAGCCCAAATCCCAGGATTACCGCGCCATTCATCAGCGCCAATACCGTCCCTTCGTTTTTCGTGAACGCAACGAAGGCGCTGAACAGGATTGCCAGGATGAGATCCTGCCATTGCTGTCGGTCAATCCATCTGGCCACGTAAAGAATGCTGCCGGCATAAAACATCGCCAGCAGCAGATCCGCGCATCCGACGCCCGCGTATCGGAACATCACCGGTAGCATGGCCAGTATCGCGCTCAAGCACGCTGCCGGCAGTCGCCGCAGTTTCCATCGCAGCCCCAGGTACACCATCGGCACAATCAGAACATCCAGAAATGCCGACACCAGTTTCCCGGTCTGGTCATCAACCGTTCCCATCGCGGCATACGCGCCAGACGTCAGAAAAGGCACCATCAACGGATAATCCAAATGGCTGTAGCTCAGGGTCGGATCATGGAAATAGGCCGGGGTCAAACGCAGGGCTTCGTAAGTCAACACCTTCGCCTTGAATCCCCAAATGGCGAATGCGTCCCACTCCACCAATGGCGACGAGAGGGCGCCCGTCGCAATCATCGCCAGCCCGGCCAGCGTTACGACCAACGGCACAACAATCCAACCGTCGCCTTTCTCCCAATCGGTTGCCAAGATCTTTATCTGTGCCAGCCGGTTCTTTTTTTTCATAACCAGCAAACTGGCCAGCGTCAGGACGCCAATGATTGCCAACACCTTCCGCGAGGGGGCGAACCCGATCAATGATGCCCAAAACAGCAGCAAACCCATGGTTCCCGCGCCGACGGCCGGGCCAAGCCCAATCAATTGAACGATCGTCATCCGGCTTGAGGGATGGATGACCGAAAGCAGAGTGTACCCCACCAGCACAATCAGCAGCAGATACAAGCAACAGGCCAGGAGTGCCATCAGTTGCCTCCTGATTTGTTGGTCGGCATCCCAGCCTGATCATCACGAGGCGGCAGGATCTCCAACCGTAGCGTCTCCCCGCCGGCGTTGTCGTTGCCAAAGGTAAATACGGAACGGACATCATGCTCTTGCAACCATTGCGGGCTGGGACTGAATCCGATCCGCATGATGTCCCGACCGCTATTGATGACCTGGTCAGCCGGGGCGGCGTACAACCGTCTGGGATATAAAGCGTAACTTGTCCGGAAATAAAAATAGCCCAGGGAATTTGCAACGGCCGGATTTGTCTTTGCGTACCCGGCAAGCTTCA
>DLMG01000045.1 GCA_002479245.1 Verrucomicrobia subdivision 3 bacterium UBA7542 | reverse complement strand
GGAATGCTCGCGGCGCTGGAGGAGTCGGCGCGCGAACGGCAGGCGGTTTTGATTTAAAAAATGAATTTGGAACGCAAAAGTTTGTTGGCGGTCAAACGCGGAGCGCGGCTGTTTTTTCAGCGGCGGGGCCTGCGTTTTGGCAAAAGAATTTTTGGACAAAACGCCCGGCTGAGGCTAGACTCCCATATACCTTTTTCTTTTATGTTGTGGTCGTTGTTCGCCCGCAGGGCCGCCATTTGCTTTTGCTGGGGATTATTCTTTGGAATTCCCGCCGCCGTTTTTGCCCAGAATTATTACACAACGAACGGAACGGAATACGCCATTGTCGGTTCGTTGCCGGGCGATCAGGTTTTTCCGGACGTGGCGGTGACGCCGAGCGGCGGCTTTGTGGTTTGGCAGGACAACATCACCGATGGCAGCGGCTGGGGCGTGAGCGCCATGCGGTTGGTCGGCGGCACCCTCTCCGGTTCGGGCAGTTCCTTCCGGGTGAATGTCCAGGGAACCAACGATCAGGCAAATGCCCGCGTGGCCTTGCTGCAAAACGGCGGCGCGGTCTTTGTGTGGCAGGGCGGCAAGCCGAGTCAGGAGCAGATCTATGCGCGTTTTCTTTCTCCCACCAACACCTGGCTGACAGGTGACGACGTGCCTGTCAGTGCGCAGTCAATCACCAACGTATTCGTATTGTATGGTTATGCCACCAACACAACCTCGACGGTTATAACGAATCGGATTCATGGGCGTATAACCGGTTATATTACCAACACAACCGCGACGGTCATCACGACGGCCACCACGAACACGACTGTCAGCACCCTGAATTTTCAAATCAACCCAGCCGTGACCACGCTGGCCAATGGCAACGTCGTGATTGTCTGGGGCAGTTATAATCAGGCCGGCCCCAACAGTTTGCTGGATGTCTATGGGCAAATCCTGTCGCCGGCCGGCCAGAAAATCGGCGCTGAATTTTTAATCAATCAATTTATCACTTACAATCAGCGCACCCCCACGGTGGCGGCGCTGGCCAACGGCGGATTCGTCGTTGCCTGGGTGTCCGAGCAGGAACGCGTGGTCGGCGTGCCCAATGCCACCCTGGCGACGCCCAGTCAGATGGCCTATCCCAGCGTGGACATTTACGCGCGGCTTTACGACGCGAATGGCAACCCGCAGAGCGATGAATTTTTGGTCAACACGGATTCCAATCCCTGCGCCAATCCCGCCGTGGCTGCCGGATCGGATGGCGGTTTCGTGGTGGCTTGGGACGCAAAAGACATGACCAGCCGGACCAACAGCCTAGACATTTACGCGCGCTCGTTCACCAGTGCGGGCCCGGGCAGCGGCAGCACGGTTGTCCGCGTGAACACCTATCTTTACGGCGATCAATACGCGCCGCGCATCAGTTCGCTGGGAACGGATTATTTGATCACCTGGACGAGTCTGGCCCAGGACGGCTCCCGCGAGGGTGTTTATGCACAATTTCTGCGCGGGAACGGCTCGGAATTCGGCGGCGAATTCCGGGTCAACACCACCACCATCAGTTCGCAAATGCAACCGGCGGTGGCTTCGGATGGCGTGAGCCAGTTTCTCGTGGTTTGGACCAGTTACACCGGCTTGGCGAACGGTTTTGATTTGTTTGCCCAGCGTTATCAGAATGTCAACGCCGTGTTGCAGCCGATGGCCGCGCCGTTTGTCTGGGCCCCGTTTGGGTTGAGCAACAACGTTTATCAACCGCAGTTGCAAGTCTCCTGGTCCGCGCTGGCGCAGCAAGGCATTCCCGTTTCCAACTACGAAGTTTATGTGGACGGCACAAATTCGCTGATGGCGACTGTGACCAGCAATCAATGGACGATGACGGCGGCGAATGGTTTGACGGCCAACAGCACACACTCATTCCAATTGGATTATGTGACGACGGATGGGCGGCGCTCCCCAATTTCCCCGTCGGCCAGCGGCTCGACCTGGGGCGGATTAAGCTGGGGCGGCATTCCTTACGAGTGGATGGCGGAATTTTACGGCGGATATTACAATGGCACGTATAATACAAATAATTGGCCGTCTCCAAACGTGCCGCCGCCGGGGGCAGCGGCTTCCGCGCCAACCCTCCTGCAAATATTTTCGAGCGGCGGTAATCCGCTGGATTCCAGCACCTGGCTGCAAACGGCGTTGACCAGGACATCGCAGGGTCAATTCTATCTTAGTTGGAACACGCAGCCGGGGCTGACGTATCAAGTGCAAATGACGGCGGATTTTACCTCGTGGAGCGTTGTGTCCAATGGTGCGGCGCGGTTCGCGGCGGGCACCAATGATTGGATGTATGTCGGGGGTGGTGCGGCGGGTTATTACCGCATTGTGCTTTTGCGTCAATGAAATTACGTATGTTGCAATTGTTGAAAAAGGTTTTGTGGATGAGTTTGCTGGCGTTTGGCTGGCAAACGGCCTTTGGTTTTTCATTGCTGGGGCCGGTGGCCAACAGCCCGGAAGACAGCTTTCAAGTAACGGAAATTGGCTACAATCCCATGTCTGGCGTGGGGCCGCCGTTTTTTGGCGATACAATGCTTTCAGGGCCGAAAAACCTCGGGGAGGGATACCGGCTCAATACACCCGTATTGTATTACACTTTCGATCCGAGTTTTGCTTACTTTGGTTCAACGGGCGAGGCTGCCGTGCAGCAGGCGTTTGACATGATGAACAGTCTGACGAACGTGGACAGTTACAGCCCGAATTTGACGGAGTTTCCGTTGAACTCGGAGAGCGTCAATTATTCGGCGGCGACGTGGGGACTGAGGGATTTGAAATCAACGACGTTGTCTTTGCTGTTGGAACAGATGGGTTTGGCCGATTCAGTCCGTTACACTTGGGCACTGATTGATCGTTACAACCCGCCGGGTTCCACTTGTACCCCACCCGGACCGGCTATCGGTTACCAATACGAGGTCATTCAAAGAAATTTTTATTACCTCAATTCTTCGCTCACCAACCTTCAATACTCGGCCTATGTCAACAATGAGCTTTTTTCTTATTTCATTTACGACGATTGCGATGAGCCGGGCGCGTCTCCCGGGACGGCGGATGCGCTGGAAGTTCCCGCGGATCCTTTGAATATGGGCGTGCCGGTTGCTGCCGGACTCAGCGAATATGTTTTGCCGGTCGGTTCCTTTTACACGGGGTTGACGCGGGACGACATGGCCGGATTGCGCTATCTGCTCAGTTCGAACAACATCTTCGCCCCCGGCGCGGGTTATCTGGAACCGTCGGCGGCCGCCAGCGTGGCCGTGAGCGGCGGCGGCGGCGTCAACGGCCAGCCTTTTCAATTGACCACCTCCAGCCTCGCGATTTTGTCGTTCACGGACCCGGTCACGCTGCAGACGCTTTTTCCGGGACTCGTGATTGACAGCGTGGCAACCAATCAGGTGAACGGGCAGACCAATTATGTTTATACTTTTGGGAATCTGGTGACGTATTCCTCCTCGAGCAACACGCTGGTGCAGATTCAAGTTCAAACCACCACGATTGCGCCGGCCATTGGCGCACCCTATGGCGGGCTGACCACCAACATCACCGCCAAAACCACCACGGCGGTCGAGTCGAATCTCCTTTCGGGTGATTTTTACATCATTCCGACCAACTCGTGCGGGTTAACCGTGCTGGGCGTGGTGGCCACCAACACGACAACGGTCACAAACTTTTTGGGGACGGTCACCAATAGGCCGGCCTCGACCACAACCATCATCACTTCGACAAATTGGATCATCACTTGGACGAATCACGTCTTGTTGGTGACGCTGTGCACGAATGCGCCGGGCACAACCAGCAGCAATGTCGTGGTGGGTGATTTTCAAGGCATTGAAAGAGTCCAGTTCGTGCGGGTGTCGGATGGCAATTATGATTATCTAACCGGCCAGTTCTATAATCCCCTTACCAATAAATACTCGATGGTTTTGATGCGGAATGGCAAGGCCAGCACGGTGATGTTTCAACGCGTGGTGACGCGGCCGGATATTCTCTTTATGGGGCAGAATTTGTCCGTCGGTGGCAATGACGCCATGTTCTTTTTTAACGCGCTTACTCGAACCATACCTAATTTCATTAACAGCCGCGCGGCGGCCAACCTGTCAGGACCGGGAATCATTGACCCCACCAGTTCCACAATCAAAATCACGTACAACACGGTTGGCCCGGTTTATGTAAATTTCCCATCTCCCACCGTTCTGAATGGACCGGCGGCAGCCGGCCGATCCATGATTTGGGGGTCCTTCGATGGCTCAACCAATGCGCCGGTGGTTTATCCCAATGGCACCAGCATCGCCAATCTGGCCGCCGAGGCGCTGATCCAAATTTCTCCCACCACCTTGCCGGACGCGACCAATGGCGTCAGTTACAACGTCGTGTTGTCGGCGGCCGGTGGCACGGCGCCCTATGCTTGGAGCCTGGCATCCGGGTCGTCTGCTTTGCCCGCCAATTTAACTTTATCATCGGGCGGCGTGATTTCCGGCATGCCGAACCAAAGCGGGACGTTTGACTTTATCATTCAAATGACTGATTCCAGCGTGCCCACTCCAGACTCGGTGCAGATGAATTATTCGATCACGATTCACTAGGAGCAACTGTCAAATGAAGCCAAATTCTTCCAAATCGTCCGGGCGTCTGCGGGGACGGTCCTGGGCGTTTCTGCTGGGCTTGGTTCTGTCCGTCTTTGCCGCCAAAGCCACGGATTCCTTGTATAGCAACAGCGGTACGATTAGCGGAACACCGCCAAACGTGGACGCGACAAACTTTTATAATTCCGGCACTTGGAATATTTTCACTGCTCCCTTGCCTTATCAAACCGCCAATACGCTTAACTACACCAATGTCGGCACGATGACCGGCTCGGTGGGTTGGGAATTTGATTTTGGATCTTCAACCATAGCGCATTCATTCTATGGCGGCCCTTATTTGTCGGCCATTTTCTTTAATGGCAGCCGCGGCACGATTCAGGCGAATGATGGTGATATTGCCAATCCGCCCAATAGCCTGAATTCGTCTCTGGTGAGTTACTTGTTGATAGGCGCCACGAATATCGTCAATAACGGCACGCTCATTGCCGGCGCCCATGGCGAGATTGTGTTGAACGGCGCAAACGCGACGCTTTCTCGCAGCATTCTGGAAACCACGCCCATTCGAGGACAAGGCAGCCCCAATGGCACCACGAATTATACCCCGGATGTGCAGGTCTATAGTCTGTTTTGGGGGACTAATAACATGGGCTTGAACAGCTCGACTCTGTGGAATGGCACAAATGTATTCATGAGCGGTCCGTTTTCATTCATGGTGAATGGCAATTATTTCGATTTTCCCAGCTCTTCCAGCCTGTATGGGACTGTGTATAATGAGAACGACGCATGTGGATCGGCAAAAATCACGGCTCAGATTGTTCCGTTTACTCCCGCCGTGGGTTCCGATTCAACGAACATTGTGGTAACTGTCACGAATATCGTTTTTACGAACAAAAGTTCTGGGCCGGTTGGTAATCCAGGTTTGGCGATTTTGCCCGTCCAAATAATCAGGCAGGCGGTTTTTCTTAACATCAATACGAATTCCGGCATAACCGGACAGGTGAGGTTTTCCCCCAGCCCCAGTCCGACCAACTACGCCCAGACGGTCGCGGTGCGTTTGTCAGCGACTTCGACCAATGTGATAACGCTATTACCGCAAACCACCTCGATTTATCTCGTGGATACGTTGGTATCCCAAACCAACTATGGGCTGAACGTGAGCACGGAAATTGTTGATCCGTATTATGTTTGCTCCGGGCCGGTGTACCGTCCGGCTAATTATAATGTGGAACGGACAGACTTGGGCAACTATTTTGCCAACGGTTCTCCCGGCAGCGGATTGCCGGCCAACAACTTTTTTTATAGCCTCATCGGTTCTCCCGGCGTTGGATTTCCGCAAGCCGGCGTTTTTTATAACCTAAATCTCATCAGCACCGTTGTGCCGGCTAATTATGCCGACTACGCCGCTTACATAGACAATCTGTCTTCAGATCAGCAATTGTTCAGCGCGGTGACGAATTTGGGAGGGCGAATCATCATCAATGCCAACAATCTGGACCTCACCAGAGCGGACCTGGTTGCCGGGGGTTATATCAAGATTCAGGCGAGTAATCTTGTTAGCAGCGCCAACGCTATTGTGAGCTGCCAGTACTTGAGCTATAACCTTGGCTCGACGAACGGCAATTTGAATTTTACCAATTTGGCCAGCCAATCCATCCCCCAGTTGCAGGGAAATGTTGTCGCCTGGAGCGCCGAGTGGACCAACTTTGCGACCCAGGTCATTTCCAACTATGTTTATGATACCGTCGCCAGCAATTATGATATCCCCGGCTATGTTACGAATACCACCGAAATAGACTTTTATGTCTTGGTTGTGGATGCGAGTTCGCTCTCGGACCAGGTGCCGGTGACGGTTCAGGATTTGATCCTGCACAGCACCAACATCGTCGTCAGCGATGACATGACGGTTGCGAACTCGTTTCTGCTCGATGGGATAAATTTCACGCTGCTGGGGGAAATAGACCTTTCCGGCGTGGTCCAGAATTGGACCAGTGCCAACGCGCCGAACCTTCTCTATTTCACCAATAACGGTTATCTGTCCATTCCGAACAACGCGGATTTTGGAGGCGACACCGCAGTGCCTTATGTGGAATTTGTCAACAGCGGATATATTGATGCTGGCGATCAAACGATTGACAGCCTCGACCTTCAGATTGTTAACGGGATTAACGATACATCGGTGGGTGATTTCTCCGCCACCGCCGGGTCAATCGAAATAACGGGACCCACCTTTGCCTCTTATTCCATTTATAGTAATTCAATCTATTCAGCGAACGATATTCAGCTCTCCGCCAACACGCTGCTGATTAACTCCGCGGCTCTCTATGCCAACGGCGCGCTGGATTTCACCGTGACGACGAACCTGTCCGACAACGGCACGGCATGCTCCTTCACTTGTTACAACGGATTCAATTTGTGGATCAAGCCGCAGACCGGGGATTTGCGCGGCTCCACCATCACCAGCATCGCGTCCGTGGACAAGGAAGAAATTGCCCATGCCTGGGCCGGGAACGACTACGGGCCAAGCTGGGCCGGTATCTCCAACAATGTGCCGATTGGCACGCTGGTGCTCTCCGCCCAAAATCCTCATACTAATATTTTTCTGTTGGAGCCGCTCTTCCATTTCTACGGCACCGGGGTGAGCAGCAATGCCATGTATGTCAACACGCTCGACCTGTCTGGGCTTACCACAAATGCCACGGACGTCGCGAACATGATTCAAATTGATCCCGGCATGAAAATTTATTTTTCCGTAGCCATTCTGGGCTTTACCCCGCCGGCCAATCAGACGCCTGTGCAATTCCTGCAGGGACAGTTCCCGGGGCAGTTCTATGCTGTCCCGCCTGGCACCAACGCGCCGGTTTCCATCACGGTTGATGCGCAGGCAAGCCGGAACCCAATCAGCCCTTTGATTTACGGCGTGGCGTTTGCATCATCGAATCAACTGGCGGATTTGAATTTCACCATGAATCGTTCCGGGGGCAACGCCGAGACGCGCTACAACTGGCAGCTTAACGCGCATAATCACGCGGCCGACTGGTATTTCGAAAGCATTGATGATGGGAACGCCACCCCCGGCGCGACGGCGGACGATTTTGTCGCCAACAGCAAGAATGGCGGGGCCCAGCCGATGATTACTATTCCCATGATCGGCTGGATGCCCAAGCTTGGTGCTGGTCGCAGCAAACTCTGGAGTTATTCCATTGCCAAATACGGCCTGCAAACCGACAGCGACATCCACAACGCGCCATACAATAATCCGGATGCTGGCAATGGTATCAGCGTCACCAACAACACCCCTATTACCTGGAACAATCCCACCGACGCCAATTTTTCAACCAACTCTGTTTTTCAACAAGGCTACGTGCAACACCTGATAAGTCAGTGGGGATTGTCCACCAATGGCGGCGTACGTTATTACCTCATGGATAACGAAGAAAGCATCTGGTTTTCAACGCATCAGGATGTCCATCCGGTGGGGCCGGCGATGGCGGAAATCCGGACTGATATGCTCACCTACGCCGGCATGGTAAAATCCAACGATCCCAATGCGCTGATTTGCGGGCCGGAGGAATGGGGCTGGGGTGGCTATCTTTACAGTGGTTTCGACCAGCAATGGTCCGGCAAACACGATGATTACAATACAGCGGATTATCCCGACCGGAAAGCCAACGGCGGCTGGGATTATATTCCGTGGTTGCTTAATCAGTTCTATCAATACTCCACCACCAACAGCAACAAGCGATTGCTGGATTACGTAACCGTTCACTGTTATCCGCAGGAAGGCAGCGTCAGCGAAAACGCGGTGGACTCAGCGACGGAGTTGTTGCGGAACCAATCAACCCGCGTGTTCTGGGACACCAATTATACGGATCCCAGTTGGATCAACGCTAAAATCGCGCTCATCCCCCGCCTGAAAATTTGGGTGGCGACCAATTATCCCGGCACCAAGATCGGCATCACTGAATATAACTGGGGAGCCGAACCCTACATCAACGGCGCTACCGCCCAGGCCGATATTCTTGGTATTTTTGGAAGTCAAGGCCTTGACTTGGCGACGCGCTGGGAGACACCCGCCACGGACACGCCTACCTATCTGGCCATGAAGATGTACCGCAATTATGATGGCAACAAATCCACCTTCGGTGACACGAGCATTCCTATGGTCGTGCCCAACCCCGACGACCTGTCCATCTTTGGCGCCGTGCGAACCAGTGACGGGGCGATGACGTTCATGGTCATCAACAAGGACCTCCACGAGTCAACGCCGATCATGCTGAACATCACCAACTTCAATGCCTTTGGAACAGTCCAACGTTGGCAACTAACCTCCTCCAACGTCATTAGCCAGCTTGCGAACATCATATTCACAAATGGAGTTCTCAGCGATATTGTTCCGGTTCAGAGCATCACTCTTTATGTTTTGCCTGCCGCGGGCCCTTTCAGTTTGCAACCCCCCACCAAAAACTCAGCCGGTCAAATGGCGTTTTCGCTCGCTGGCCTGGCGGGACAAACTTATATTCTTCAATCTTCCACGGACCTCGTTCACTGGGTGGGCTTCAGCACCAACACGCTTTCCAGCAATTCCTTCCCCTATCTGGTCGCCACGACCAACGCGGCAAAAATGTTTTACCGTGGTCTTATCAAGTCCCCGTAACGTTTCGGGCCATCCGTTTTTTTAACAATGGGCAGCGGGAGTCCGACACAACCCGCGCCGGGCCTTCGTGTCTCCCGCCGGTGGAAGGGCGATGGTTGCCAAAACCATCGCGTTGCGCGTTCACCGTTCAAATAACCAGCGTCCCGGCACGGCTTCAGCCGGTTTTCGCAACGCGAGGAGGCCGTGTAACCTGCCCGCCTTGACGATAAATTCTCGTCGCGCAAAAAAAATCCAGCCTTATCATCGTGGTGATGAAGCTATTGGGCCTGACCGGCGGCATTGGCATGGGCAAATCCACCGCTGCCGAATTCCTCCGCAGCCGCGGTGCGCAGGTGGTGGACACCGACGAACTGGCGCGCCAACTCGTTCAACCCGGCCAGCCCGCGTTGAACGAAATCCAGGCCGCCTTCGGGAAAAAGATCGTGGCCCCCGGCGGCCGGCTCCGCCGCGATGAACTGGCGCGCATCGTTTTCTCTGACGCCCCGGCGCGCGAAAAACTCGAAGCCATCCTTCACCCGCGCATCCGCGAACGCTGGCTCGCCCAAATCGAAACGTGGCGCAAGGAAAACCGCGCGCTCGCCGTCGTGATGATTCCACTGCTTTTCGAGACCCGGGCCGAATCCCATTTTGACAAAATCATTTGCGTCGCCTGTTCCGCCGCCACCCAGCGTGAACGGTTGCTCGCGCGGGGCTGGACGCCGGAGCAAATCCAGCAGCGCCTGGCCGCGCAATGGCCGGTGGAACAAAAAATTTCCCGCGCCGACTTCGTTGTCTGGACCGAGGGCGCGCTGGACGCGCACGCGCAGCAGCTCGAACGGATTTTCGTAAAGCTTTGATGGTAGGACAGGCGTCCCGCCGGTCTCAAAACTGTAGCAGCGGACGTAACTCCGCTCTAATCTCATACGAAATTCCAAGAATAGTGAGCCGACTCACGTCGGCTGCTACGATGAGAGGATGTATTTAGACAGTCTCAGCAGCGCGGCCCTACCATCTGGAATATGTGCCGATTATTATCGGGAAATGGTATTACATGCTGAAACTGGTATCAGCCCCGCATGGCGGGACTGCATTCTGGAACAAGCTGAATGCTTGGGCTTCGAGCTTCAACTTCCCGGCAAGACCCTGGTAACGGCTTCGCGCAGGTCTGCCATAAAAAATGGTTTGCTGAGCATGAAATCCACGCCCGTCAGCGGATTGCCGTAAGACTTCAACATTTCGGCATAGGCTGAAATCATTATGATTGGCTGATGGGGCAGGCGCTGCTTGATGACGGCGGCCAGTTCGTCACCTTTCATTCCCGGCATGGAATAATCCGTGATGATCAAGTCAAACTTGTCCTGCTCAAGCAAGGATAAAGCTTCTTTGCTGCCACTGGCAGTCTGGACTTCGTGCCCGTCAAACTTGAGCATCATCTTGATGGCATCGCCGACGGCGGGTTCGTCGTCCACCACCAAAATCCGCCACACTTGATTTCCCGGGGTTGGCATCTGATCCTTGTATAATAAACAAATTTATACCCATTTCCCTGGAACACAAATATTAATTATGAACAAAACAGCCTGGCTTGCAATTCAGGGCCGTTTCCCCCTCATCATGTCCCTCGCCCCGCCCGAGCGGGGAGAGGGTGGTCACGCAACGCGGGACCGGGTGAGGGGTTCCACAAAATCAACCAAACGAATGGATTCTAGGGCAGTTCCAACTTTGATGTAGCGCAGACATTCTTGTCTGCGGGTTTGCGGGACATTCTTGTCCCGTGTTTCATCCTCACGAAAGAGGCGACTGGAAAGTCGCCTGAATCCCGCAATGCGGGACTGGAAAGCCTGCGCTACGTAATAACTGGAAATGCTCTAGTCGCGCTCTGACATTTGGTAGGGCGGTGCCGGCTCGCGACACCGACTTTGTCGCGTGCTCGCGGAAACGGAGTTTATCGGAGCTGCCGCGCCGCCTTCCCTCAACCCAAAGTCGCGTGGCCGCGCAAGCGGCTTTACGCGAATCAACCTTCAACCCTCAACTAATTATTTGCCGCCGCCACATTTCCGGCGCACACTCGCTTCCACCATGCCGAGCCGGGAAAAACTCGCTGAATTTGCCACGCTGCCATGACCGCCGCTGAATTCAAAAAGAAATGGTCGCGCAATCAGAGCAAGGAATCTGCCGCTTACCAGGAGCATTTCAACGACCTTTGCCGGCTGCTCGGACAGCCGACACCCAATGAAGCCGATCCTTCCGGCAGTGATTTTTTCTGTTTTCAAAAGCGCGTGGTCAAAGACGCCGAACTTTTTGAGTTGCACGAAACACCCGACGCCAGCGAGCCGGCGGAACGCGGCTTTGCCGACGTGTGGAAAAAGGGCTGCTTCGCTTGGGAATACAAAGGCAAAAAGAAAAATCTCGACGAGGCTTACAAACAACTGCTCCGTTACCGCGAATCGCTGCTCAATCCGCCGTTGCTCGTGGTCTGCGATTTCGACCGCTACATCGTCAAAACGAATTTCAACGGCACGGTTCAAGAAGTTCACGAATTCACCAACGACCAGATTGACCGCCCGGAAAATCTGCGGATTCTCCGCGCGCTTTTCACCGATCCTGAATTTCTCAAACCGCAGCGCACCACCGCCCAGGTCACCAAGACGCTCGCCGAGAAGTTCGCCCAGGTCGCCGTCTCGCTCCAGAAACGCGAAAGCGCCGAATATGCCGACGCCCGCACCCGCGAAGAATTTCGCGTCGAGCAAAAGAAGAATCTCCGCATCGCCCGCTTCCTCAATCGCCTCGTCTTTTGTTTCTTTGCTGAAGACACCGGCCTGCTGCCGAAAAACCTGTTCTCCGAAATCGCCAAAATCGGCTTGGAAAACAAAGACCGTTTCATCGAAACCCTGCAACGGCTCTTCCGCGTCATGGCCAAAGGCGGAAATTTCGGCAAAGACAAAATCCGCTATTTCAACGGCCATCTGTTCGAGGATTCCACCGTCTTCGATCTCAGCGACGACGAGCGCCGCCTTCTCGCCGAGGCGTCCGAGGCGGACTGGCAATTCGTCGAGCCGAGCATCATGGGCACGCTCTTCGCCCGCGGTCTCGACCCCGACCAGCGCGCCGCCTTGGGCGCGCAATACACCAGCCGCGAAGACATCGTCACCATCGTCGAGCCGGTCCTCATGGCGCCGCTCCGGCGCGAATGGGCCGCGCTCAAGGCCAGCCTGTTGCCGGCGCTCAAGCACGGCAAAGCCACGCCCGCAGATCGCGCCTGCATAGCGGCCTTCCTCAAAAAGCTCCGCCAGATCATCGTTCTCGACCCGGCCTGCGGCAGCGGTAACTTCCTTTACGTCTCGCTGCAACTCCTGCTCGGCTTGGAAAAGGAAGTCATCACGTTCGCCGAGCAACTTGGCTTTTCGTTCCAGCCGGAAGTGAGCGTGCAACAATTGAAGGCCATTGAAATCAATCCCTACGCCTACGAGTTGGCGCAAGTGTCCGTGCAGATTGGCTACCTGCAATGGCTGCGCGACAATGGTTTCCCGCTCGATCGCTCGCCCGTGCTCCAAAACCTCGACGGGTTCCAAAACGAAGACGCCTTGCTTGTGCCACACTTCCACAGCAAGGCCAAGACGCTCAAGGAAGCGCAGGCGGGCGAACACCAGGGTGACGATGCTTTGAAATTTTACACCGAACGCGACTGGCCAAAGTGCGACGTGATCGTGAGCAATCCGCCGTTTCTCGGCGACAAGCTTATGCGCGGCGAGCTTGGCGACGGCTACGTTGAAGAACTCCGCCGCATCTACGGCAACCGAATTCCCGGCCAGTCAGACCTTTGCTGTTACTGGTTTGAAAAAGCGCGGCAACAAATTAAAAATGGCAAAACCAAGCGCGCGGGCTTGCTGGCGACGCAAGGGATTCGCGGCGGAGCAAACCGCGAAGTTTTGAAGCGCATTAAAGACACTGGCGACATTTTCTTTGCCGAGAGTGACCGCGACTGGATTCTTGCCGGGGCGAATGTTCACGTTAGCATGGTCGGTTTTGATGACGGGACGGAGAATCATCGCTTACTGGACCAAAAAAACATTGCTTCAATTTCAGCGACGCTTGGTAGCATCAGCGATTTGACCCAAGCCGAGCCGTTAACGAGCAATGCCGAAATTAGCTTTATCGGAACATCAATGCATGGGCCTTTTGATTTCGACGAAGTGCGAGCAAAGGCATTTCTTGAAGCCGCAGGAAATCCGAATGGAAAACCCAACTCCGATGTTGTAAGGCCGATTTTGAACGCCCTTGAAATCACAAAGCGAGTCGAAAAACGATGGGTTGTAACCTTTGAGCCTGAAAGCCGATGGCAAGATGCCGCACCTTACCAAGCCCCCGCCGAGTTTGTCCGTGAGCAGGTCAAACCGATTCGAGACGCAAACCATCGAAAAGCCTATCGTGACCGATGGTGGATTCACGGTGAAGCCCGGCCAGCGATGCAGGTTGCAATAAAGAATTTGCCGCGCTTCCTGGCTACGCCTCGTGTTAGTAAACATCGTGTTGTGGTTTGGGTATCACCGGAAGTCTTACCTTCCGACGCAACGGTTGTGTTTGCGCGTTCAGACGATTACTTCTTTGGAGTAATTCAAAGCCGATTACATAGCGTTTGGGCCTTATATCAAGGCACGCGACTTGAAACGCGCCCGCGTTACACGCCGACAACTTGCTTTGAAACTTTCCCCTTTCCGCGCCCGACGCCCGCGCAGGAAGCCGCGATTGCCGCCGCCGCGAAGGAGTTGAACGAGTTGCGCGAACGCTGGCTCAATCCGCCCGAATGGACGCGCACAGAATATCTGGAGTTTCCCGCCAGCGTGGACGGCCCGTGGTCGCGTTATGTGGACTGCGGCGGCAATCCCGCAAACGCGGGAGCGACGCCGCTTTCTCCCATACCCGCCCGCCAAAGCGCCGTCGCCGCTGACGCTCTGCCGGCGCAGTCCAAAATCGGCCTCGCCCGTTATCCCCGGCTCGTGCCCAAAGACGCCGAATGCGCCGCCAAACTCAAAGACCGCACGCTCACGAAACTTTACAACGAACGCCCCGCCTGGCTCGATCTCGCCCACAAGAAACTGGACGCTGCCGTCGCCGCCGCCTACGGCTTCCCCGCCGATTTGACCGACGAAGCTATTCTGGAAAAGCTGCTCGCCCTGAATCTCGCCCGCGCCGCCGAAGAAGCCAAAGCCGCGAAACAGAAAAAGCCCAAAACCCAGCGGGAAAAGCAGGCGGATGAACTTGTTTAATTCCGCCCAAAACTTTCATTTAACCCGCGCTTAATCCGTCACCAAAATGAATGACATGAAAACCCAATACCTTTGCCCCAAATGCGGCGGTGTGAACACTGACCCGGAAGTCTTGGAGGGATTGGTCCGCTGCATCAATTGCAACGAATGGTTCAAACCGCCCGGTCCGGCATCGGTGCCGGGATTATCCGCTGGAACTGCCGTGCGCTTCTCAATTGTTGCCGATACCAAGAAAAATAAGCAAACCTTTTCTATGAGAAATTGGACATATTCATTTCGCCATCGGAAAGACCGCCTTAAGTTTTACACGGCAATAATGATATTAACAACTACGATTCTGGTATTTGCGACATTTTTCGGGGTGTTAATTCAAGAGAAAGTTCAGATTTCAGATAACATTTCAAAGCAACAGACTAACCCTACTGCCGTGCCATCGAATGCCGGGAATAGCCTTGAACCCATAGCAATATTGAACGCGGGAAATAACGCCTCAACAAATATACTGTTGCTCTTAACCCCGTCTGTTATTTCCGTTACCAATTCAAATTAAGGCACTGCCAGAAAAACGGAAAGATTGACAACTCTTTCCGTATCTTGAATAGATACTCGCGCATCCAGCTTTGCACAGTGAAAGAATTTATGCATTTCATAGGCATCGAATGCCCGTCCACTGGTGCCGCCACGGACGAGACGTTCAAGAAAGCGCCGGAATCAAAGAAAAAACACGGCGAGCAAAAAGCGTTGGAGTTGTGAAAAATGAGACGGCGCGGACCCAGGTTGCCGTGGAAACGCGGTCCGGCGGCGGTTTCCTCTCCCTCTCCCCGCTTGGGCGGGGCGAGGATTTTTTTTGCCTTTTCGGTTGGCCAATGCTAAATTAGCTGGTATAATTCAACAATATGGCAATCGCGTGAAAGAAAGAGTTCCGGCTTGGACGTCGAGCCAGAGGTCGTTTCCCGCGAAGATCAAAACAGGAAGATAAACACGAAAAAAACTCATTTCAACTCATTGGCTGTCGGCTTGTGCGCTGTAGGTTTATTCACTGGCATGTTGAGTGTGGCGCAGGCGGACACCATTGCTTTCTCTCCCACTGATCTGTCGTCAATATCAGGTGAGCCGGCGGGCAACGATGGGCTCTTCTTCACGCCGACCACCACAATCTCGGTCACAGCGCTCGGCTACGTTGATCCCGCATCCAGCGCAGGGAATGCCGTCGGTTTGTACGACGTCTCGACCTCAACTCTGCTCGCGAGCGCAACGATCACAAGCTCCTCGACCGCATCCGCCTTTTTCCTTTACGAACCAATTACACCGGTTACGTTGACGGCAGGGGATGAGTATGTGGTAGCCGGCCTCTTCACGCCCGACACGGGCGACATAGGCTATAATGTTGGTACATCAACGGCATACAATATGGGTGCCGCCCCCGACATTACTTTTGATGGCTACAAATACAACGACAACAGCACCCTCGAATTACCCACCACTTCATATTCACCCCCAATCGTTGGCCCCAATTTTCAGTATGACGTTGTCCCCGCCCCCGAACCCACGACGATGACGATTATTATCGCGGGCGCGTTGCTGCTGCTGCCGTTTAAGGCTGGCGCCCTGCGGATGCTGCGCCAGAACCGCACAGCATAAAAGTTGATCAAGTCGGCCTTTCCGGGCAAGGTGAGCGGCTAATGCTGTTACAGCGAGAAACGATTGAAAAGGGGTGCCGACGTGAGCCGGCTCATTCTTCTCCGTTCGCGAGGGATTGAGCGTCCGTCCACCGTCGCCGCCACGGACGAGACCTTCAAGAAAGCGCCGGAATCCAAGAAAAAGCACGGCGAGCAATCAGCGCTGGGATTCTGAGCCGATGGGGCGCACCCGGACACTGCGACGGAACGCCGCATTCATGCGGCAGCGGGCCCGCGTGTTTGAATGCCCTGCCGGATAAATCCGGCGTTCCTTACGAAATGATGCAACTTTGTTTGTCGCAGTGTCCAGGCGTGCCCCGCCCAGCCAGGATGATTTATGAATTTCGTGCCTTGGCGAAAAAAACCTGCTAATCTTTTGTCGTTATGTTGCTGACCAAAGATGAACTGCACAGCCTGGTTGAACTGATGCACCAGTCGCCGCACATGCTGCTTGGCATGCAGCCGTTGGGCGGCGGTTCGGGTCTGGTGGTTCGCGCGTTCCTGCCCGATGCCGCCAAGGTCGAAGTCCAGCCGGTTCACGAAAAAGACAAACCTCGGTTCGCGCTCAAGCGCATCCACGAAGCCGGGCTTTTTGAAGGCGTTACGAAATCAGCCAGCCGCGTTTATGCCTACGACCTGGTGGTCACCAATCACCAGGGCCAGACCCGCCGCACCCGTGACGCGTATTCATTTTTGCCGACGCTGGGCGAGTCGGATTTGTTTTTGTTCGGCAAGGGCGATGAACGCCGCATTTACGAAAAACTCGGCGCGCAATTGCGCGTGATTGACGGTGTGCCCGGCACCAGCTTCGCCGTCTGGGCGCCGAACGCGCAGCGCATCAGCGTCGTCGGCGATTTCAACCAGTGGGACGGACGGTTTCATCCCCTGCGATTGCTCGGCGCGTCCGGCGTCTGGGAAATTTTTATTCCGGGCGTCGGCGTCGGCGCGCATTACAAATTTGAAATTCGCGACGCGCACGGCCGCATCTCGCTCAAGACCGATCCCTGCGGATTTTTCTTTGAGGTGCCGCCGAAAAATGCCGCCATCGTCTGGGACACGCGCAAATTCAAGTGGAACGACGGGGCCTGGTTGAAGCGGCGCCGCGAACGCGATGCGCTGCGCTCGCCGATGAGCGCTTATGAGGTCCACGCCGGTTCCTGGCGGAAAAAAACGGCGAACGAATCGTGGAGCTACCGCGAGCTGGCCGAACCGCTCGTGCTTTACGTCAAGCGCATGGGCTTCACGCACGTCGAATTCCTGCCGGTGGCCGAGCACGCGTTTTATCCGTCGTGGGGTTATCAAATCACCGGTTTCTACGCGCCCACGAGCCGTTACGGCACGCCGGATGATTTTCAATTTCTCGTCAACGCGCTGCACGAGGCGGGCATCGGTGTGATTGTGGACTGGGTGCCCGCGCATTTTCCGCGCGATGAATGGGCGCTGGCAAAATTCGACGGCACCGCCCTTTACGAGCACGAAGACCCGCGCAAGGGCGCGCATCAGGACTGGGGCACGCTGATTTTCAATTTTGGCCGGCACGAGGTTTCCAATTTCCTCGCCGCCAACGCGCTGTTCTGGCTCGACCGCTTTCACATTGACGGTCTGCGCGTGGATGCCGTGGCCTCGATGATTTACCTCGATTACTCGCGCAAGGCGGGCGAATGGATTCCGAACCAGTACGGCGGGCGGGAAAATCTGGAGGCCATCGAATTTCTCAGAAAATTCAATCACCTCGCGCATACGGAATTTCCCGGCATCGTCACCATTGCCGAGGAATCCACCGCCTGGCCGCAGGTGACGCGGCCGCCGCATCTCGGCGGGCTGGGCTTTTCGTTCAAGTGGAACATGGGCTGGATGCACGACACGCTCGACTACTTCCAGCGCGATTCCATTTACCGGAAATACCACCAGAACGACCTCACGTTCGCGACGCTCTATCAACACAGTGAAAATTTCATCCTGCCGCTGTC
>DLMG01000333.1 GCA_002479245.1 Verrucomicrobia subdivision 3 bacterium UBA7542 | reverse complement strand
TTTGGAATTTGGAAACACCCTCCTTTGGGATCCCAAACAGGACGTTGTCGTTACCACGTCGTCCTGAAAATGCGGTGGAGTAGAAAGATTGCGCCTAGTAGCTTCGCTTGATCATACTAAGCCCAACCAGATCACTGGAGCCAACGGCCGCTAGGCGATTCAGTTCGACCATGATTGACAGTGACAACGCTGTGGTTGCAGGCGCGAGCGCGCCGCCAGCGGCTGTGGCTCAGTATCGTTAGGAAAAAATTACAATATGATAAAAATGTTTCCGTTCGCCCCGCGAGCAACGGTTTTGTTCAGCGTCTTCTGCATGAACTTTCTGTTGGTTTCGTGTCAGACGAAACCTTCCGCACCGAAAGATGCACAAGCCCAACAACCGCCGTCACCGGTCCAACGCGTTCAAAATGGCGTTCAGCTGAACACTGCCGCCCTGAACGTCAAAGTGCAGTTCTATTCCGCCGATACCGTTCGCGTCCTTAAGTGGCTGCCCAACGGAACAGCCGCGAAGAACAGCTTGGTTGTGATTCAAACCAACTTGCCGGTGTTGAACGTTCAGTTCTCGGAGAATGCTGATACGGTCACCTTGGCTTCCGATAAAGTCATCGTGCAGTTGTCCAAGAGCGACGGCGCGATTCAATATCTCGACAGCGCCGGCCGGGTCATTTTGCAGGAGCAGGGTGAGGCGGTGGTCACCCCGGTCAGCATCGCGCATGAAACCAATGCGTTCAGTGTCCGGCAGAATTTCACGTTGACGCCGGAGGAAGGTATCTATGGTATGGGACAGCACCAATCCGGTTACATGAATTATCGCGGGCGCACCGTCAAACTGGTGCAGGCCAACACCCAGGCAGTCACGCCGTTCCTGGTTTCCACGGCGGATTACGGGCTGCTTTGGGACAATTATTCCAAAACCATTTTTGCCGACAACCCGGACAACATGTCGCTCTGGTCGGAGGTGGCCGACAACATTGATTACTATTTCATCGGCGGCAAGAACATGGACGACATCATTGCCGGATACCGGGATTTGACCGGCCACGCGCCGATGTACGGCAAATGGGCTTATGGCTACTGGCAAAGCAAGGAACATTACGCGGATCGCGATGAGTTGCTGGGCATCGCGCGGGAATACCGCCGGCGCCAGATTCCCATTGATGGCCTCGTCCAGGACTGGAATTACTGGGGCGGCAACACCAACTGGAGCGGCATGTTCTTTGACGAAAAAATGTACCCCAACCCGAAGGAGATGATTGATATCCTGCACCAGGAAAACTTTCATCTCATGATTTCCATCTGGGCGGGACTCGGGCCGGCCACGCCGATTTACAAAGACATGGAACAAAGAGGCCACCTTTACCCGACCGTGGGCTGGGCCAACTTCAAATATTTCGATGTGTATAATCCGGCGGCCAACGACCTGTACTGGCAATACGTGAGCAAAGGTCTTTTCTCCCAGGGAATTGACGGCTGGTGGATGGACTCGACCGAGCCGGACATCGTCAATGCCATCACCAAAGAATCGGAGGAGTATGAAATGAAGCGGGTGGGGACCAATCATCTGGGTTCCTTCGCCCGCTATCTCAACACCTATCCGCTGCTCGACACCGAATCAGTCTATAAACATCAACGGCAGGAAACTGACCAGAAACGCGTTTATATCCTCACCCGCTCAACCTTTGCCGGCCAGCAGCGGGCCGCCGCCACCACGTGGTCGGGCGACATCGGCGCGAACTGGGATGTTTACCGGAAGCAAATCTCCGCCGGCATCAACCACTGCATGGCCGGGATTCCGTATTGGACGTTTGATATCGGCGCTTTCAACATCGGCACCTACGAAGGGGTGTTTTCCAACGGCGGCAAAGACCCGGCCTATCAGGAGTTTTATACCCGCATGTTTCAGTTCGGCGCCTTTTGTCCCATCTTCCGCTCGCACGGTTCGGAAACGCCGCGGGAAATCTGGCAGTTTGGTGATTTCACCGATGTGCTCGTGAAGTTCGACAATCTGCGCTACCGCCTGATGCCCTACATTTATTCGCTGGCCTGGCAGGTGACGGACAACGGTTACACGATCATGCGCGGCCTGCCCATGGATTTTACGTCGGACAAAAAGACCTATGCCATTGACGACCAGTTTATGTTTGGGCCCGCCATCATGGTCTGTCCGGTGACGGAATACATGCTCCATCGGCCGCCGGAGAGCAGCATCCCCATAGCGCCGGAATTCTTCCGGACGAAAGACGGCCAGCCGGGGCTGACCGCAAAATATTACAGTGACGACCAGTTCAAGACTCTCTGTCACGAACAGGTGGAGACCAACGTCAACCTTTACTGGTACACCGGCTGGCCGGATTACATTACCAGTCCCAAATTCTCGATGCGCTGGGAGGGCAAGCTGGTTCCGACGGAAACCGGGACCTATCGCTTCCATTTCAAAAGCTTCGGTCCAAAACGGGTCTTCCTGGACGGCAAGGAACTGACAAACAATTACTCGTCGGTGGAATCCTACACCGTTCCCCTGGAACTACAGGCCGGCAAGGAATACGACTTTGCCTGCGAGACGGCCAATTCGGTCCTGGGCGCTTTCAAGGCCCAGCTTTTCTGGAAGACTCCGGAAATTTTTGCCCGGGAAAAAATTGTCGAGCCCCGGCCGGGCACCCGGCCGGTCTATCTGCCGGCCGGAAATCAATGGGTGGACTTTTGGACCGGACAGCCTCTTCCCGGCGGTCAAATGATTGTTGCGGATGCTCCTATCGACAAGATTCCGCTCCTGGTCAGGTCAGGCTCCATCGTGCCCATGGGCCCGTTCATTCAATACGCGGCGGAAAAACCGGCTGATCCCATTGAATTGCGCATCTATCCCGGCGCGGATGGAAGTTTCACGCTCTATGAAGATGAGAACGACAATTACAATTATGAAAAAGGCGTCCATGCCACCATTGCTTTTCACTGGGACGACGCCAACCGCCGGCTGACCATCGATGACCGGAAAGGCGCCTTCCCCGGCATGCTGAAGGAACGCAGTTTCAACCTCGTCATTGTGGGAAAAGACCATGGCACCGGGGTGGAAATTACCGGCAGTCCGGACAAGGTGATTTTATACCAGGGCGAACGACAGATCGTTCAATTATAAACAGAAAACAGCGCGGGGTGAAGAAGCTGCTGGTGAATGGCCGGACCATTGCGGGCAACGTTTTGCCGGTGCGCGCCTCGCATCCCGAGCCCATCCCTGTGGTGGCCGTGCTGGAAGGGTGAGTGAAGGCCGAAACCCGAATTGGCGAAATCCAAAAGAAGGCCGCATTCCGAAGGCCGTTTGGGTCGGGGGTTCGCTAAACGCAACAATCAGACGGGAGCAAAATGATCATAAATCGCCAACAAAATTGGAAATGCTACCGCCGAACAGACATTGCCAATAAATGAAGCCAGCCAACATTTGGCAATTGACGGTGCCGTGAGTTCGGGTTTGGCCGGAGCCGCAAAACGGCAAATCAGATAAATCAAACCTCCCTCAATCAACACGACCAATCCCTCGCCGCTGACCACGGCAAAAGCCGGACGCATATCTTGAAGCAGCCAAAGCAGGCACAGAAATGACGGATAGGTGAGAAGGTGCAGGCCGATCAGCCAAAGAATAAAAAAACGCGGCCTGCGGGAGCGCCGGAGAATCAACCAAATGCAAATCACCTCCAACAGAATGGCGAAGGCGATGATGAAGGAAATTTCCGGCGTGACGGATTTTTCAGGCAGCGGAATCGGGTTGGCCTTCGCGGGGACGGCCAAAAGGATTATCCCCGCCAAAACTCCGAACCGGCGGACGTAATCAATGAGGTTGGGGTGCGTTTTCATTATATTCCCGCTTTGGCCGCCGCTACAGGGTCAATTTGTTTAAGTTCATTCGTCGCATTGCTGCGAACATCTTCATCTGGATCATTCAAAAGTTTTTTAAAGAGAGGAACAGCCTGACGGCGCAATTCGGGAAAATCTTTGCCAATTCCATCCGTCAAACTATTGGCGGCTTCATTGCGAACATTGGGAAACTGGTTGGTCAATCCTTTGATCAGGAAGGGCATGGCGTTTGAGCCGGTTCCGAAGGTGGCAATCATAGCGGTCAGGGCAATCTCCTGGTTGGTGCTGTCCATGAGCATCCATAACTCTGGCAACGCGGGTTTGGCCTGTTCGCCCAGTGTAATAAATCCGATGGCGGCATTGATGTTAATCTGGAAAGGACTGAAACAATATGGTGGCCGCACATAAGTCAGTCGTTTCAATAAGGCGGGAATTGCGTTGGTTCCCACTTGATGAATTGCGTCTTTTGCCGCCGGTGTCAAATCACCTCCGCCTTTGATGCGCGTTTCCAACCATTCGCCCAATCGCTTGCCGTTGTAACTCGGTTCGTCAGAAAATAATAATGCGTCCGGATGGTTGGTTTTATATTGATCGGTCAGGAATCCTTTTGCGGCCAGGGCGAGGTTGGGATCGAAATCGGAATCGGCGACGACGGTTTGCATCGCTGAATCTATTTGTGAAGTCACTGGATAATGGCGTAATAGTCCGAACGCCTCGTGCCGCACGGCGATACTAGGCGATTGCAAGCGAGCCAGAACAATCGGCAGTGCTTTGTCTGGCATGACCTCAGTCAATGCACTCAATGCGCCATTGATCCCTGGTTTTCCCTGCGCAAGGTAATTTGTAAAAATGGGCCATGCTTTGTCCGGCGCGATGATTGTTAGAGTCCTTAACGCCGCGCTTGCTGCGTTTCCAACGCCGCTCGCGAGATTTGTCAAAATTGGAAAAGCGACCAGTACATTCGTGCCGAAATTACCAAGTGAACTCGCAGCGTGCGAACTGACCAAATCGGAAGAATCTTTCAAAGCCGCGACTAGGAGAGGAACGGCCAATTCCGGCGCGGACATCTGAATTCCAATGTCATCCACGGCGGTAGCCCGCACTGCCTCCGAGGAATCCTTAAGCCGGTCTTTGATGCGGGCGATATAAACCTCAACATCATCGGTGACCGCCGCCAATTCATCCATGCCCCACTGTCTGATGTCCGCATCTTGATTGGTCAGTGCCCGGCAGTAGACCGGTTCAGAGGGTTTGCCGATAGAGTCCAAACACCGCTTGGCGTCGAAGGCGTGATCTTTTTCATCAAGCAGTTTTTCCAGTTCTTCAACCGCGGGTGCCGCATTCGTTCCCAAGATTTCAAAACCGGCGATGCCAAGCTGTTGAAAAGCTTCTGCTGAACGCCATTGGATTCGTTGCCAATCCTCATAGGAATAACGTTCCGATGAACTCCATCTGAGAAATCGGATTCTGAATTCGCCAGTTTTATCAATGAGCCATAAGCTGACCGGGTCGTCCGTGGCTTCAACCATCCGGAGCAATCTGGGCAGAACCTTGTGGAGCGGCATGGCAAGAACGGCTTGTTGCGCTTCCTGACGGCGTTGAGGTTGATCCAAGGCAGTATAATAATACTGCTGCAACCAACTGATCAGCGACCGCCCCCGATAACGTGGTTCGCGCGCGGACAGCATCAGGATGATTCCGATCAATGCTGCAATTAGAACCGGGAAAAGAAATGCACGGTGTGTTTTCATTCGGGCTTCGCTTTGAAAGCGTAGCGGCTTTTCCGGTGGAATCAATCATACAAAGATTGATCAAGGGAGCCTACTGACTCCGGCGCGCACGGAGTGACGCGCCCTACCTTTTCTCCGCGGCGAAGACGGCGTAGCTGTGGGGCGGGAGATGGAGATTGAAGGATATGCGGCTTTCCTCGGCGTCCCGCCAGCGGCCGCGGCCCTGCGTCGGGGCCTGGCTGTTAATCACTTCGCCGGTGACCAGGTTTTTCAGGCGGGTGAAATTCCCGGTCAATGAAACCTTCACGTCGGTTTCGGCAGGCAAATATGATTCCACGATGAATGTGTGGTTGTCATAGGCGAACAGCGCCACCTGGCCGGGGCCGTCCAGCCGGATGGGGAACCCGCGCATAACGTAATTTTTAATGGCGCTAGTGACGCTTGGGGGCAGCGAATAAAGGTCGGTGAAATTTTCCGGCATCGTCCAGATGTAAAGGACGCCCTTGGAATACCGGTCCATGAGCAGGAGCGGATAGCCGTTGCCGTTGGCCAGAAGACGGACAACCGGCCAAGCGTCGTTCGTGAGAAAGAAAATTTCGGGGAACAGGACGTCCTCGTTTTTCCCGCCGTCAAGCACCGAGCCGTTGCCGGAGCCGAAGCCGCCGGAATATTCATGCGCGAGCACCTTGTGATCGGTGTACCGCGCCTCGACGATGTCTTCGATGCCCCGGTGCTGGAGCGCGTGCAACAGGCCGGAGGTGATGACCACCGATTTGCCGGCGGTTAACTGGCCCTTGATTTTGGCGACAATGTCGGGGTCGGACTTCGCCGACTCGGTCAACAGGACCAAGCCCGCGTTGGTCGGGAATTCCGGATACAGGTCCATGGGAATGCCAATCATCCCGAGATAATTGTGCAGGAAATCCTCGCCGGTGGACTGATACGGTTTGTAGCCGGCGATGCCGATGGGGTTGCCGAGCTGGCTGAGGAACGGGTCCACCTGTTCCAGGGCATAGCCGGCGACACGGGCGATGGTGGGTTCGGGCAATCCGGCCGGGGCGTAGTTCGTCCAGGCCTGCCACAACTGGTTGTAATCGAAACTCGTGTGCAAATCCTGCCAGGCGGCGCGGTCTCCCGGTTGGATGGAGCGGCTCATCGCCGACCATTCGAACAGCATCATCTGCCGCGCCTTGGCGAACATCGTGTCCCAAAGCTGCTCGGCGTAGCGGTCAATGTATCGGATGCTGTAGGTGTCCACCCAGCCGCCGCCGTTGCCGCCGGGCTTGATGTTGTCGAAGTAACGGATGATGAGGTAGCTCTCGTATTGCTGCAAATGCTGGTCGGTGATGACCGGGTCGCGGGTTTCGGTGCCGGTGTAGATGCCGTCGAACAGCTTCGGTTCCCGGTCGAGGTCGTAACCCAGGCCCTGGAAATGTTCGTACCAGTTGGGGAATTTGATGATGAGTTTGACCTTGGGATTCACGGCGCGGGCCGGTTTGATGATGAGATTTTCCGCGGCCTCGTCCATGAGCTTGAGCCGGAACTCCGTCCAGGTATTCGTTCCCCTGGCGGCGATGTCCGAGTCGTTTTTGGTGGTGACGAAGAAGAAATCGTCCTGGATGATTTCGTCGAAATGCCGGGCGGCGAGTTCCGCCGCGCCCTTGATGAACTGGCGGTCGGCGGGATCGGTGTAGCAGAACGAGCGGAACTGGCCGGAGCCGCCATCCGACAGCGCCATGCCGCCGGCCACGTTGACGCCGCGGTCCACAAAGAACTTCTTGACCGTCTCCAGTTCTTCATCCGTCGCCAGGGTGCGGTTCCGCTGCACTTCGATGTACACCTTGTCCACCTTCAACTGGCGGTGGATGCGGTCCCAATCGTTGGTCAGGTTTTCGAGGTTTTCGAAATGTTGTACGACGCCGACAGGGATGTAGATGGCGACGTCGAAGTTGGTATAATTGCCGGCCCGACCAATGCCGGGGAACAACAGGGCGAGGGAGGGGATGAGCGCCGACAGAATGCAGGCCAGAGAATGAGAATGTTTCATGGATTATTTTGAGGTGGAATCCGGGGCTCCGTAGATGACGCCCCGGCCGCCAGTGGTCAGGTAAACCCGGCCATAAATGCGCGGGTCGCCGATGATGATCGGGCGGTTGGGAGCGCCGAACTGGTGCTGGTCGTCGTTGATGCGCACCCAAGTCTGGCCGTTGTCGTCGGAACGGTAATCGGCGTGAAGTTGTTCGATGTTTCCCAGCAGGTAGAGCGCGGGGAAAGTTTTCCCGGGCGCTGCCTTTCCGAAGCCGAGTGCGTCCGCGCCGCCGACCTTGTTCAGCTTGGTGAAAGAGGCTCCGCCATCAGTGGAGTGGTAAAGGCCGATCCCGCGGGAGCCAACCCACAGATCTCCCGGCAGACCCGGAGTGGCTGCCAACACGCCGCCGTCGCGACCGGCACCCTGCGAACTGGGGAGTGCTGCCGCAGTCGGTTCAAACGTTGCGGCCGAATTCGTGCTGGCCATCAGCTTGCCAGTCTGGCCGTCGAACGCATAGAAACGCGAAGCATTGACCGGATCGGCAACGACACTGACTCCGGAGGAAAGTCCCTCGCAGTTGGTCCAGGTTACTCCACGGTCCGTGGTGAAGCTGGCCGAACCGCGTTGCAACGCCCAAACAATGGTTCTGCCGTCGGCGCTCAAGACAATCCTGCCTTGTCCACCACTCCCGCCCGGGGGATCACTCGCGAGGGCTTTCCAGGTTTTGCCGCCGTCTGCGGAGATGATGGCGTGCGCCGACATGTCTCTACCACCGTTGCCGATGCGGATCATCACTTCGGGTTTGTTGGCGGCAAACGCCAGGTCTCGCGTGCTCGACAATCGCGGCCCGGCGAAGGACCCTTCCGCTGGTGAAACATCCACGTTGTCATGGCGGAACCCGTCAATGTCGCCCACGCCGCTGATCAAATGGGCGCCGGCGGGCGGACTGATCAAAGCCAGCGGCACCGTTTCTTCGAGTCCCCGGTCGAGAAAGACCCAGTGCGTCGGCTTGCCGGAATCGGCTTTCGTGACATGGGTGCAGCACCAGATGCCAAAGCCGGTGGTGAACAAAACCTGATCCGAATCAAAGGGGTTGATTACGATGGTGCCCATCCAATGAGGCGTGCGGGTCTGGGTGTACGGCGCGCTGGAATAATCCCACACGGCTGTGTTGGTCTGCCAGAGTAGTGTCCAGGTCAAGCCGCCGTTCGTGCTGCGGAAAATTTCATCGTGCGGTTTCCAGTGGCAGAACGTCGTGGCCATGATCGTGGACGGATTTTGCGCGTCCACCGCGACGCAGCCGTAGCCGAACGGCTGGTCGGAATCCTTTGGCTTGACTGGCGTGATGTCCGTCCAGACGCCGTCTTTCGGGTTGAATTTCCAGATCGCGCCATCCGTCATCGTATTCGGGCCGGGCTCCTTGCCATAGCTGAGATAAAGGGTCCCATCAGAGGCCCGAACGAGGTGATTGGGACACAAGCCCACGGGTTGGTTGGCCACCGCCAGCCAGGCGCCCCCGCCGTCGGTGCTGCGATAGAGGTTGGTTTCCGTGGTGGAGACGGCGGCATACAACACGGGCGTGGGCTGGCTGGGCCGGCTGCCGGCCGGGTCAAACAAAACGCAGACAATGCCGACCGGCTGCTGGTTGAAGCCGAACCGGGGCCGGGAGTCGTCTCCTGACGCCGCTTCGCGGGAACTGACATTCGGGAAACCTTCCACCTTCTGCCAAGTCGCCCCCCGGTCGGTACTTTTCCACAATCCGTCGCGGCGTGAACCGAAAAAGAGGATGCCGCCGTCATTCGGGTCCACGGCGAGCCGTTCGCCGTTGAAGCGGCCGGCTTCGTTGCCGCCCATTTTGAACGGGACTTCCGTGAGCAGCCAGGTGCGGCCCTGGTCGGCGGAGCGCAAGATGGCGGCCTTCCCCCCGCTGTAAATTCCGGCCGCCAGATAAACGCGGTTGGTATCGGAAGGATCCACCGCGAGGCTTTCAATGCCGGTAAAATCAACATCGCCAATCCCGTCGGTGAGGGGAATCCATCGTTGGACGAAGTCGTCCCAGCGATAGGCGCCGCCAACGTCGGTGCGTGCATACATCAAACCTTTTTGGCAGGGATGAGGGATGATGCCGGTGACAAACCCGCCACCGCCGATGGCCACGTTGTGCCAGAGATACGGCTCTGATGGCGGGGGCTGGGAATTCATGGATTGCGCCAGCGCAGAGCAGGCCAAACCCAGCGCGATCAGCCCGACGGCGCCACGGAATTTAACAGATTTTTCCATACGTTAGAATTACTCGACGGTGATGGCAGATTTTAAACGTGTGTCCGCCGAAGAGCCGCCAACACGGACCTCAATCACCCCGCTCTCAACGGTCCAGCCATGTTGAGCTTCGTCCCAATAGGCCAGCGATTTCGCTGTCAAAGGGATTTCAACCGTCTTCTGCTCGCCGGGTTGAAATGCCACCCGTTTGAATCCCCGGAGTTCTTGAATCGGGTGTTCCAACGCCGATTTCTGACGTTTGGTGTAAAGCTGGACGACTTCTTCGCCCGCCCGGTTGCCGGTATTTCTAACATTTACGCTCACGGTAAGGGAGCCGTCTTTGGCGAGTGTCGGCGCACTCGTTTTTAAATCGGAATATTCGAACGTCGTGTAGCTCAAGCCATAGCCGAAGGGATACAGAGTTTTGCCCTTGAAATACATGTAAGTGCGCCCATGTCGAATGTTGTAATCCATCATGGGCGGCAGTTGCTTGAGTGACACTGGCCAGGTCTCGACCAGCCGCCCGGCCGGGTTGTAATCGCCGAACAGGACGTCCGCCAGTGCGTTCCCCTCCTCCTGGCTGCAATGCGTCATATGAACAATCGCCGGAACATGTTTTTGGGTCCAGTTGATTGCATACGGAAAGCTGGAAATGAGCACAACGACGGTTTTTGGATTTGCCCGATAAACTTGCTTGATCAGCTTCTCGTCCTCCAGGGTGATGGACTTTCGGTCCACGGCTTCCCGGCCGTAACTGGGCAGGGCGACCTTTGCCCAGTTCGTGACGTCACCGTTGGGATGATTTCCGACACACACAATCACCACGTCGGCGGCCCGGGCGATTTTGACGGCCTCGCCGTAGGCGTTATTGGTGGCGAAGCTCACGGTGATCCCGGGGCCAACCTTGTCGGTGATGCCTTGCAGTGGCGTGACCATGTAAGGCGGCATGCCGCTGTACCAGTCGAGCAGGACCTCGTTCGCCCGCGGGCCGATGACGGCGATGGACTTGAGTTTGGTCTTATCCAGCGGCAGAAGATTCTCCGAGTTCTTAAGCAAGACAATGGATTTCTGCGTCACCAGCCGCGCAACGGCCTTGTGTTCCGGCGTGGTCCACGGTTCGGGTTCGGAGATCGTGCCGATGACGGCGTAGGGATTGTTCGTTGGCGGATCCAGCAAACCGAGCCGGACATGGATTCGCAACACGCCTTTGATGGCCTCGTCGAGATCGGCTTCCGAAAGGAGTTTGTTGGTGAGCGCGCCAGTCACGCCGGCGCGATAATTGTCCAGAAAATGGTTGATGCCTGCCTTGATGCAGGCCGCGGCCGCTTCATTCGTGGTGGCAAAATAATGGTATTGATTGACGAGGTTGCGATAGCCGCCGGCGTCGGTGCAAATGATTCCGTCCACGCCCCATTCCTTCATGGCCACATTTTTGATGACCGGCTGAACGGTGCAGGGAGTTTTATTCCAGGCGTTGTAGGACGCCATAAAGCACCGTGCGCCACCTTCCTCGAACCCCATCCGGAACGGTACGGAATAATATTCACGGAAAAGTTGTTCGTCGAAATCGGACGAGGAACTATCGCGGCCGTCTTCATTGCTGTTGGCAAAAAAATGTTTCAACAGCGATGCGGTCTGCCAATACCTCGGGTGGTCGCCTTGGAGTCCCTTGATGAACGCCACCGCCATCGTTCCATTGAAGAAGGGGTCCTCCCCGTAACATTCCTCCGTCCGGCCCCAGCGTGGATCGCGGCCCAAATCCGCGTTTGGCGCAAAGACGACGAGCTGGTTTGTGTGGTGGTAATTTTTATTCTGCGCGATGTACCGCACTTCGTAACCTTCCACTGCGCCCGCCTGGCGGAGAACCTCCGTGTCCCAGGTTTCGGCCATGCCAATCCCTTGCGGAAATATGGTCGTCGGGATGGGTGGATTCGGGGCCCAGTTGGCCACTCCTCCCATTGCTTCGCCATGAATGCCCTCGACGGAACCCAGCCGCGGGATGCCGAGCCGTGAAACGCCGGAACGAAATCGCAGCAGGTCCACTTTCTCATCCAACGTCATCAACGAAACCATGTTGGTGACGCGCACTTCCTCCGGCAGGTTCGGGTCTTGAAATGGATATTGATATTGGGCGTGAGCCGGCGTGATGAGCACGGTGCAAAGCAGGCAAAGTGCAGGCAGTGAATGTGCTCGGCATTTCATGATGTTAGATTTGTGCAAAAACTTGGTCCGCCTACCGATAAAAAACGAACATTTCACGTATTTGTCGCCGCGAAAGTGTGCGCCTTTTGTCCGGTTATTCCTGGGTTATCGCTGCCCGAACGGTTGTTTTATACTCCAGATGACTTTGCCAGACAGCGGATCGTCCGCCAGTTTGAACGTGTTGCCGCTCTTGTTCAACGATAGCTCGCGCAGCACATTGTCCGTGGGCAGATAAACCAGGCCTTTGGCGGTCTGGGCGTCTTTGGCGAAGACCACGAGATCCAGTTGCGACCAATCCATCTGCAGGGTGGATTGCGCGAGCTTGATTTGCGGCAGCACCGTGCCGTCACGCACGAGCATCACGACCGGAAGTTTGCCGGCCTCGATTTTTTGCCAGCCGCCGTCGTAGGATTTTCCGGTTTGATAATCAATCCAGGTTCCCGGCGGCAGATAAACATT
>DLMG01000417.1 GCA_002479245.1 Verrucomicrobia subdivision 3 bacterium UBA7542 | reverse complement strand
GCGGAAGTCGAGAGCGCGCTGGTCAGCCATCCGAAGGTGGCCGAGGCCGCCGTCGCGCCCATGCCGCACGACATCAAGGGGCAGGGACTTTACGCCTTTGTAACGCTCAAGGACGGCGTCAAGGAAAGCGACGAACTCAAGAAAGAACTGGCCAATCACGTCCGCAAGGAAATCGGGCCGATTGCGGTACCGGACAAGATACAATTCGCGCCTGGCCTGCCGAAGACGCGTTCGGGCAAAATCATGCGCCGCATTTTGCGCAAGATTGCCGAGAACGCCGTGGACCAGATTGGCGACACGTCCACCCTGGCCGATCCGCACGTTGTGGAGGCACTGGTGAAGGGGAAGCAATAAAAGTTGTTGTGAGGGTTGAGCCCCGAAGGCATTCGGGGTGCAGTTGAGAGTTGAGGGCCGAGTGGTGGGTGACGAGTGACAGGTGGCGTAAATCGTCCTCGCCTGCCCGCCGTAGCCAGGCGAAGGCGGGTCCTTCGTCCTCGACAACGGTTTTAGCAACGCAATGAAAGTTGAGGGTCGAGAGTCTGGGGAGCCGGCGGAGCGCGAGTTGTCTCAACCCGCAGCGCGTTCGGCAACCCAAGACCTGTGGCATTTCGTGCGCTCATTCGGCAATCCGGGCCGCTGCGGCTTGGGACAAGCCGCGCTCCGTTCCGACGGAAACTGAACCATGCTGCCAAATGCGTTCATAGACAAACCGAAGAAGCCCACCGCGGCGGAATTGACTGCGGCCTTGGGACCGTCCAAAGCACTCTGGGACCAACTGCTGGCCGGGTTGGCCGACGAGCACAACTTGACCGTTCAGGAGTGGAATTCTTACTCACGCAAAGCCGGCTGGTCACTGCGGCTGAAGCTCAAGGACCGGAATATTCTGTACCTCACTCCATGCCAAGGATGCTTTTTCGTGTCTTTCGCCCTCGGCGACAAAGCGGTACAGGCAGCGCGCCAAAGCGGTCTTCCTCAAAGCGTCATTAAAATCATCGACGAAGCCCGACGGTATGCGGAAGGAACCGGCATCCGGATCGAAATGAAGAAACCAAGAGACATCAAGATTGCAAAGCAACTGGCCGCCATCAAGCTGGCCCATTGAGCGGGCGGAGAATGAACCAGACCCTTAACCCAGAAAGAACCCAACCATGAGTGACACAGCGTTGATTTCCCAGACTCCCATTCCGTTAAACAAATCAACTCCCACCATTATGAGCGAACCAACAGTCATTCAAATCAAAGATACCACCGCGAATCCCGCACCGCTCGGCCTGCTCGGTTTCGGCATGACGACCGTGCTGTTGAATTTGCACAACGCCGGCTTTTTCGAGCTGAACGCCATGATTCTGGCGATGGGCATTTGTTACGGCGGCATTGCGCAAGTCATCGCCGGCATCATGGAATGGAAAAAGAGCAACACCTTTGCCGCCACCGCTTTCATTTCCTACGGCCTCTTCTGGCTGTCACTGGTGACGCTGATTGTTTTGCCCAAATTGAATCTGAGCGCGCCGGCGAATGAAACCGCCATGGCCGCCTATCTCGCCATGTGGGGACTATTCACCGGGGTCATGTTCCTCGGTACGTTCCGCCTGAATCGCGCCTTGCAAGTCGTCTTTGGCACGCTGACCGTTCTTTTCTTCCTGCTGGCATATGGCGATTACGCCGCTGCGGGCGCGGATTTCAAACATTTCACCGGCTACGAAGGACTCGTGTGCGGCTTTTCGGCGATTTACACCGGCCTCGCGCAAGTTCTGAATGAACTTTATGGGAAAGTCGTTCTGCCGCTCGGTGTGGTCAAAAAATAAATTTTAATTGACGACAAAATTTTCGCCACGGCCCCGGACATTGGACATTCCTCCAATGCCGCACTCACAAATTACAAATCCTCCTTCATCACTGCTGGCATCCTGCTCATCGCGGGCGCGACGCTCACATTGTTGCTGAGGCCGCAGGCGAAAAAGTAGCGCGGGCTTTCCAGCCTGCGGGTTCGGGCAACTTTTCCGCCTTCGCGGCGCGCCAAAGCGCCGCTCCGGCGCGACGGCGGCCAGTCGCCTGAAGCGGAACCGGAAAGTTCCGCCACAGCAGACAGGAATATCTGCTCTACACAGCCGAAAAGCGGCGCGGTCGTGACAGAGCCGGCGCCGGCAAGATAACCAACTTCAATTACATCGTTTCGCCAAGCAGCGCTTCGATGTCCCTGGCGCCGTGATAAACGTGCAGCACTTCAATTCCTTCGGGAATGGCGCGATAGAAAATTATGTAGTTCTCAAAGCCCGACACCAGCCACGAACGAACACCCTTCAATCGCGGATTGCGGAATTTCCGCAACCGGCCAAGGCCGGGAATTGCGGCCAGCGTCTTGAAGGTCTTATAAGCCGCCTCGACAACCCGCGTCGCCGCATCTGGATTGTCGTCGGCAATGTGTTCCCAAATCGCCCACAGTTCGTTCTCGACGCCGGAGGCCAGGATGAATTCAGCCACGCGCTTCCTTGATCCGTTTGCGGAGTTGACGGAACACGGTTTCGCCGCTCACGCCCCGGCCAGCATCCAACGAGCCGATCGCCTGCACCAACTGTGCTTCCAGTTCATCCCGCGTGGCCGGCAGGCGCCCCGCCCGCGTCTCTCGCGCTTCCTTGAGCTGGCGCAGGCCGGCGCGGACGACTTCGCTGGCGGTCTGGTAAAGGCCGCTGTCCACTTCCTTTGCCACAAATTTTTCCAATTCCGGCGTCAGAGAAACATTCATAAATCAGGGGTAAATTTTCTTTTGCCACACCCTGCCATAAATAACAGAAATTAGCAAATCCTGTTATCAAGACTGAGGGCTTGATTTTCAGAACGACACGTCCGACGGCTTGAGCAAGTCATTGCGCCAATCGGCTTCCGTCACCGGCCCGACGTCAATGTTACTCCATTCGCTTGGCGCGGCGCTCACATTGTTGCTGAGGCCGCAGGCGAAAAAGTAGCGCGGGCTTTCCAGCCTGCGGGTTCGGGCGACTTTTCCGCCTTCGCGGCGCGCCAAAGCGCCGCTCCGGCGCGACGGCGGCCAGTCGCCTGAAGCGGAACTGGAAAGTTCCGCCACCAGCAGACAGGAATGTCTGCTCTACACAGCCGAAAAGCGGCGCGGTCGCGCCGGAACCGGCGCCGGCAAAATAACCAGCGGCATCGGTTTTTCCAAAAAGCTTTGCGCCGACCCGATTTGAGCGCGACCGAAGCGGTGTTGCTATTCTCCGAAACGCTCCGCTGAACCTCCGAACGGAAACACCGCCCCCGTCGCGGAGTTCAATACACCAGCACCAGCACTGCCGCATTCTGCGCCGACTTCACCACGTCCTCAAACTTCCGGTCAGCCGTGATTGGCTCTTTGAGTTTGGCCGAAATGGCGGGAACGGATTCTAAGAAGCTCAACAGAAAACTGCTCTTGACCGCGTAATTCATCCCGCAGTGCGCATACGCGTCAACTTAAGG
>DLMG01000064.1 GCA_002479245.1 Verrucomicrobia subdivision 3 bacterium UBA7542 | reverse complement strand
AATAACTTTTGAGACAGTCTCTTTAACTCCACCCTCTGCGGTTTATTTCTTCTGTAAAACCAATTCCTCATCCTTCGCGCTAACTTTGATTTTATCGCCGGGCTTGAATTCACCTTCGAGCAGGCGCAGCGACAGCGGATTGAGAATGTGTTTCCGCCTCCGCCGGCTCCGGCGAGACAGGCCTGCACGGCGCTTTTCGGCCTTGCAGCCTTTTTGAATCAGTGAACATCAGCGTCAATCAGCGGTTAAAACTCTGCGTCTCTGCGTCTTCCTGTCCACCGAAGTCCCGCAATGCGGGACGTAGGCGGATGCGTTAAAAAATTCTCGCGTGGTTACCAACTTGACAAGATTTCGCTTCAATTGTTGAATCGTCCGGCCGTGAAATGTCTTTCAAGACTGGCAAAATCATTCGTTGGGAGCAGCACCAGATCCGGGTTGCTTTTGTCCGTCCTGATCCTGACCAATCCGGCATCCGCCCGGGCGCAAGAGGTCACTTGCGTTCTGGTTTCCCCCTCCCAGCCGCTGACCGCCGGCACCCGGGGCGATGTCTGGCTTTATTGCCAGAACAACTCGTCCAACGAGGTCCGCCGGACCTTCGAGCCGAATCTCGATGGCACGCTTACCTCGGGCACCAACTCGTTCAAAACCGTTCTGGCGCTGACCAACCGCAGCGGGATTGAGGCCACTATCGCCCCCGGCAGTTTCGTGAAACAGGAATATCTGTTCGACGTTCCTTCAACCCTCGGCGGCCAGGTGACATTGGACGCAAGCAATTACAATCAGGTGGTCATCCTGGTGAAAAACAACCCTGCCGGGACCCCCGCGACCCCGGCAACCAGCGCCGCGCCCTCACTTCTGCTCATGGAGTTTCTCGGCAGACATATTTACGGCTACGAGCCGATTTATTTCCTCCTGGGCCAGTACCCCGGCGCCGAATTTCAGTTCAGCCTGAAATACAAACTGTTTGATCTCACGGGCGATTGGAATCCCCTGGCACATTCGTATTTTGCCTACACGCAGACGTCGTTCTGGGACCTGTTCTCCCGGGACCCGTCCTTCTACGATACCAGCTACAAACCGTCGGCGTTTCTTTTTTATCCCGGCATTTTTCAGAAGGACCGCTTCCAGCTCGATCTGCAAGGCGGTTACGAGCATGAATCCAATGGCCGGGGCGGGTCCATGGAACGCAGTTTAAACACGATTTACCTGCAACCCACCGCCCGGTTTGACCTGCCCGCCCATTTCCAGCTTACCTTCCAAACGCGTGCCTGGTACTACCTCACCCTGGGCAGCAACAACCCGGACCTGCCTGACTACCGCGGTTACGCCGATCTGCTCGGCGCCCTGGCCTGGACAGATCCCCAAGGTGGAGAAAAAATTCAATTCGCCACCCGGCTTCGCATCGGCGACGAAGGCAGCCATGCCGGCCTGCTGTTCGACTTGAGATTCAATCTGCCGCATCGTTCCCATTTCAACCCGGCCATTCAATTGCAATACTTCACCGGCTACGGCCAGACCTTGCGTCAATACGACCAGACCAGTCACGCCTTTCGCGCCGGTCTGTGCATATGGTATTGACGCGGTGCACAGCGCCGACACTACAATTCCAAATTAAGACACTACCGCACCTTTGCCCGTCTTGACCGGTGATGAAAGCTTGTTCATCATCCCGATTGTTTTCCCGTGAATTCCGAAGCGATTGCCCTGTTTTACGCCGGCGTTTTGGTTCAGGCGGTATTCCTGCTCCTCGGCCAATTGAGCTTGAAAGACGCCCGTATGATTTTGGCCTGCTGCGCCGGCTCGGTGCTGGGCTTGATACCGGGAAAGCATGAGCACTCTTACAATCTGTCCTTCCACCTGTTCATGGTGGCGTGTTTCTTTGCCGTCTTCTACGCCCTTTGCTTCAAGAAAAAAATTCTGGTGCACATCGACAAGGAAATCCTGCTGGTCTGGACTTTGGTCGGCCTTTATATCGCGCTGCAAGCTCCTTTGATTGTCTCCCATCCGCCCCTGTTGATTCCGTTGCTGATTTTAAGCCTCATTGCGATCATCAATGCGTTTGCTGGTTTCGACAATTCTTACAGGTGGCAGGTTTATTTCTACGTCTGGTTCCTGTGCATCCTCGTCGGCATCGCCGCCTCGCGATTAGCCTTTTCGACCATGTTTTCCATCTTTGGCCACAACGCCACGCCGGACGAACCCCTGGAAAGATTTGTTATCGGCATGTCGTTTTTGTATCTGGCCGTCAATCTCTGGTACGTGATCGAACTCATCCCGCTTCCCGGCAAACATCAGTCCTTCAAAGAACGGCTGAAACAAGTGGAAAAGGACATGGATGTGCTGGCCGGGGACTATGATGTCAAACCGGTTCCGCCCTGGAAAACGTTGCTGCTGCTTATCCTCACCGTGTCACTTTTGACCGCCAATTATACCGGCCATTTCGTGAGCGATGACATCCTGATTCCGGTCCTCATTGCCGTCCTGCCGGTGCTGGACAAGCTGAAAATTTTCACCCGGGCACCAGCGGCACCCGTCAATACTCCAGATAACAATTAACGAAACATTTTTGGGGGAGTGCTGCACAATTACTTCTTCGCAAACACGAGCCCTCCATCATTGGCTGAAACTTTGATTTTATCCCCCGGCTTGAACTCACCTTCGAGCAGGCGCATCGACAGCGGGTTGAGGATGCGTTCCTGCACGGCGCGTTTGAGCGGGCGCGCGCCGAATTGCGGGTCGTAACCTTCCGTCGCCAGCAGCTTCTTCGCGGCGGCATCCACGTCGAGCGTGAGCTGCTGTTGCGCGAGCCGTTTCTTCAGCCGTTCAAGCTGGATGTCCACGATGCGCGACAATTCCTCCTCGTCGAGGCTCTGGAAAATAATCACGTCGTCCACGCGATTCAGGAATTCCGGCCGGAAATGCCGTTTCAATTCGGCCATGATGCGATCATGAAGCTCGTCCGAAATTTTGTTCGGAGTTCCGCCTTTAGGCGGTTTTCCTGCTGCACCCCGCCCCGATTCCGCCTGAAGGCGGGACTCCAAACTTTCCTGGATGATTGGCGAGCCGAGATTGCTGGTCATGATGACGATGGTGTTCTTGAAATCCACCGTCCTCCCCTGCCCGTCCGTGAGCCGGCCGTCGTCGAGCACCTGCAACAGCACGTTGAAGACGTCGTGATGCGCCTTCTCAATCTCGTCGAACAACACCACCGAATACGGCCGGCGCCGCACCGCCTCGCTCAATTGCCCGCCTTCCTCGTAACCGACGTAGCCCGGCGGCGCGCCGATGAGCCGCGACACGGTGTGTTTCTCCATGTATTCGCTCATGTCGATGCGGATCATCGCGTTTTCGTCGTCGAACAAAAATTCCGCCAGTGCCCGGGCGGTCTCGGTTTTGCCGACACCGGTCGGGCCGAGAAAAATGAATGAGCCGATGGGCCGGTTTGGGTCCTGCAATCCGCTGCGGGCACGGCGCACGGCATCGGACACGGCCTTGATGGCTTCTTTCTGCCCGACCACGCGCTGCGCCAGCCGTTCCTCCATCTTCACCAGCTTCTGCCGTTCGCCTTCGAGCATCCGGCTCACGGGAATGTGAGTCCACGCCGCCACGACCTTGGCGATGTCCTCGTCCGTGACTTCCTGGCGCAACAACGTGGGTCGGGCATCTTGCCCGACTTTGCCTGCCGGCGGGACGCCGGCAGCACGTTCCATCGCCGCCAGTTTCTTTTCCAAATCCGGAATCTTGCCGTACTGGATTTCGGCGGATTTTGTCAAATCCCCGCGCCGCTGCGCCTGTTCCAATTCCAGCTTTGCCTGTTCCAGTTGCGTTTGAACCACACTGACAGCATTAACGGCGGCTTTTTCATTCTGCCATTGCGCGGTGAGGGCCTTGGATTTTTCTTTCAAATTCGCCAGTTCGCCATCGAGCCGCTTGAGCCGTTCCTTGCTCACGGCGTCCTTTTCTTTGGACAGCGAAGTTCGTTCGATTTCCAGTTGCAAAATCTGCCGGTCAAGCTGGTCCAGCTCCGTCGGCTTGGAATCCAGCTCCATCTTGATGCGCGACGCCGCCTCGTCCACCAGGTCAATCGCCTTGTCCGGCAAAAACCGGTCGGTGATGTACCGATGCGACAATGTCGCCGCCGCCACGAGCGCCGAATCCTGGATGCGCACGCCGTGATGTACTTCGTACCGCTCCTTCAATCCGCGCAAAATCGCGATGGTCGCCTCCACCGTCGGCTCGGCGACCTGGACCGGCTGGAACCGGCGTTCGAGCGCCGGGTCTTTTTCGATGTGCTTGCGGTATTCGTCGAGCGTTGTCGCGCCCACACAGCGCAATTCGCCGCGCGCGAGCTGTGGTTTCATGATGTTCGCTGCGTCCGTCGCGCCCTCCGCCGCGCCCGCGCCGACGATGGTGTGCAATTCGTCAATGAACAAAATGATTTTGCCTTCGCTGGCGGCAATTTCCTTGAGGAACGCCTTGAGCCGGTCTTCGAATTCGCCGCGATATTTCGCGCCGGCAATCATCGCGCTGAGATCCATCGCCACCAGCCGCTTGTTTTTCAGCGATTCCGGCACGTCGCCGCTCACGATGCGCCGGGCCAGACCTTCGGCAATGGCCGTCTTGCCCACGCCGGGTTCGCCAATGAGCACCGGATTGTTTTTCGTACGGCGCGTGAGCACCTGCATGACGCGGCGGATTTCCTCGTCGCGCCCGATGACCGGATCAATCTTTCCCTGCCGCGCCAGCGCGGTGAGGTCGCGTCCGTATTTGTCGAGCGCCTGGAATTTGTCTTCGGGATTCGGGTCGGTCACGCGCTGGTTGCCGCGCAA
>DLMG01000056.1 GCA_002479245.1 Verrucomicrobia subdivision 3 bacterium UBA7542 | reverse complement strand
GTTGTGGCACTGGTTATCACCGGAGCAGGACCGCCGCCTCCACCCAGGTATGCGATGATGGCATTGGCCCACTGATCCCCCATCCAATTATATCCGACGAGGTTGGGGTGGAGGCCATCAGGCCCAAGACCATTGGCAGGGAAATTCGCATGAAGATCCACAAAATGGAAATTGGGACCAAATGACGAAAGGTTTGCCGCTATCAAAGCGCTATATTGCACCGACGTGCTTTCCGCCCAACTAGCATCCGTTCTCGGCACCAGACTGGCAACGAATATTTGTGCATTGGGAAGATCCGCCTTAAGATCGTCCAGTAGATTTGTAAGCAGCGCATATATCTGGCCGGCTGTTGTTCCATATGCCGAGACGTTGTTCCCTCCGATTTCCAGAAGGATAATTGACGGATTGATGGGGCCCCGGCCTGTTCCGTTCCCCCCGCTGATCCAGAATCCACCATTATTCGCCGACGTGCCATCGTTGGCGGTCAGATTGCCGTCGATTTCCGCAACGGTATAACCATTATGGCCATCATGCGAGGTGTAATTGGCGCCGGCAGCGTAAAGAATGGCTGAAGGATTGTCAGCCGAACTGCCCACGTAGCTGAAGTTGATTCCCGCTGCGATCAGCCGGAGGTAAACCTCGGTTCGGTACCCGCCGCCGGGAGCATCTCCGGGCTGAGGGTCATAGCCATCGGTGATCGAATCACCCAAAGGCCATATCGTTCCGGCCGTCTGCGAGGAGGCGGTGGTGAGGCTCAAGAGAAAAGCCGCGCTCAAAACACAAATCAGTAGGGGGCTGAAAATTGATTGAGTTTGAGGGAAGGACCGCTGGTTCATGGGGTACGACGTTTTCATATACTATAAATAGTTTTTTAGTGTTTAACGGCCTGGCATCACGGATTCTTGACGATTTGGATGCCGTTCATACTTGCGTTTGCCATGAATAACCACCTCGCTACGGCACTGAACTTTCGAACACATGCCATGCTGCGAGTGGCATTGGCGAGAACTAGCAGCGGAGACAGAATGATTTGTTTTCACTGCTGACTCATAGGGTTAAGGGTTGAGGGATAAAAAAAGGTTGGCTTGCGGGTTTGCGCCCTGCCACAAGGCAGGGCATGAAAATGAAAACCACAGTCAAGCCAGCCGGTGACGACGGTCGCTTTCTGGGCCCGCCACAACAAGCCTGTCTGGCGGGCTTTGGCTGATCCTGTGGGACAGCCGCTGTGCCAGAACCATGAATTCTTAAACCGCTTTTTCATCCAGATGTTTGTTTTTCAAGAAATCCGCACAGAAATGTCGCGGCATCTCTCGTTATTGGCCGAAACTGATTTGATTCAATTTGTTCAAAGCAAAGGCGTAGGCGCCCATTGCGACAGCCACGCTGGTGCCGAGGCGGGACACTCCCACGCCAATGCGCTGCAACGGGTCGTATTTAATCTTTTGCCTGCTCTCAGGAACGATAATTTCGCGAACCTCGCCATTAAGAAATTTTCCTATTTGCGCTGGGTCTTCGAGGTTGAATGCGGTGGAGGCCAACCGGTGAAATTTTTTGCCGTCCGGCCCCGTGTAAAATCCGTTGATCTCCGCGAGCAGTGCCGGAAGAAACAATTCATGGCCCTTGGACAACCCGCCGCCAATGACCCCCAAACCGTCGATCAGCGTCAGGGCGTTTCCCATGGCATCTCCCACCACCTCACCCAACCGGCGGTAAGCCTCCACGGCCGCCGCCTGATGGCCTTTGAGCTTCCCCCGCGCAATGGCTTCGATGTCTTTTGGATCGGGTGCCTGATCAAAGGCAATGCCCGCGACTTGAGCATAAACCCGGCGAACCGCCCGGAGGCAGGAACCTTCCTCCGCGTTCATTTCAGGAGCCAGTTTGTTGCGCAAAAGCCAGACTTCACCGGCCATCGAGTTGTCGCCGATGAACAACTCGCCATTGCGCACGATCCCGCCGCCGAATCCGGTGCCCAGTGTGACGCCAAAAAGATTATTGTATCGCTTCGGGCTGCCCGCCTTTTCCAACAGGCCGTTCACATAAGGCAGAAAACCGGCGATGGCCTCTCCATACGCAAACAAGTCGCCGTCGTTGTTGATAAATACCGGGATGCCAAATTTTTCTTGAAGCATCGGCCCCAACGCAACTCCGCCGCGAAAGCAGGGGAGGTTGCCAAGGTCGCCGATGATGCCATTTGGATAATCCGCCGGGCCGGGAAACACAAAGCTGATGGCCACCGGCGGCGCAGGACACATCTCACGCACCTGTAGGAAGCCGGCAACGATCCTGTAAAGGCAGCACTGCAAATCGTTGCCTTCCGAAGACATGGCTACGGTTCGTGTAACTTGTTTTGCACCGCGCATGGCCGAGAAACGGAAATTTGTCCCACCGGCGTCCAAGGTCATCACCACCCGGCTGTCATTATTGCAATTCATATTGGTTTCTGGCGCTGGTTTCGGGTATCGGTTGTTGGACTGTTCTTTTGCCGCCTTTGAGCGAGAGCAGAAGCAGGTAAGCGAAGCACCCGACGGGAATGATGAATGCCATGGATTTCATGCCATTATCCACAAGCCTGCCCATGAGCAGTGGCACAAGCGCGCCGCCGGAAATGGCCATGCACATCAGGCCGCTCAATTCATTGGCGCGTTCGGGCTTCTCTTCGACGGTAATGGAAAACAGCATCGGCCAGATGTTGGCGAAGCCCAGTCCGGCGGCGATGACGCCGGCAATCGCGAACGCTTGAGAGCCGGTCATCAACGCCGCGCCGCCCAGTAGCCCCAATGCAGCCGAGAGGCGAAAACAGGTGCGCGGACTCATCACCATCTGCACAGCGCCACCCAGAAGCCGCCCGATGGTCAGCAGGAGAAAGAAAAGCGCGGGGCCAAAACTGCCGGCGGTCTTTTCGTCCATGCCGATGGATTTCATGGACGGAAACAAAAACCGCCCCATGCTGGCTTCCGCGCCCACATAAAGAAATATGCCCAGCACGGCAAAGAAAAAAACGGGCTGGCCCAGGAGCGCCAGGGAGCCGCCTAGACCTGGTGGTTTGTCCACCTTGCTCTCCTCGACCTTCAGCATCGCCACCGCCACGAAGGCAATGGCCATGAGTATGAAGAAGAGCGGAAAGCTGCTTCGCCAGCCCATGCCCTTGAATAAAACGAAGGCGGTGATGGCTGTAACCAGATAGGTGGACGCCGTACTGCCAAGCCCCTTGATGCCTTGGGCAAAGCTGAGATTGCGGCTGTAATTGCCCTCCGCGCTCACGTCCCGCATGATGGGATTGCCGGCGACCTGCAAAAAAGTGGTGCCGATTCCCAGCAGGAATATGCAGGCCAGCAGCATGGCAAAACCCGGCGACATCAAGCTGGGCACCAACAGCGCCAGGGCGTTGATGCCCAGCCCCAGAAGCAGCAGCTTCTTCTTGCCGATGCGCGACGCCATCAAGCCGCCCGGCACGCTGAAAACAGCGAAGGCGATGTAAACAAAGAATGAGAGCAGCGTGGCCATGACGTTGCTGAGTTGATACTGGTTCTTTACCGCGTCAGACATGGGGCCCATGGCGTCCGCCACGCCCATGAGCAAAAACGCCAGAAAGATCGGCAGGGTTTTTAATTTCATATGTATTGGTCTGGTTTATGTGGGTTGTTAGTTTTGGCGCCGTAAATTTGTAAATACTGGTTTCGAGTCATTGCTTCGGCCCATTCAAAAGCAAATTGTATTCTCTGGCGGCTGTTTGATCCTCGTAAATTGCTTCATCTGGCCGACCTTTCGATGCGGGGCGTCTTCTGGGTCACCCGCGCCAAGGACAACCTGCCATGCCAGGTCGTCCAAAAACTTCAGAACGGAACGTGTGGAAACATTTTGCGCGACTATCTGATCGCCCTGACCGGCCCCGCCGCCAAACATTATCCCGTCGAACTGCGCCGCGTCACCGCCCTCGTCGACGTGGACGTCGAACTCCGCGAAATGGTTTTCCTGACGAGCAACCTCGCATGGAGCGCCCAGACTATTGCCGACTGGGACCTTCCCGACGGTGCGGGTGCCAGTTTCGCGAATGGAGTGCACTGGCCATTTTGCAGCCTTAATGATGTATGCTCAATTATTGACCATTCCTATTGCTGACCGCTCCAATACAGGCGATAGAATTTCTGACCTCCGCCAGCCGGCACAATGTAACCACTGACAGCTCCCGACACTGTGGTGTAGGGTCCGCCGACATTTGTAGCTGATTGAAGGTTAAAGACCGAGTTGGTCCAAGTCAGGGTGGCATTGCCGCCCGCGTAGCTTATGTTCAGTGGAATTGGATTCGGTTCAGAAACCGAAACGATTTGAACGATTTCCAC